>JAJYEK010000236.1:3194-4877 GCA_021785795.1 Pseudomonadota bacterium
AACTTCAAGCAGGCGATGAAGGAAGAATCCGACAAGGCCGAGGTTGCGGACACGACCACGGCGGCAGTGGAAGCTCCGAAGATCGAGCGACAAACGGCGAAAGCGCCGCGCGCAAGAGCGGCAACTGCATCCAGATCCTCAAAGGCGAAGAACGGCTCGCGCTCCAAGAAGACTGCTTGAGCGCCCGGTTACTTCCGGACGGTGGCCGTGCTTCAGATGGCGGGTGCGACAGCCTGACATTCAGAACGCATAGACTTACGGCGGGCATGTTGCCCAGCGAACAGACGGAATACGGACATGGGTGAATTCAGCATCTGGCACTGGCTGGTCATACTGGCCATCGTTGTGGTCATCTTCGGTACCAAAAAGCTGCGCAACATCGGCAGCGATGTGGGCGGGGCGATCAAGAGTTTCAAGGAGTCCATGAAGGGCGAGATGGAAAAGCCGTCGGGCGATTCCGCCGACCAACCGGACAAGCCCCAGGGGGATGATGGCTCTCACCGAATCATCGAGGGCAAGGTAACCTCCAAGCACACCGGCAGGGACAAGAAGAAGATTTGACCCGGCCCTGACGCGGGCGCAATCTGTGTTCGATTTCAGCTTTTCAGAACTGGTCTTGGTCGGCCTAATAGCCCTGATTGTCTTGGGGCCAGAGCGGCTGCCGGAGGTGGCGCGTGCCTTGGGCCGCTGGATGGCGCGTCTGCGGCGCTTCATCGAGGACGTGAAGCGTGACATCGACCACGAAGTAAACGACGATAATCTGGCCGCGTTTCGCAAGGTCCAGGAAGAGCTCGCCGAGACCCGCAATGTTCTGGAGCGGTCCGCCAAGGAAACGTTTTCGAGTCTGAGCGCGTCTGTGGAACCGGATGCGCCGGCCATTCCGGCGCCGACCGATGCGGGTGAGTCCGACCGCAGCCAGCCCGCCGTTCCGGAAGTGCTCCCGGTCGCAACGGCGCGCACGGTCCCCGCGCGCAAGCGTTCTGGCCGCAGAACTCCATCGCAGCCCAAGACTCCATCGCAGCCCAAGACTGGTTCCCCGCGCACCGCGGGCCCCAAGACCACCCGGAACAGCCATGGCAGCGCAAGAAAAACCCGACCCCGTTGACGCCCCTGGCGAAGGGGCGGAAGGCAGTTTCATTTCCCATTTGCTGGAGCTGCGCAACCGCCTGCTGTATTCGGTGATCGCGGTGGCTGTCATATTTATTGCGCTGTTGCCGTTCTCGAACAAGGTGTACACGCGTGTGGCGCAGCCGCTGTTATCCGTGCTGCCCAAGGGGGCGAGCATGATCGCCACCGATGTGACATCGCCTTTTCTGACCCCCATCAAACTGACTCTGGCGGTAGCGATCGTTATTGCGATACCGTTTATCCTGTTTCAGCTGTGGGCCTTTGTAGCCCCCGGTCTGTACCGCCACGAGCGACGGCTGATTTTGCCCCTGCTCGTGTCCAGCACGGTCCTGTTCTATACCGGCATGGCGTTTGCGTATTTCGTCATCTTTCCCATGGTGTTCCGGTTTTTCGTGCACTCCTTGCCGGCCGGGGTGACGATGATGACCGACATCAGGTCCTACCTGAATTTCGTGTTTTCCATGTTTTTCGCCTTCGGTATTGCTTTCGAGCTCCCGGTAGCGGTGGTGCTGCTGGCATGGATGGGGATACTGGATCCGGACGCGTTGGCGAAGA
>JAJYEK010000049.1 GCA_021785795.1 Pseudomonadota bacterium
CCAGCGCCGTTTCTCCTCGACACTCCAGTTCGCCTCCTTCGGATAGAGATGCTTCAGCATCGCCCCCAGGCGCCGGAGTTCGCCGACCATCGCCTGATCGACGATCGAGGGCACCCGACGACCCAGGGCGACCCGGCGCAGGAAGGCACTCACGGTGAGACCGGCCTTCGCGGCCTCGGTGGCGATATGATCCCGCGCCGCCGGATCGCAGCGGAACTCGAGCCGGGTCCGCGGGGCGCGCGTCGGGGGTTCATCGGATGCCATGAGGGTAATCGGCGCGGCGGGAAACGGCGGCCTCCTGGTGCGGGATCCTCACCGCGCCCACGCAGACGGCCGCCGCTGCGACGGCCGCGCCGCGCGTAGTTCCAGGTCTCGGGCGAAGCCTGAGCAGGCGGGTTGTCCGGCAGCCCGGCGGAGCCGGGATGTCCGGACAACCCTTACCCTGTACTGTCTGTTTCTATGCTGTGCGTTCCGCTTTGAGTCCGCTTTGAGTCCGCTTTGAGTCCGCTTCGAACGGATTGAGTCAACATTGAGTCCGGATTAGGTCCGCTTTGGGTCCGGCACCGTGACGCTTGTGCCGCCTGCGGTCCACATTGATTCCACTCCGGTTCCGCTTCGGTTCGCCGGTGGGCCGCATGCATTTCGGCGGAGTAACACTTTTTCCGCTACCACAGATTATTAGTAGCAGACAACCACGGGGAACCAGGATCTTGGGCAGAACGGCGGCGGAGCTTGAGACGCTGACGGCGACCTGGACACGGATCGCCGAAGGCCAGATCGTGGAGGACATGGTGTCGTACCGGGCGGCGGTGCGGATCCTGACCGAGCGGCTTGCACGGATCGTGCGTCCGGGGGAGGCGATTCAACCGTATGTGCACGCCATGATCGCCGAGGGCTACCGGCGGGCAACGGCGTACAAAGTGGTGCAGGCGGCGTTTGGGATCGCCGCGGAGCGCGTTGTCAAAGCCGGACCGGTGCCTCCATCCGTCCGACCCGCGGCTGCCGCGCCGGCCACACCACCCACGACCCCTCCCCCTCCGCCCGCCACAAGCTCCGCGCCGGTGCGTGCGCCCATTGCGGTACCCCCGCCGGCGGCGATCGGCCGCACCGAACTGCCGCGCCCCGACGCCCCGGTCGAGCACTATCGCGCGGATATGCTCCCGCCGCACCTTCAGCCGGGCATACCCTTAGCCACGGTCCAGAACGGCGGCCGGGTGTGGATTGACAGCCTGCCGTTCGAGACCCATCGGGACGCGCCGTTTGGGGTGGACGCTCAGGGACGCCCGTGGGCTCCCTATGGACAGGATGCGAAAGGACGGTTCCGGAATTATGTGGGGTCCAGCCTCGGGGCTACCGGCCGCATCGGCCGGGGGCACTTTGTCGGGGAGCCGGATGAGCCGTGAGGTGGGTTCGTGTGTCTAGTCTTTCGGTCCCGGGGCACCGGAACCCCCGGACCCATCGATCAAAACCCCGAGACGCAGGTCAAACGCCTGGGCGATCTTCGCGAGCTGCACGACACTGATGTGCAGCGACCCCCGCTCCACTTGGCTGAGATAGGTCCGGTGCAGACCGGTCAATGCGGACAGAGTCTCCTGGCTCCAGCCATGCTCGGCACGGAGGACCCGGATCCGGCGGCCGAGGGCGTGCGTCAACGTGGATGACGCCTCCCCTGTCTGGGGCGCCGTTGTCGGGTCTTGCTCCCTCGTCAGGCCGTGCCCCATCGCCCTCCTCGTTCCGGGAGTCGTGCCGACCCTACCGGCGGCACCCCTAGTTTCCGTATGTGGACCTGAGCATACCACGCTACTTTCCACATGTGAACCGTTCCCTATGCTCAGATAGACAGCCATGGATCTTGCCCAACAGCTGGCCCACACACTGAAGACCCGACGGGGGGACCTGAAGCAGGGAGTATTTGCCCGCAAACTCGGCATCAGCCGGGCCACCTTGAGCCGCCTGGAACATGGCGCCCAGAACACCACCATCAGCACACTGGAACAGATTGCCCGGGCATTGCGCTGCTCTGTCACGGAGTTATTCGGGGAAGCGAAACCGAAACGCCGATCCTGAGGACTGCGCGCCTCCCACCGCCGCAACGATTAACAATCCTGCCCGGGTGCACGAAGTGCCTTGCTTATAAGTAACCTATAGGTTCCCATGAGAGCCGTGGCGTTCCCGGTCCTCGAACGCCTCCGTGCTGACGGCACGAGCCCGTATGCAGCAGGGTTCGATGGACTTAATGCGCCCGCGGCGGCGAAGGTCACGACCGCCCAGGTGCGTAGGGAGCAGGGAAATCTCTCGAGCGTTCCATGGTTTCGAGGTGAAGGTATGACGTTAACACGAGATTTCAAAGAGACCGTGATCGCACGCGTGCAACGTGATCCGGCCTTTGCCCAGGCACTCCTGGAGGAAGCGCTCACGCTCTTCCTTGCCGGTGAACCGGACACCGCGAAGCGGATCTTGCGGGATCTGGTGAACGCGACGGTGGGGTTCGAAACGCTGGCAAAGAAAGTGCACAAATCCAGCAAGAGCCTGCATCGCATGCTGTCCCCATCCGGGAACCCGACCATGGACAATCTGTCCGCGATTCTGGTGGCCCTGAAAAAGACGCTCCGTGTGACTATTCGGATGGTCATCAAGGCGGCGTAATTGGCTCCGGTGGCCCGGATCACTACGCGGTCGGCGGGCTCTCTGTCTTCTGTCTTTGAAAATGTCCGCTCCTGGGAAACGTAGTGGGCTGCTCCTCGGCCAATGCCGACGCTGGCGTTTCGACCTATTTGGTCCGCAATACAGGGGCGAGACCGGACATTGGCGCGGGTCGGAAACTTGAACCACTGCTTTGATCAAGCTCGCCGGTGGGACTCGACCCAGAGCAGCCGTTCATGGGCAATTGCCAATCGTATGTGGATTGAGTAGCCTCTCTATACGAAAGTGTCCTACAAATTTTTGGCACCGCGCATCATTTATTTTGGACGGGCTATATAAGTGATATGCGCCGTAAGGCTACGGTCTGACAATTGCCGACCTCGGGAAACACAAAGATGGAAATTGAGAACGAAGCGCTATTTCAACAGTATGCAAAGGAAGGCATCAATTTGTTCGTGGGTTCCGGGTTTTCGGTACACGCCGAAAGCGCTCTTGGCCCATTACCATCTGGGGATGGGTTAAAGAACGAACTCATTGATCATTTTGGACTGAAGAAGCCCTCAAGGCTATCGCTGGCACAGGTGTGCTTGAATATAAAGAGCACCAAGGCGGTGGAGTTAGCCGACTTCCTGAGGCGCCGATTCAACGTCGTGAAATATGACTCGGACTACAAGGCCATAGCCAATCTTGGTATCAAAACAATCTTCACGACGAACATCGACAACCTAGTCCACAAGATCTACGAGGATAGTCAATCACACTACTTGAACGATCTGTTGGTCCGAGGTCCGTCAATTGGCGGAAAGTGCGTAGTCGAGTATATCCCGCTACATGGCTGCGTTGCGCACGAAGATACAGACTTTGACTTTACACCGATAGAGTTAGCATCTTCCTTTTCAAGAGATTCTGACAAGTGGTTCGGGTTTGTGGGCAGAATTCAGAAGACCCCCACTTTCTACTGGGGGTACAGGCTAGAAGATGCTGGAGTACTTCAAGCTCTTCACCCAGAAATAATGCATGGACGTAAAGCCAAGGAAGCATGGGTATCGCTTAGAGCGGCAGACGAAGAAGCCATTGATTACTTCAAATCAATGGGTTTCCAAATGATCATAGGAGATACAACGGAACTGCTCCGGTACTTTAATAACATTGTTCCACATACTCCATCAGTCTCATTTACTTTACTTAGCCAGTTTTTTCCAGAATTCAAGATCCCATCTCCAGACGCTATTCCTGCGCGTTCAATTACCGAGTTCTACTCCGGTGCGGAGCCGGCATGGAGCGATATTTATTCCGATAGACTGTACGAAACTAAACATTTCCTACAGGCAAAGAACACAATTGCCCAAGGCAAGAATACTGTTTTACTCGGTGCGACAGCGACTGGCAAATCGACGTTACTCCGACAGCTGGCCTCTGACTTTCCGTTCAAAGGCGACAAGCTGTTCGTAAACGAACTTTCCAAGGACAAGGCCCGTCTACTTGCACATAAGGCAAACGCGCTCGCCCACCCAGTTTTGGTATTCATTGACAATATAGCGGATGCTTCGGAGGGTGTGACGGAGCTGTTGACTAGTTCGTACATACAGTTGGTGGGTGCAGAGCGTGACTACTTTTTCGATACTGTGTCACATCGATTCGAAAAACGCCGTTTCGTTCTCCAGGACGTTTCTGGGCTTACTGATCAAGACATTCAGGAGATCGAGAATCGTGTCCCGAAAGAGCTCGTAACGGGTAAATTCCAGAAAAACAAAGACCATCTTTCTTCCATTGAGGAACCGACGCTGTTTGAAGTAATGGCCGGTACAATTCGCAACAATTCTTTACGTGAACGCTACGTAAAGACACTGGCTCAGCTTGGGACCGACAATGTGCCGTCGCACGATCTGATTGCACTGATATGTTACCTGTATTCTTGTCGCGTTCCAACGTCTGTCGACGTGGCCAGTGCCTTTCTGTCTCATTATTCTATCAACGTAAAAGAGGTCCACGGTAGGTTCGAGTCTATGGGGGCAATGATTTCCAGCTATGGAGGAGTACTTGCTGACCCAGCGCAGGATTTCGTTGTGCCTCGTTCGGGGCCGGTGTCGGACGCGGTGATAAAAGCGCTAAAGAACGAAAATCTGAAACGCCTTCTGTTGGTATTCCACAAAAACGTCTCAACGACCCGGATTCCGAGATACGATATTTTCAAGAGGCGAGCGTATGATGAGTCCCTCACCTCAAGGGCCTTCCCAGATGTTAAGGAAGGCATCCAGTTCTACGAAAACGTCTATCACCGCGATCCATCGCCGTATCTGCGACAACAAGGAGCCCTGTATTGTTCTAAGCGCGGTGACTGGGTCACGGCGTTCAATTGGATAGATGAAGCTCTAACCCAGACACGAGACAGAAATCCTACGATTCGGAACACTTATGCAGTTATTCTGTTTCAAAGCAATATTAATAAACCGTTTGACAAGACAGTTGCCGTTACACTTCGCGAAAGCATGGAAATTCTCAAAGACTGCTATACATCGGATAAGCGAAAGGTCTATCACGCCAAAGTGTTTGCGGAGCAGGCGATTAAATATGCGGATAAACTTGGGAGCACGCAGGATTCCAAAGAATATTTGACGCTTTCCCTGCATTGGCTTGACGGGGAGCTTGCCGACAGACCAGGAGATAAGAGTATGACAAGCAGGAGGCGTTCTGTGGTACATAAGCTCACGCAAATGGGATAGATCGCTCCTATAGCGAACGTGAACATCAGACCATCAAATTCGGTGACCACACTCACATCAACTTGGTCCTGTTTGAATGCGCCATTCCAGACAAGATCAAGGCCGACTACCTACTGTGCGACTGCAACTGGTGTGCCGTGATTGAGGCCAAGAAGACTTCGATCAATCTCGCGGAGGCTGAGGCACGGGCGAAGGGGTACGCCCAACAGATCAAGGTGCCCTACATCTTCCTCGCCAACGGCGAGGAGATCAGAATCCGCCAATGGCAGCGCGAAGCGTTACCGCGTCCCATCAAGACGCTCTTCTCGCAGAACGAATTCGAACGCCGGGCCGCCACGGCACTGGTCAAACGCGATCCGCTACCGGTGATTGTTCCACCGATCGCATACCAAGATCAGTTCAGGGAGCGAATCGCCTCGATCGAGGCAGTCATCGACCAGCGAAATACGGCGACAGTCAGGACCGGGCAGCTGCTCGCTACGTTTCTTGCCAGCACCTTCAGCGGCAATCGGGCTTGTGCCCAAGCTGCATCAATGGAGGCCGTTGCTTGACAGGGGCGTCGGTAGATATCACCTTTCACTATCCACCTGAGCTGTTTAGCCTTCTTGTGGATGTTGTACCGCTGCTGAATCGCTCGAAGCAGGATATTCTCGTCTTCTTCCGGGGCGCAGGGGTCCCGGAAGCCATGACATCCGATCTCGCAGCCCGGTTAAAGGCCATGCCAAAGGACATCAACAAGTACGAGATCGTTCGCACTGTGCTTGAGCGCCTCAATACGAAGGGTGAACCAGCGCTTCGCGAGCGGCGTGAGGTCTTGCGGCGTGTCGTGGACTTTGCGAGCTTCGACACTTGCTGGCCCAACGACCAACTCAAGGCCAAGGGCCTCGTTGCCAGCATTCGCGAAGTTGTAAACCAGAAGGATGCATTCACGCGCATGAGCAATGCGCGCGAGGAGGAACGTCAGGCCCGGCTCGCCGAGGCGCAGCGTGCCACCAATGAGAAGCGCGAACGCGCAACGAGGGTCGAGGCAGCCAAGGGTGAGCTGTATGCGCTCTTCGGCAACACGCTCACCGCTCAGGAACGGGGTAAGAGGCTAGAGACGGTGCTCAACAACATCTTTCATGCCTACGGCGTTCTTGTGCGCAAGGCGTTTCACCTTGTCGGCGAGTCCGGGGAAGGTGTCGTCGAACAGATCGATGGCGTCATCGAACTCAACGGCGTTTTGCACTTCGTAGAAATGAAGTGGTACCGCGAGCCGGTGGGCAAGCCAGAGATCGCGGAGCATCTCGTTCGCCTCATGTCTCGCGCCGAGGTTCGGGGCATCTTTATTTCTGCCAGCGACTACACGGTGCCTGCGGTTCACACTGTGCGTGAGTTCCTGCAACATAAGGTCTTAGTCCTCGCAACCGTTCAGGAGATCGTGCGCCTACTTGAGCATAAGGATGACCTGTCGGATTTCTTTACGAAGAAGGTGCAGGCAGCGCAGATAGACAAAAACCCGTACTTCCGGCCTCATGACGAGCAAAGCAGAGGCGGGTCATGACGAGAGATTGGGAGGACATCAAGGCACTAGGTGTACCCGCAACAGAAGTCACTGCGGCGCAGATGACCCTCGGGCCGGTGATCCCGCCACAGCAGCGGCTCTTTCTGTACTCCCCCGATCAGTGGGAGGACTTCGTGCACGAATGGGTGCACTACTGCCTCAAGAGCCGCTACGCACAGGTGCAGCGCTTCTCGGGTGCCGGTGATCTCGGGATCGACGTTGTCGGGTTCGCAGACAGCAAGCGTTTGCAGGGTGTCTGGGACAACTATCAGTGCAAACACTATGACCACGCCCTGACGCCAGGCGATGTTTGGGCCGAGTTCGGTAAGGTCATCTGGTATTCGTTCAAGGGCGAGTACCTGTCTCCACGCCGCTACTACTTCGTTGCGCCGCGGGGTGCCGGAACCAAGCTCAATCGCCTCTTGGCGAATGGTCAGAAGCTGCGAGAGGAGTTGATCGCGGCCTGGGACGAGAAGGTGAAGGCTGAAATTACAAGCAAGCACGAAGTGCCGCTCGATGCGGCGCTCCGCGCCTATGTGGACGCCTTCGACGTCACGATCTTCGAGGCGACGACAGGAATTCAGCTTGTCGAAGATCATCGCGCCACACCGGTACATGCGGCGCGTTTCGGAGGCGGTCTTCGGCCGCGCCCCGTCGCCGGAAAACCTCCCGCGACAGTTACCGCTGCGGAAAGCAAATACGTCACCGAGTTACTGGGAGCCTACGCCGAGCACGCCGGGATGCCAGTGCCGGACACCTCCGCCCTGCCAACGCAGAAGCTTAAGGATCACTTCCTTCGCCAGCGAGAGGCCTTCTACCAGGCCGAGTCGCTGCGCGTTTTTGCCCGCGATACGGTGCCGGTTGGGACATTCGAGTCACTGCAGCAAGACGTCTTTGACGGTGTGATTGATACCCACAATGCTGCGCACCCCGACGGGTACGAGCGGGTCTGCGCGGTCACCAAGGCCGCGCGCGAGATTCAGATCACAGCGAACGCGCTGATCACCTGTACGAAGCCAAAGGATCGCGACGGAATTTGCCACCAGCTCGTGAACGATGAACGTTTGCGTTGGACAAGGACATGAGGCAACCCCATAGCACTGCGACCTTCAACGGCCCCTTGGAGGCCGGGATTCGGGCCGTGTCGATTCTCGGCACGGCATATCCACTTTCGTATGATCTTCAGCGTCTCGTGGCGCTCGACTACCTGCTTGTTCACACGGGCGATGTCGGCGGCCCGGAGAGCTTGCATCCGCCGACCCCCATCCACTCGGCAGAATTCCTTGTGCGTCGAAGGTTGGTGGACGAGGCCTTGCTCTTGATGATGACTCGCGAGCTCGTGCGGCGAGACATCACTCCAGAAGGGATTAAGTATAGCGCGGGCGAGAACGCTGCAACCTTCCTGGCCTCCTTGTCTTCGAGCTACCTCCGCGCCCTCAAGGAACGCGCCGCGTGGCTTGTTGAAGAGCTTGGCGCTTACAGCGACCAGCAGTTCAGGGGCGTGATGCGGAGGTTCTTCGATAACTGGGTCGAAGAGTTCCAGCAGGTGGAGCGCAGCATGGGAGGGGCTCAATGACAAGTACAAGGCCAGGCTTCCGGCTTCGACTTCTCGGCTTCTTCGGACCGCAGAAGCCGCCTGCGACCGTGGTCTTCGGGCCCGGTCTGAATGTCCTTTATGGTGCATCGAACACCGGAAAGTCTTTCGTTGTCGAGGCCATTGACTTCATGCTGGGCGGCAAGGGGCCTCTTCGCGATGTTCCCGAGCGCGTTGGCTATGACCGTGTGCTCTTGAGCATTGAGACCCTCGAGGGCAACGCGTTCACGATCCTTCGCAGCATAGAGGGCGGTAGCTTCCGGCTCTATGAAGACCTACACGACATGCCGCCCGCAGACGAGGTGGAGGCAAGGGTCCTTGCGGAGGTCCACAACGACCGAAACGACGCCAATCTATCTTCTTTTCTGCTTGAGCTATGCGGCGTTGCCGGAAAGCGCGTCCGCAAGAACGCGCGCGGCGAAACCAACAGCCTCAGCTTCCGAAACATCGCGCGGCTCATGATTGTTAACGAGAACGAGATCACGCAGCAGCGCTCGCCTCTCTCGGATGGTAACGCCGTTACCGACACGACGAACCTCTCGACCTTCAAGCTACTCCTGACCGGGACAGATGACTCGGCGCTCACCGCGAGCAGCCCGCACGAGCCCCAGGAACTCTCGCGCGTAGCGCAGATGCACCTTCTTGATCAGCTCCTAGGCGACTATCGCGACCGCCTCAAGGAACTCACGAAGAGTCCTGCCACGCTGTCGGAACAGCTTGAGAGAATCGAGGCCTCGCTTCGCCAGCACACGGCGCAACTGAACGCGACGGAGACCGAATTCCAACAGGCCGCCAGAAAGCGACGCGAGCTGCGCAAGAAACTTGAAGAGAGCCGAGACCGCCGCAACGAGGTTGATGCCTTGCTTGAGCGGTTCTCGCTTCTAGATCGGCACTACGGCTCGGACATCGAGCGCCTGTGCGCCATTGAGGAGGGCGGCACGTTGTTCAACGTGCTCGGCGCGGTAAGCTGTCCGTTGTGCGGTGCAGAGCCGACTCATCACCGTGCCAACGCCGAATGCGAGGGCAACATCGACGCTGTCGTTGAGGCGGCGCGCAAGGAGATCGCCAAGATCGAGGTCCTGCGCATCGAGCTTGCCGTGACGGTCCTCGACCTCCAGCGCGAGAGCGCCAGCTTCGACCGCAGGATGCCCGGCGTCATTCGAGAGCTAAAGGAGATTTCGGAGTCGGTGGATAGCCTCATCTCGCCCAAACTCTTCCGGCTGCGCGCCTCGTATTCGGAGTTTGCCGACAAGCGGGGCGAGGTTCGCGAGGCGCTGACCATGCATGCGACCGTGCAAGACATGGAGCGACGCCGCGCTGACCTTGAAGGGAGCGCCGAGGCCGAGAAGGCAGCGGGTACATTCTCGGCCGAAATCCCTTCGACCGTTGCCGACACGTTCGCCCAGACGGTAGAGGCAATCTTGACGGGGTGGCACTTCCCTGAGGCGGACCGCGTGTTCTTCGACCCGAAGGCACGCGACCTTGTCATATCGGGCAAGTCTCGAAGCGCCTTCGGCAAGGGCCTTCGGGCTATCACACACGCCGCGTTCACCCTAGGCCTTCTGTCGTTCTGCGGGACAAGGCAGACGCCACACACAGGGTTCATCGTACTCGACTCGCCGCTGCTGGCCTATCGCGAACCCGACGGCAAAGAGGACGACCTTCGAGGCACCGACCTCAAGGAGCAGTTCTACGCCTACCTCCAGGCGCTGCCCGACGCCCGGCAAGTGTTCGTCGTCGAGAACACCGATCCGCCCGATGCAATCAAGGCCCTTGACCAGGTATTGATGTTTAGCAAGAACCCGCACAGCGGACGCTATGGCTTGTTCCCGCACGTACCTGACAACGCGTCGTAAATTTGCAGCAATCGAGTGTCTGCTTTCGTCGGCCGCGTATGCCGGAAAAAGGGTCAAGTGCCGCTGGCAAGCTTGCCCAAAGCCGTTCAAGGACCCTACCCTTGCGGCCGTCCGGTTTTCTAGGCACTGCGGACGGAATAGATCGAAACACCAATGTCACCTTCGGCCGAGGAGCCGACCAGCCACCACTTATAAAGCGCTCCAACGGCCCAGGCAAAGGCAGGCGGCAACGCGTACTTTCCCGGAATCGTGAACGCTTGCCTCTGTAAGCAAAGCTTCCAGGTCTTCGCCCATATTCGCAGCAGCGGTAAGCAAGGCGGCGGGGTCACGCATGTCGATATCAATCGCTTATCCTTCTTGGCACTCCTGTAGCCGACATTTTGCGGGATAGGTCGCCTCGGGGTCCCGCCTGGGGTCGACCGCTCATCGGCAGGTGCCATTTCCCCGGCCACTGATTGAGGGTATGCACTCCATTCTCCAATCCCCCGACGGACCCGCTGGGCCCACGCGCCGCGCAGCCCAGACCAGCGGGACGGTGTGCAGGTTGCGGGTCACTGATGATCAGGACGCTCCAGCACCACGGACCAGGCCATGAAAACCCTCACCCTCAAAGAGGCCGCGGCATTACTGCGGATGCACCCCGTCACGGTGGCCCAGAAGGCCCGGGCCGGCACGATCCCGGGGGCGAAGCCCGGTAAATGCTGGGTGTTCGTGGAAGATGATCTTGCGGCCTATGTGCGCTCGCTTTATGCTTTCGCCCCGCGGGCGTTGCTGGGTGACCGACAGGAGGTAATCCGATGTCACTCTACCAACGCAAAGACTCGCCGCATTGGTGGGTCAAGATCACCCACAGTCAAGGATGCCTACAGCACAGCACTGGGACTGCCGACCGGCACGCCGCCCAGGAGTACCACGACACGCTGAAGGCCTCCCTGTGGGCGCAACAACGGCTCGGTACGAAGCCGGAACACACCTGGGACGAGGCGGTCGTGCGGTATCTGGCGGACACCACGCACAAGGCCTCGCAGGACGACGACAAGTCGCACCTGCGCTGGCTCGATCCGTATCTGCGCGGGGTGGCCCTGCAGACCATTGGACGGGCCGAGATCGACGAGATCACCCGGGCACGGCGCGCGGGCGGAGCGGCGAATGCCACCGTCAACCGGACGCTCGAAGTGCTGCGCGCGATCCTGCGCAAGGCGGTGTTCGTCTGGGACTGGCTCGACAAGGCCCCATCGCTGCCGATGCTGCCGGAGCCGAAGCGGCGCATCCGCTGGCTGACACGGGACGAGGCGGACCGGCTGCTCGCGGCACTGCCGGCGCATCTCGCGGCGATGGCGCGGTTCAGTCTTGAGACCGGACTGCGCCGGGCGAACGTGACGGGGCTCGAATGGTCGCAGGTGGATCTCCCGCGTCGGATGGCGTGGGTGCATCCGGACCAGGCAAAGGCCCGGAAGGCGATTGCGGTACCGCTCTCCCCCAACGCCGTGGCGGTCGTGCAGGGACAATGGGGTCAGCATGAGCGGCACGTGTTCACCTATCGGGGAAGACCGGTGTGCGAAGTGAACACCAAGGCGTGGAAGGCGGCGCTCGTGCGGGCCGGCATCGAACACTTCCGCTGGCATGACCTGCGCCACACCTGGGCCAGTTGGCACGTGCAGGCCGGCACACCGTTACACGTGCTGCAGGAACTCGGTGGTTGGGAGTCGGTGGAGATGGTGCGTCGTTATGCCCACCTCTCCAGCGCCCATCTCGCCGAGTACGTGGACCGGATGGCCCAGTATCGGGCGGCCGATACGCCCCGCGCAGCTACGATCCAGCTACGCGGCTAAAACGGAAAGGGGATCAAACGTCGGTAAGCTATTGAATTAATGGCGCGCCCGGAGAGATTCGAACTCCCGACCACCTGGTTCGTAGTTGGTCTTTTAGTCCGTAACTGATTGTTTATTTTAAACTAATACCGGGCGCCCGTTGCGTATTTTGCCCGACTGAGCAGGATAAAGCAGGACCGATCCCCGCAAAAGTCCCGCAGGGTTCGGGGTGCAGGCCGTCCGTGCCGGGCGCTTAAGCGGCGACCTGTTCATAGGAGAAATGCGGGATGTCGGCACACTCGCTGGCCTGCTCAAGGGTCAGGCCACAGGTCTGTCCTTGGGCGTCCAGATCCAGGATGGTAGTTCGTCCAGGTCCTTGGTTTCGACGACACTGGTCGTACGGAACTCGATATAGAGCGTATCCGTTTCTTGAAAGTAGCGGATCTTCATGGCACGTACCCCGACTCAAAAAACGCGTTATGAATCGTTTCCCCATCCGGCAACAAGATGACGCGCCACCTCTTGCCCCGGCCTCCCAAAGGAGTGTCCAACACGTTCAGGCCGCACTCTGCCGCTGCATCTTCTTAAGCGCCCGCTCCAGACGGTCCACCCGCGCCTTCAGGGGTTCCTGGCCCCTCAAACCTTCCTGCAACACGGTATTGAGCAGCCTCTGGTAGGGAACCCCTGTCTCCTCCGCCATCGCCCGCAACAGCGTCAGGCTGTCCCGGTCGATATTGATTGTAATCTTCACAGATCCGGCTTTCGCCGATGCCCGGATTTTACGCGTCCCGGCCCGATCGATCTGCAGGTCACGCAGGTTGGGTTGTTTCATCGTACAGCCTCCTGAATTTCCGCCATTCCGCCGATCCGATAATCCTGATTTTCTGCCCCCGGTGGGTAAACCGGGTCGTCAGCACGCGTCCGGTATCGGATTTTCCGACCCAGTAGAAACGCGCCTCTTCCTCCGAATGCGCCTGGTCCGTCAGCTGGAATCCGCGGGCATCCAAAAAGGTCTCGACCGCTTCCGAAAAACTGACCCCGTGTTTACGAAGGTTGGCCCGCTCCTTGGAAAGATCCCATTCGAATTCCATGTCTCAGTGTACCATATATGTATGGTATGTACCATACAAGCTATCTGAACCTGTTCGAGCGGTTGCAGGCCGGCACGTGCCACCAGGATGATTACAAATCCTTTCAGTTACCCTTTCCAATCCGCGAGATATGGAGTAATCCCTTTTTAAAACAGCGTACTGTGATACATGTAAATAAACCTGGATGCGCTTAAATGTCCCACCGAGTCTTACATTCCTTACATTCCGCAGCTCGCCAGTCGCATTTGCGCGTAATTACCCGAGTACTCGGGGTGGTTAGGGTTTGCGGGGCACTTCGGTGTCTATAAGGCGCTCGGTTTCATCCTCCCACGCTTGCATGAGCTTCTTCGCTTTCCGGTAGTTGGCGATTGCCATCCGCACGACGGCAGCTTGCTCGGGCGAGACGGTCCGGTGGACCAGCCTGCCTCCCTTCATATGCCCCCATTCATAGTACGGTCCGTGGCGTGCATCCGGATCCTGCGCACAACGGCAGCCGGGCTTTCCACAGACTTTCATGCGTTGCAGCAGCGTGCCGGAACACAGGGTGTCGATCGCACCGAGCGTCCCCCGGATGCGCGCGATCCGAGCGCGGGTTTGCCTGATGATGACTTCGGGTCGGCGTGGCATGGACTTGACTTTTGAATGTCTGTCGCTAATAGTAGCGACAGAATGGACGACACACAACCCCTCTTCCGGCAAAAAGCTCGATTCCTCCTGCAGAGCGAGCGTCTGGAACCTCTACCCCTCATCAATCACTTTATCCAACGCATCGGATTGGAAGTCCGAAGTCTACAGTGGCATGGATTTGTGGGGGAAGGTCAAAAGGACCGCATTTTTGTGATCTCCTCACAATTAGACCGCGCGGATGTGCGATTCCGACAACAAGGACACCCGCGATACCCATTTCGGAACTCATTTTATAAGTGTCCTAATATTGGCGGGATAAGTAGAAAAGCCGGCCAGCCTTGAGGCGGACTTACCGAGTAACAAATTCCAACGTACGACGTACGCGAAAAAGGACCCGGATTTTTTGCGTACAGAGCCTTCAATGCCTCACCGGCGCTGCTTATACTCGACATTGTGTGCCAAAATTCCACGAAACGGATGACAACATCCGGAACGAGACCTACGCCGGTCGCAGCTATACCAATCTCGATCGGCACTGAGACCAACATCGATCCTACCGCATGTTCCGTTTCCGCGTTCGTATACTCCTGCCATGAATACGCCAATCCCTGATTACGGTACTTATACAGTGTCACGTGACACGTATAGTCTGAGAGTCCCTCCATAAACTGGCATCTACCGATTCCGGTCGTGGTGGATTCAGTGTTTGTTTCATCCAAAGACTGCCCTGCTTGCGGACATCCCGCTGCTGCCGTCGGTATGGGCGGATGAAGGACATGCCAAATTCGGGGTGCCGCAACAGTTGGTGCAGCCGCGTTTGCACAAGCGTTTGTCACCGTTAGGTCTTGAGCGGCCGAAGAATTCTGGCACCTTGGAACAATCTCGTGGAGAGGAAGTTTGGAGGCTGATAAATCGCCGGAACTACTTATGGCGATGAGAAATTGCTTCTGTGTCGTAGTACCGACATTATCCCGAACCGCGATCGTAACGTCCGAGTGGCCTGAATAGGCTGGTGTTCCCGTAATTGCACCATAGTTCATCTTAAGACCGGCGGGAAGCTTTCCTTTGATTACCGTCCAGGCGTAAGGCGCGGTCCCGCCTGTCACGTTTAACACAGCCCAGTACGATTTCCCCACCGTTCCAGCCGGTAGCGAAGACTGCACAAATGTCAGCGAATTGGTCCCCAATGGTTGGTTTGGCGAATACGAAGGCACGGTCACAAAATATTGCGCGGCACCCTGCATTCTGGCCAAGTTTCCGTACCCTAGCGGAGGCAGTGATGTGGAGGCATTGGAAACATAGATGGCGACTTTGTCGCCAGGTTCGAATAGCCAGCCATAATCTCCGTACGAACCAGAAAGATTCGAAACGACGATCCTGGTATTGGTCCAGCTTTGAACGTTTACGGACACCCAGTCTGGACAGCTATTCAGGCAGTGGAACCAACCGGCATCCCATCCTCGAGTGATATCGTACAGTCGGAGGTGATTCCCATCGCCGCGATAAGCGGCGTGGACGCCGAAACCCATGCCAGTGATGGTTATCCTTTGATGTCCATGTGGAGTAAAAACCCAGTCTATGCGCTTAATTGTCGGTGACTTGGTACCGCTGGGCCGTGGTACCGAGGAACCGGGTATCGTTATCGTCTCGGTGCGCTGTAACCTGAAGTGATTTGTGCCTAGCGCCGTAACGCGTACGGTATACGTTCCGCTCGCTGCGTAGGTGTGCGATTCAGGGAAATATGCGCATCCCGACTGAGTCGTGCCGTCGCCCCAGTTCCAGTCGATTGCGGTGAGGCTGTCTCCTGGCGTAACGATCACGACCCCATTGATTGTCGCGTTCAAACCGGACATGGATGCGGGGTACAACGCGATGTAGCCATTTCCATTGCTGGTGGCGCAGGTTCCCGTGCTCAATGGCCCACTCGAGGAGTATCGGGACAGGCCGGAAGTTTTGACGACCGTGCGAACAAATTGGTTGAGTAGGTTCGGGAGCTGATGAGTTGTCCCGGTCCCCTGCGCAGCTGCGTTGGCGGGATAAAAGAGAACGGTGAAGAGCACCAGGGTGTAAATGAGAGTGTTGCGAACGTGGTACATAAGAGTTGCACTCCAGACTCGCATTCTAATTGTCACCATTGGCTTGCAAAGTTTTTGTTCCAGTGCGCTATGGTATTGCGTTTGAACTTTTACGATCCTTCGACAATGACTGTAATAGCATCCGAAGGTACGAGAAGTTTTTTCATTCCAGTCTGCATCAGCCAATCATCTGCAGCGCACCCAAAGCGTTGTGCTTCAGCTATCTGAGTCGGAGAGAACTGCGCGATATCGTTGCCATCGTTCCATTTGTCAGCGCCGACCGCCCAATTTGTGGCTGAAGCGACATGATCTGCCCCGAGCTCCAGCTGAAATGCGAACAGGATATGGTAGATCCCCGGCGTCGAAGGGGCCCGCAGAGATACCACGCTCGTTTGTGTCGACGTGCCCGTGGGTACGGAATTGTTCACGGACCAATAACTCGAGGAATCGGACCCCCAGGACGGTGTGCCAATCAGCGGGGCAACGGCAGACGGCGGTCCGTTGTTGATAACCGTCATTGTCACGTTTCCCGATAACGGAGTGTCCGGGGCTACGGTGATAGTATTGTTTGAGGCGGACACGGCAGCAAAAGACCCGGATCCGCCTGTGATGCTAATGAGTCCGTGGGTGTTGTTCGTCACCCCTGGATCCGTTGCGCTGAGGCACGGCTGCCATGACGTTTTGGCTGACCCCTGAGGGGTGTTGGGTGATGACAAGTTTTTTAGCGTGAAGGGAAGCGGGGCGGTAAACGCGGTTCGGGCCGATGCTGTGGTGCGCGGCACCGCGAACCACGTTGCAACCGCCAATAGAAGGCAAAGAAAGCCGATGCCCGCCGCGGAGCCCCAAAGGTATCTTCTGTCGACGGTGGAACGTAAGCCTCTCGAGGCTGTCAGGCTGGCGTCGCGGGTGAGCCTGACCGCAACACTGAGAGCGCCAGCAGCGAGCACTAGCACAAGGCTTCCGGGTATCCAGAAGGCTATATTCGAACTGTAGCCTTCCCCGGACTCGTAGCTATGAATCACACCTGCCAATACGAGAATGATGACTATAGTATAAGTTGGCCAGTGAACCCATCGCGTGA
The DNA here is from genome assembly GCA_021785795.1 of Pseudomonadota bacterium. The sequence goes on from JAJYEK010000049.1 coordinate 17,045, forward strand.
CGAAGTGAGTTAAAGCAGGCTGTGACGTCATGTCTAGTGGCCCCCTTCCTACTTATTGTCGGCCGTCCGTGCCCGGAGTTCTTTCAGCTCCCGCTCGATCGGCCATTCCCCGAAGGCAAAGAAGAGGAACACGGCGATATTCACCAGAGGGATGATCAGCAAAAGACTCAGCGCGCCGTGGTACCCGGCCTTCGCGGCGATCTTCCAGTCCGCCACCAGGACGATGGCGAGACCGATCAAGACGAACAGAAAACCCATCCCCGCCGCCGCGCCCGCGGCGACCCCTATGCCGGTTGCTGCCCCCATGCCCAGGCTGATTGCGCTTGGCTCCATCATACTGGGCCCAATCGCATTGGGCGGCGGCGAGGAGTGCAGGCTCGAGATCAGCCACATCGCGAGCAACCCGACAACAAGCGCCACGATGACGATCATCAGGGGCCGATTCAGCCCGGCTGCGGCGTGTGCATGGAGCGGACCCGCGGGCCCGCCTGGCGGGACGCCCTGGGGCGCCCCGCACTTAGCACAAAACCGCGTCCCTTCGTCCAGCATGGTTCCACAGGCTTCACAATACATGGTTCACCCTCCCCCCGATGTGCGCGATCGTTCGCCCGAAGCTGGCCTATGGCCCCGTGGCCAGCGCCCCTCCGCACTGTTTGCAGAACCGGGCCGAGGCGACGTTCTCAGCACCGCAGGCCGGGCAGTGGCGCGCCGCCGCAGACGCCCCGGGGGGTGGGGGCTGTGCCTGTGCAGCCGGTGCGCCGCAGTGCGGACAGAACGCCGCCCCGGGGTTCATGGGCGCGCCGCAGCCCGCACAGCGGGGCCCGGCCGCGAACGGCGGCGGGACTCCGGAGGTCCCGGGTGCCGCGACGGCGGCTTGACCGGCACGGAAGACCAGATTCGTGATGGCATCCATGTTGCGGAACACGATCACCACGATGCCGACGATCGGCGCGGCGATCAGAATGAGGAAGATCAGATCATACAGCCGGCCGTTTTGCGGGTCCGTGATCAGATAGGTCTGGCCATCGAGCTGCATCGTGTGCATGTGGATAGAAAAGGGTACATGGCGCTGGGTCGCGGTATTCGGCACGAGCGACGATTTCCAGTTCTGTTCCGCGGCGTGGTAGGCCTTGGCGATGGGGACGAGCTGCCCTCCGAACGCCGGATCCGCGATGCTTTCTCCAGTACGGCTCCCGAGCAGCGGCGGCAGGACGCCGTCGTAGCCGTGATAGGCCAACAGGGCCACCAGCGTGAGCACGGCCAGCAGGACGAGCCGCCCGCTTTCAGGGAAGGTGGGCGTCGCGGTGTACACGAGTGCAGCGACGCCAATCCCGAACTGGACCAGCGCCACGAAAATCAGGGTATCGATGATCGCGAGCGTCAGGGCCAGCGGGAAGAGGCTGGTGCCGCCGAGCGGCGGCGCATGCCGCAGCATCGGCAGGGAGGCCGCAATCTGATGGACGATCAGCAGGATCACCACCGTGATGACCAGTGCGACGATCTTCTTGCCGATTTCGGTCCCCACGGGGGACGATGGTGTGGCCATGAACCCTCCTGTTCCGGCGGTGCCGGCGTAATCAAAACCTGAAACCCGGGGGCGGAGAACCGATCCTTCCTCGGTCCCGTTCCGTGCGGGGGTTTACCGCAGATCCCCAGGGTGTCCCTGTGCCAGGCCGGGTCAGCTGCTGGCCACCACGTTCACCCGGATGTCCGGATCGTGGGCAACCGGCGCGTATTGGATCTGATCCGCGGGCAGCGCCAAGGCATGGACCACTGCGGTGTGCAGATCCGGCGGGCCGCTCGCCGCGACGTCGGTGTGCACCTTGACCGCGAGCGCGCCGCACTGCCGCAGCATCACCAGCGTCCGGGGGTCTTGGCGGGCGACCTTGTGCGCAGGCAGGGTCACGTGAAACCCCTTGAAGACCTGCACGGGCTTATGGGTGTGCGGATCCTGGACCGTCGCGGTCTCGACGTGCACCGTGTCACCCTGCTGACGCGCTTCCGTCGCGAGCTTGTTGGCCTGGGCGATGTCCTCAGCCCGCCCGTGCAGATAGCCGACCGTGCCTCCGAGCAATGCGCCGATCTCGGCCCCCTGGGCCGTGTGCCCCGATTGATGCCCGATCACGGCGCCGACGACGGCGCCGAGGCCGGCCCCGAGCACGCCCTCGCCTTCGGCATGACTGCCCTGAATGGTCGGACCTTCCCCCGTGGAGGCGCACCCGCCCAGGACCATCAGGCCCGCCAGCACCCCGACACACACCGCTTTGGATTTCGTGGACGACATCGCTCTCCTCCGGTTTCTCGGTATCACGGTTGATTCAACAGGTGCTGCAATTGCTGCTCCTTGCGCTGCAGGTAGGCCCGGCCGCCGGATGGAGGCGAGGTCGGCACGCGCGGCGACACTGGGCGGTGGCGTGCCGTCACCGTCGCCCCCGGGGTCGTCGGACCGAACACCCCGGTGGACACCCGTTCGGGCTTCGTCGTCTCGCGAGGCACACGCATGGCTGCCGCCCCCCGGGGGGACACGGCCGGGGCCAGAGACGAAGACAACGGGGTGATGGCAGACACCGGGGCACGGTGTAGCGTAAGGGGCATCGTCACGGATGGCTGCGTTGCCCCCGGCTGTTCCTGAAGGGTCCCTTGCATCCGATCACCCTGCACCGTGGCCTTGAGTTTCATCACCGGATAGGCGGCGCTTGATCCGGGCGCGGCCCAGCGGACCAGCACGACCACACGGTCCCCGCGCACGCGACCGGTAACCGGCGCTACCTGCGACGGCAGCGCGAAGGTGCCCTGCAGGTGCCCGCGCGGCCCTTCCCGGGTGACGGTCAACCGCACCCCGCCCGAACTAAGGAGCGGCACGGCAGGGAGGGGAATCCGCGCGGGCGTGCCCGCCCAGACCCCGACAATCGCGGCCGGCCGACTCGAGGCGGTGATGGCCCAGTACGCGGCGGCGAGGGCCCCGACGGCGACAACCCCCGCCACCACGACCCCCCAGCGCGCACGCGGACCGCGCGCCCGGCGCGGCGTGCCCGTCGGGGGCACCGGTGCTGCGGCGGGGGGATTGGGATTCGCTGTGGCCGTCCGTGCCCCGGCCGTGGAGGCCGCGCTTGGCGCCTCTTTATGGCCGAGGACCGCGCCGCACTGCGTGCAGAACCGCACGTCGTCGGCCACTTGAGTGCCACAGTGCACGCAAAACACGCAAGCCCCCCGGATACGCTCTTGTTATTCCTACCTCGTTCACCGTGTGCCGGCGGAACGCCTCCTCACGCGCCCTCACCCAGCCGGATTCCAGCCACCACCGTCATCAAGACGCCCTGGCTCCGTCCCGGCACGGGCACCGCTCCCTGACGATCGAACCACTGAAGTAACAGAACTTAAAGTAACAGAACTTAAAAACTAGAACGTGCTACTGCGCGCCGCCTGATCCCGCCTGGGCGCTGGGGAATGCCGACACAACGGCCGACTGGTATGGAAGGGTGACGACCTCGTGTTTCCCACGGTCGTCACACGGCTACGACTGAAACCTGACCCGCCCCTCCCCGGACCCGTGCATCAACACCTGGTCGGCCTCGCACGGGCACTGTGCGTTTATGGTGTATCCATTCTAATATGTCTAAATCGGGCATCTCGGAGGACGTGCTTCCGTGGTCCACACGCTCAAGACCGGATCTCCTCGCTGACCGCAGTCCGCCCGATGGACCCCCTCCGTTGACGGTCTCACGAGGCCGCACCGATTCCCGCATTGACTCTTGTGGTTCGGTTGCGCCCCGGAAGGTCGGTTACCCCTCGACCTAGCGCATCCGTGGTGATGCGACGAACCCGTCGACTCTTCCTCCTGCAGAGGCGCACGGAGCTTTATCATACCGGAGCCTATTTTGCAAGCCAGGTTCCCTCCGCCTCTGCCGCGTCCCTTTGGGCGTCACGGGATCCCCGCGTTGCAGGCGGTTATCGGCAAGCGCATCTGGTCTTCCTCCAGGGTGATTGAAGTAGGCTCAGACCAGAAAATCTTGCCGTCACCATGCCGGATCAGGAACGTTCTCGCCGGGAAACAGCCGTGGCTTCGGCCGTCGTGTCTCGCCTGCCCTTGAACCCCGGTTCCACGTTGAGGTCTGTCGGCAAGCCTGTTTGCCACGAACCACCAAGCGCAAGAATGCCGGGGGTTAGGATTTGTGGCCGAGTGCGGATCAGCGCTCCATCTCCCCTTCCCGCGCTGCCGCATGCTCCGGCTGACGCGCGCGCTCTAACTGCTGTCGTTCCTGCTGCCAGAGTGGTTGCAGATCATGATCTCGTACGCCTATGCCTAAACGCGCCGCCGTCCGGGCGGCCCGCTCCCGGAAGTCCGCGGAACCAGTGATGTCGACATGCCCCCCGAACTTCTGCGCCGCCACGCGTAATGCGGCTTCGAGCGTGGTGCCCGCCGAGTCGTGCACCTCGATCCGCGGACCGGTGTCGGTGAAAACAACCTGCCCGTGGGCATCGCGGTAGTGGACCTGCTGGCGCCGGTGGTCGATCTCGGCATGCAGGGACGACAACACTGATTGCAATGGGTCCAGGTCCTCGCCCTCAAGCCCGTTTCGGGACCGGCTCTGTTTCCGTTGCTCGCGGTAGCGGATTCCACGCAGCGCCGACTTCGCGGCCTCGTCATTGAGTCCGGCCTGCCGCTCCAGCCAGTTCCTCCAGACCCGGCTTCTGGGCAGACCTCCGGGCTTTTGCCGCTCAGCCCGATGACGTTTCTGCATCGCTTCGCGTTGCGTGGCTGCCTCGAAGGCCCAGAGCGCAGTGACGAGTTTTGGCGGAACCCCAGCCGCCTGTTGCTCCGCCCTGAACACGACCCGCCGGACGCCCAGACCGACCTTGAGCTCGGCCCGTTCCTGCCGGTGGCGCTCAGCGAGATCTTTGCGTGCCTGCCGGCGTCGAATCTGGAGATCTTTCTGTTCGGTCTTGAAGCGGTCGTACAGGGCCTGTCGGGCCTCGGCCCGTTCCGTACGGCGCAGCGACCGTCGCGGATCTTCGTCGTTCCGTTCCGGGGGACGTCCCCCGGATTCGACGCCGCGCTGAACCCCTTCGAGGAATGCCGAATACGTGTCTCGGGTGTGGGGCAGTGCCTGGGGCGGTGGCCTGTAAGGACCGAGCCGTTGTTCCAATTGTGCCTTGCTGCACTCGCGTCCGAGCTGTGACGCCTTGGCGGTGAGGACCCGGCCTTCAGGGAGGGTTGTGGTCACGATCATGCCCGTGCCTTTGGGGGTGATCGCTACACCGTAGTCAGCGAGTATCTGGTGCACCTCCGCCCACGTGGGGTTGGGACGATCCAAGACGGCGTGCAGCGCACGGGCGGGCTCCCCGGTCACCCAGTCCTGAAAGCTCGGCGCACCCTGATTGTGCGCCGCACGCTCGGCCTTCTGGCTGGACTTGAAGACCGGCTGTCCTTCGGCGGTGGTGCGGGTGGCGCGCAGCAGGCCGCGCGCATGACGCTCCTGGCGCGAACGACGCACGATGACGGGGCCGTGGGGTCCTGCTTCGATGACGTAGGGCCCGGGGGTAGGCTGCCAGCCCTGGGCGAGCTCAATCTCCCGGCAGGCCTTGTCGATCACCCGGTAATCAAAGCGCGGGGGTCCCACCACAATGCCTTTCTCCGGGTGGACCCGGTTCATCACGACATGCACATGATCCTGGTCCGTATCCCGGTGCAGGGCCCAGAGGGCCTGGCACTCGGCCATGCCGAGTGCGGTCATGACGTGCTGTACGGCGTGGTCCGCCTGCGGGCGGGTGGGATGCTCCCCTGCTCTCCAGCTCAAGGCCACGTGGTAGGCCGGGTTCGTCCGGAGCCCTTTGGAGCGGGCGGCCGTCGCGTTCACCAATTGGGCAATCAGGACCCGGGCGTCGGGGGTGTCGCAATCGGCATCCAGATTGATGAGTCCCAGCTCGGCCGCCGTAATCGGTGCCTGTAGCCGCCCCTCGGAGTCCGGGACATCACGGGCGATATAGGCCACCACCGGGCCGAAGCCGCGGCGCGCCCCACCCGGCTTCCTGGTAAGCGTGATGACCTTGCCGATCATCCCGGCCCGGGGCAGTCAATCACCGCCTCAAGCCTGACGGCCAGGGCCATCAGCTGTTCATGGGCCGCCCAGTACCGGCGCTTCTCCTCGGTCGTCCAGTGCGCGGCCT
>JAJYEK010000237.1 GCA_021785795.1 Pseudomonadota bacterium
GCGGTGGTCCGGGGCAAACGCCTTGCGCACAACGTCAAGCTTGCGATGGTGGTCCCGGGATCCGGTCTGATCAAGACCCAGGCCGAAAGCGAGGGGCTCGATAAGGTATTCACCGCGGCCGGGTTCGAATGGCGCGAGCCGGGCTGCTCCATGTGCCTGGCCATGAACGCCGACCGCCTGGAGCCGGGCGAGCGCTGCGCTTCCACATCGAACCGCAATTTCGAGGGACGCCAGGGTGCCGGCGGACGCACGCATCTCGTCAGTCCGGCCATGGCCGCGGCGGCGGGAATCGCCGGACATTTCGTCGACGTGCGCAGCTGGCGTTGACTGCCGACGGGCTTTCACAGGCAATCCCGGCGGCATTAGCCGCCCCGCACAAACCAGAACGTGGAGTCATCATGCAGAAATTCACGACATTGACCGGTATAGCGGCGCCCATGGACCGGGCAAACGTGGACACCGATGCAATCATTCCGAAACAGTACCTGAAGTCGATCAAGCGCAGCGGGTTCGGTCCGAACCTGTTTGATTCCTGGCGGTATCTCGATGAGGGCGAACCCGGGATGGATCATGGCCGGCGCCGGCTCAACCCCGACTTCGTGCTGAACCAGCCGCGCTATGCCGGCGCCAGCATCCTGCTGGCGCGTGCCAACTTCGGTTGCGGTTCCTCGCGTGAACACGCTCCCTGGGCTCTGATGGATTACGGCTTCCGCGTCATCATTGCCCCGAGCTATGCGGACATCTTCTACCAGAACAGCCTGAAGAACGGCCTGTTGCCCGTTGTCCTGGAAGAAGCAGCGGTACAGCAGCTGTTCGAGGGTGTGTACGCGCAGGAGGGTTACCGGCTCAGCGTCGATCTCGACAGGCAGACGATCACCACGCCTTCCGGCCAGGTCATTCACTTCGATATCGATCCGTTCCGCAAACATTGCCTTGTCAATGGTCTGGATGACATCGGCTTGACCCTGAAGCATGTCGATGATATCCGGGCATACGAGGCAAGACGGCACAAGGAAGCCCCCTGGCTGTTTCGATAGGTGCGGTCGCTGCGGCCCGCGGGAAAGCCGGGACTGGGATCCCCGGACCATGCGCAGATGCCGAATCGACCAGACAAGCCGGATTCGGCCGGACTGGCAAGGCAGGCCCCGGGTCTGATGGAACCATTAATCGCATTTTCTGACGGAGTGGATCGATGAGTCACAAGGTACTGGTGCTTCCGGGAGACGGTATTGGCCCGGAGATCATGGCAGAGGCAGTGAAAGTGCTGGAGTCGCTGCGCTCCGATGGCCTGGAGATCGAGATCGAGCACGGACTCGTCGGCGGCGCGGCCTACGATGCTGTCGGTACGCCGCTGCCCGAAGAGACGCTGCGCCTGGCGCGTGCGGCCGATGCGGTGCTGCTTGGTGCCGTCGGAGGTCCCAAATGGGAGTCATTGGACATCGCGCTGCGGCCGGAAAAGGGACTGCTGGGTCTGCGCTCGGAACTGGGGCTGTTCGCAAACCTGCGTCCGGCGCTGCTCTATCCGCAGCTGGTTTCGGCCTCCAGCCTGAAGGCCGAAGTGGTCTCGGGGTTGGACCTGATGATCGTTCGCGAGCTTACCGGTGGCATCTACTTTGGTCAGCCGCGCGGCATTCGGATGCGTGCCGATGGCCAGCGCGAGGGCTTCAACACGCTTATCTACAGTGAATCGGAGATCAGACGCATCGCACGGGTGGCGTTCGAAACCGCGATGAAGCGCGGCCGGCGCGTATGCTCGGTTGACAAGGCCAATGTGCTCGAGTGCACCGAGCTGTGGCGGGAAGTCGTCAGTGCGGTGGCCAAGGATTACCCGCAGGTCAGCCTAACGCATATGTACGTGGACAATGCGGCGATGCAGCTGGTGCGTGCGCCGAAGCAGTTCGATGTCATTGTTACGACCAACATGTTCGGAGACATCCTTTCCGACGAGGCGGCGATGCTGACCGGATCGATCGGCATGCTTCCTTCGGCATCCCTTGATGCGGCGAACAAGGGGATGTACGAGCCAATCCATGGGTCCGCACCTGATATTGCCGGCAAGGGAATCGCGAACCCCCTGGGTACGGTCCTGTCTGTGGCGATGCTGCTGCGCTACACTCTGGACCGGCCGGACCTGGCGCTGCGCGTTGAGCACGCCGTCGCGGCGGCGCTGGACCAGGGGCTGCGTACCACCGACATATACACCGACGGCTGCTCGCGCGTCGGTACCGCGCAGATGGGCGCGGCCGTGGTGGAGGTATTGCGCCGGTAAGGCGCGCACGGTGCCGGTGTTTCTGCACCGGGCGGATTCCCGGAGGGCCGGGGTTGGATTGTCGGAGTAGCAGTTCAGTGAGCAGAGGCGACTTAATGAAGCGGGTAGGGTTTGTCGGGTGGCGTGGCATGGTTGGCTCGGTACTGATGCAGCGAATGCGCGCCGAAGGCGATTTCGCGCTGATCGAGCCGGTATTTTTCACGACGTCCCAGATCGGCGGGGCGGGTCCGGCCATAGGAAAAGAGGTTCCGCCGCTCAAGGACGCCCGTGATATCGCCGCACTCAGGTCCATGGACATCGTCATCTCCTGCCAGGGCGGCGACTACACTGGAGAGGTTTTTCCCGGACTGCGTGCAGCGGGCTGGAAGGGATACTGGATCGATGCCGCATCCACGCTGCGCATGGACCGGGAGAGCGTGATCGTCCTCGATCCCGTCAATCACGAGGTGATCGGCGCGGCACTCGACCGTGGCATGCGCAACTATATCGGCGGCAACTGCACCGTCAGTCTGATGCTCATGGCGCTGGGCGGGCTGTTCCAGCGGGGCTTGGTCGAGTGGATGACGGCCATGACTTACCAGGCTGCCTCCGGTGCCGGGGCGCAGAACATGCGCGAGCTGCTCAGGCAGATGGGTTCGGTGCACCAGGCAGCGCTGCCCATGCTCGACGATCCGGCGTCGGCGATTCTCGAAATCGACAGGGCGGTGGCAAACAGGCTGCATGACCCGGCGTTTCCCAGCGAGCACTTCGGCGTTCCGCTGGCTGGAAGCGTGATTCCGTGGATCGACAAGGACCTGGGAAACGGTCAGAGCCGGGAGGAGTGGAAGGGGCAGGCGGAAACCAACAAGATCCTCGGCCGTGACGAGAATCCCGTGCCGGTGGATGGAATCTGCGTGCGCATCGGCGCCATGCGTTGCCACAGCCAGGCGCTGACGATAAAGCTGACACGCGACGTACCGCTCGACGAGATCGAGGACATGCTTGCCGGTGCAAACGACTGGGTGCGGGTGGTTCCGAACGAGCGCGAGCGTACGTTACGCGAAGTGGCCCCTGCGGAAGTCACGGGAACCCTCACCGTGCCCGTCGGCAGGCTGCGCAAGCTGGCGATGGGCAATCACTACCTTTCGGCATTCACGGTGGGCGACCAGCTCCTGTGGGGGGCGGCCGAGCCGCTGCGCCGCATGCTGCGCATCCTGCTGCAGGCCTAGTTCCGGACCATGGGGCGGGGGTGCCGGGCAGCGCCTCGCGATGGCAGTGCCGCAATCTGCAGCGGCCGGATAACCCGGGGCCGGGTGCATGGACGGAACGCGCGAAAGCGGCTATATACCCTTTGAGACCATGATGTTCGGACCTCCGGATCCGTGCGTTGGGCGGACCGTGGGGTGTTGGTCGTCGCGCGGTACGCAGCGGTTCATGCCGTCCCAGCGCGCGAATTCCTCGGTGGCCTGTGACGCGGCGTCCGGACGTGGGCGGGTATTGCCGCTGCCTCGGCTGAGGGTTGGTGAAACAGTATTTGTAGGCTATAGTTATCTGATGTTTATAAACACTATTAATACTATGTGCACGTAACTCCAAGTACTAGAAGCGGTTGTTTAGGTGAGACAGGGGCAGTCGGGGGAGTATACGCCATGCGCCAGAGCATGATGTTGAAGTCGGGCAGGCATCAGCAGTTGATCAGGATCATTCTGGGCGCAGCGCTTTCGGCATTGCCAGCGCTGGCGTATGGCCTTGGCCTCGGCCGGCTGGTCGTCGAGTCGGGGCTGGATGAGCCGCTCAATGCGCATGTACGGATCATCGATGCCACGCCAGGCGAGATCAAAACCCTCAGTCCCTCGCTGGCTTCGGACGCCATCTTTGCCGCCGCCGGCGTAGAACGTCACCACTTTCTTTCGCGCATCAAGTACGCCGTCAGGCAGCACAAGGACGGTAATTACTACATCGAGCTTTCGACTGACGGTCCTTTTCGCGAGCCCTTTATTCAGACGCTCCTGGAGGTCGACTGGGCCGGTGGACAACTGGTCCGCGAATACACCGCACTGCTGGATCCCCCCCATTGGGTTGCGAGCCAACATCCGGCGATCTCGGCTCCGGCAGTAACTACCGCTCCTGCAGCACCCGCCGCCGCGGCTTCCGGGACACCTCTGTCCCCACCGCCGGCATCCGCCGGCACCGCGCGACAGCAGACTCCGCAGCCACAGACTGCCCTGGCCATGCCGGCAGCACCCAAGGCATCCGCTGCCAATGGGCTGCTGGGGCCCTCCCCGGGCAGCACCGCTGCCGCAGCACCCGAGCCGGCGCCGCAAATCCCCGCGGCGCACGCGTACGGCGCAGCGGTAACCGGGCAGCGTTCATCGTGGGCGAATGCGACTCAATTTACCGTCAGAAAAGGCGATACCCTGAGCGGGATCGCCCGCAAGATCACTGTTGACCATAGTATCAGCCCGGAACAGGTCATGATCGCGCTGCTGCAGGCCAATCCGAACGCGTTCTTTGACCGAAATATCAACAACCTGATGTCCGGGAAGATACTCAAGGTCC
>JAJYEK010000238.1 GCA_021785795.1 Pseudomonadota bacterium
AAGACAGGCAAGCTGAACGCTGCCCGAATCACGCGCAATGTCCTGCACCCGGCGCAGCAGCGGCTCGGCTGCTTCCGGAATCCCGCGATCCACATGTACTTCCGCCGCCGACAGGCATGCCAGGGCTTCGAAAAGTGGAGCGCCGGCGCTGTTCGCCACGCGCAGCGCAGCCTCGGCCTGCTCCAGTGCCAGCGGCAGATCGCCGTCGGCCAGTGCGATCTGCGTGGCAAGCTGATGCAGATGGGCCGCTCCCAGCAGTCCCAGCTGCACCGGGTTCCTGCGTACCGCCTCCCAGGCACGATGCAGCCCCTGCCGGTCACCGAGCCCGAGGCAGGCGTTGACCTCCATCATCTGCAGGGCCCTGGACCAGGGCTGTGCGGCATGCCGAACAGCGACTGACTGGGCCTGGCGTATCGTCTCGAGGCATTCGGCGTGTGCGCCGAGTGCATCCTGGTGCATCGACTGCAGCAACGCCCACTGGAGCTGTACCCCGGGCAATGGACTGCGGCCGATGCCCTCAGACTGAAACCGGTCGATGAGCAGCGCCGCGCGCGCGGGTCGCCCAAAAAAGACGTCGTAGCGCAGCAGCCGCCGCGCCAGGATCAGCCGTGCCGGCGGCCGCAGAATATCGAGACCGTCACGCGCTCGCTCAGCCCATACCGCCAGCTGCGGATGATGCGGGAGGCGGAAGAACAGCGCGCTGAAAACCACCGCCGCGACGGAGTGCGCCGGGCTGCTGATGCTGTCGGCGGGCAGGCGGACCGCATCTGCGATGCACGGGTCGAGCGTTGCACACTCCCCACGTGCCAGTGCGGCCTCGATCCGTCTGGTTAAATTGCCGGAGTTTCCGTCCATGGAGGCGGCGGCCTCAATCGTCCGCACAGCACCGGACACGATGTCGGCGCTGCCGGTTCCAAGGCCACAGCCCGGCTGACGGGCGCTGCGCCCGCGCGGACAAGGGTTCGGAATTCACGCTGCTTTGAACAGCGGACAGGCGTGCCCCGGCACCCAGCATGCCGATGTCGGCCAAATCTTTACTGCCCATTATTTTTATACCCCCGGCAGCGCCATCCGCTTTGTCAACGCGGATACCCCGTTCCTGCTTGTTATGCGCTGCTGATACCCTGGCTACTCTTGCAACAATATATACAGTTTGGGCGCGTCCTGCACTGGTGGCGAAGCAAAGCCACCCCGGTTCCTGGTGCACCACCACGGTTAACGGGTTGTTTTCAACGGAAATACCGCAGAAGTGCTAGTCGGACCACCAGCTCCAGACAATACGGCGCACCCTGTCGTGTGCATCCAGATCCATATCGATCTGGTAGGGTTCTATCTCATATTCGTCCGGTGCGATGCGCGCGGCGTTCTCGACATCATACCGCAGCCGTTTGCGGTCCTGATAGGTCGGGGGCCCAAGAACCTGCAGAAAGCGCGAGCGCGCCTCACCCACGCGCAGGCCGTTTCTCAGGAGGTAACCCGGGCTGGTGACACTGACCCCGACCACGATCAGATTCGCCTTCCGGACTCCATTGCGCTCCGCAGGCACCTGCGACATCGCAAAGGCCAGCCCCGGAAAATACCAGGTTGTCCAATGAATGGCGGCCGACTCGCCCGAGCGCCGGTCGCCGTACCGGCCGAGGGCAGACGCGCGCCGCACGGGCTGGCCGAACCGGTCGACCAGCATCCTCTGGCTCACTTTGCGGCTCTGGTCGATCAGTCCGGGCAGGCTTGCCTGGAATACATCGTAACCGAACTGATCGAGACGCCCCTTTTGGTCCGGGGTCGGCGAATACGATTCCGCCCCTGCGCGCACGACACCTAAAGTAACAGTCAGAAAAACCAGCAAAAATAGACGCACTGCCGACATATCTTCCCGAACTCCCGCCTGGGGACTGCTACGCGTGCGGCCTCCGCCCCAAACCGGCGGGGAGCGCCCGGCGCTTCGACCCTTGTCCCAAGAAGTATAGTCGACGTCCGGCATGACAACTTCGTGTCAATGCAGCAGGCCTTTCCGATTCCACCGGTCGACACCCGAGACAAGCAGATTGAGACAGGCAGGTGAAGCCGGAAGCCGAGGAAGGCATCCGGCCGGCTGGCAGGCTTTGGGTCAAAAGTCCGACCGGAAGCGAATCGCCCGCTGCCGGCCCGCCACGGGGCATGGAGCTTTCGTGCCATCGGCGGGCGAGTGCCGCCGCGCACTCACTCGTGGGTAAAGCCGGTGATGACCACCCCTCCGGATTTTTCGTCGCGCTCGAGTTGCAGCAGGTGGCGGGTCTCGGCTTCGTCCAGCAATTTGCTGAAGGTACGAAACCCGTAATAAGACTCGCTGAAACCGGGTTTGCGGCGCTTGAGTGCCTGCTTGACCATGGAACCCCACACCTTCTCTTCACTGCCGCGCTCGCTGAACAGGGCCTCCACCGTCTCAAGAACCAGGTCGAGCGCCTGCTGTTTCCGGTCCTCGTCCTTCTCCCCGGATTTCTTCTCGGGCGTCGAGGGCTTCCTGTCCGCCGCGTGCCGCCGCGCTTTTTTCTTGCTCTCTTCCTCGCGTACGAGGTCGTCATAGAAAATGAACTCGTCGCAGTTAGCCACGAGCAGATCGGAAGACGATTGCTTGACCCCTACGCCGATAACCACCTTGTTGTTTTCGCGCAGCTTGCTCACGAGCGGAGAAAAGTCGGAGTCGCCGCTGATGATCACGAACGTATCGACGTGGGATTTCGTGTAGCACAGGTCGAGCGCGTCGACTACCATGCGGATATCGGCCGAGTTCTTCCCGGACATGCGGACATGTGGAATCTCGATGAGTTCGAATGAAGCCTCGTGCATCGGCCCCTTGAACTCCTTGTAGCGCTCCCAGTCGCAGTATGCCTTCTTGACGACGATGTTGCCCTTGAGCAGCAGGCGCTCCAGAACCTTATCGATGTCGAACCGCGCATACTCCGCGTCGCGCGCGCCGAGCGCGATGTTCTCGAAGTCGCAAAACAGCGCCATGTTGCGCGTTTCAGTCTGTCCGGACACACTGCCTCCATTGAAAGATGTTGAATATTACGGCTCGAACCCGGGCTCACCGTCGCGCACCGATTGCCGCGGTCACCGCCGGTCAGGAGCGCATCCCGTAACCACGATCCAGAAGATACAGACTGATCGCAAAGAGAACCAGAATGAAGGCTATGATGATGCCATAGGACAGGTCGAGATTGATATCCGATATGCCCAGGAACCCATAGCGAAAGGCGTTGATCATGTACAGGATCGGGTTGCCGAGCGAAATACGCCGCCAGAACTCCGGAAGCATCTGGATCGAGTAGAAGATCCCGCCCAGGTAGGTGAGCGGAGTCAGCACGAACGTGGGCACGATGGAGATATCGTCGAAATTACGGGCGAAGATGCTGTTGATGAAACCGCCCAGAGAGAACAGCACCGCCGTCAGCAGCACCACAGACACGGACACCCAAAGGTTGTACACGTGCAGACGGCTGAAGAACAGCGACACCACGGTCACCACTCCTCCCACCACCAGCCCGCGAGCCACTCCGCCGGCGATGAACCCGGACAGGATGATCCAGTTCGGCGTTGGCGACACCAGAATTTCCTCGATACTGCGCTGGAACTTGGCGCTGTAGAACGAAGAAACGACGTTCGAATAGGAATTGGTGATGACTGACATCATGATCAGGCCGGGAACGATGAAGTCCATGTAGCGGACGCCTTCCATGGCATGGATCTGACGTCCGATAAGTCCGCCGAATATGATGAAATACAGCGAAGTGGTGATTACCGGGGGCAGTATGGTCTGGATCCAAATGCGCGAAAAACGGAGGACCTCCTTGTAGAAGATCGTACGGAATGCGACCAGTTTCTGGTCCAGCGTCACGCCTGCCGTCTCCGGCCGGCCCCGCGGTGCTGCCTGCTGCCCTCCACCAGGCTCATGAAAAGCTGTTCGAGGCGGTTGGTCTTGTTCCTCATGCTGAGCACCTCGATGTTGCGAGCCGACAGGTCGGCGAACAGCTTGTTGATACCGCTATCGCGCGAAATTTCCACCTCGAGGGTATGGCCATCCAGCATGCGGATATCATGTCCAGGCAGTGGCGGAAGTTGGGTCAGAGGCATGCGCAGATCGAGAACAAAGGTTTCCGTGTGCAGCTTGGCAAGAAGCTTCTTCATGGTCGTGTTTTCCACAAGCATGCCATTGTCGATGATGGCAATGTGGCGGCAAAGGCTCTCGGCTTCTTCCAAATAATGCGTCGTAAGAATGATGGTCGTGCCGGCGGCATTAATCTCATGCAGAAACTCCCACATGGAGCGGCGGATCTCTATGTCGACGCCTGCGGTGGGCTCATCCAGGATCAGCAGTCGGGGATCATGAATGAGCGCGCGAGCAATCATCATGCGCCGTTTCATGCCGCCTGACAGCGTGCGCACAGCATCGTTGCGCCGGTCCCACAGACTGAGCCGGCCGAGATAGTATTCGGCACGCTCAAGCGCGCGCCGCCGTGCAATGCCGTAATAGCCGGCCTGGTTCACCAGGATCTGGATGAGCGGCTCGAAAATATTGAGGTTGAACTCCTGCGGAACCAGTCCTATGCAGCTCTTCGCCTTGCTGAAGTCGGTGTCGATGTCATGGCCGAATACGGACACCTTCCCGCCAGTCTTGGTCACCAGCGACGTGACGATGCCTATCGTAGTCGACTTTCCGGCGCCGTTCGGTCCCAGCAACGCAAAAAAATCGCCGGGATTCACATCCAGGTCTATGCCTTTCAGAGCAGTGTAGCCGCTCTGGTAGGTCTTG
>JAJYEK010000050.1 GCA_021785795.1 Pseudomonadota bacterium
CAGGTCGAGAATCTACCGCAGCCGCCCCTGGCCGCAGAGGCGCCTTCTGAGGACACGGCCAAGCGTCGTGCGTCGGGGACAAAGGAGCATCCGGGGCAGAAATCACTCTTTGGCGGCGAGGGAGAACCATAACGTGGCTGCGAAGTCGAAGCAGCCCGTTCCCATGAAACGCCCGCGCGGGGTGGCCAAACGCGTCCTGCTGCGCGACATCCGCGGATTGATCGAGGAGGCACGGTCCGCTGTTGCGGCAACGGTCAACGCGGGTTTGACAATGCTCTACTGGCAGATCGGTCGGCGCATCTGCGACGAGCTCCTGCAGGGCGACCGGGCCGGATACGGGGAGGAGATTGTCTCGACACTGTCGGGACAATTGAGCGACGAGTATGGGACGGGGTTCTCGGCCAAGAATCTGCGGCACATGATCCGGTTTGCGGAGGTATTTGAAGACGAACGAATTGTCTCGACACTGTGGAGACAATTGGGGTGGTCGCACTTCAAGGAGATGATCTATCTCAAGGATCCGCTCAAGCGCGATTTCTATGCCGAGCTCTGCCGGATCGAACGCTGGTCGGTGCGCACGCTGCGGGAACGCATCGATTCGATGCTCTATGAACGCACGGCGCTGTCCAAGAAGCCGGATCAGGTGATTCGGCACGCACTGGACACCCTGCGGAAAGAAGACCGGTTGACCCCGGACCTCGTGTTTCGGGATCCTTATTTTCTTGATTTTCTCGGGCTCAAGGACCGGTATCTGGAAAAAGACCTGGAAGATGCCATTCTTCGCGAGTTGGAACATTTCATCCTCGAGCTGGGCGCCGGGTTTTCCTTCATTGCCCGTCAGAAACGGATCCAGGTCGACCACGACGATTACTACATCGACCTGCTGTTCTTTCATCGCGGACTCAAGCGGCTGGTCGCCATTGATCTGAAGCTGGGGGATTTCAAACCCGCCGATAAGGGACAGATGGAGCTCTATCTCCGCTGGCTGCAAAAGTATGAGACGAAACCCGGTGAGCTTCCGCCCATAGGCCTCATTCTTTGCGCCGGCAAGAAACATGAGGTAGTAGAGCTGCTGGAATTGGAGCAGAGCGGTATCCGGGTCGCGGAATACCTGACGGAATTACCCTCCCGCCAGATCTTGGAGAAGAAACTCCACAAGGCGGTGGCCCAGGCCCGGCAGCGGATTGAAGGGCGGCCTTCCCCTCGAAAACGGAAAGCCGCGCCATGAATCGTCACGTCAACGCGATTGCCGGCCGCCTGAGCCTGCGCGCCCCGCAGCGCCGTTCCCTGGAGATCCTCGACCGCCTCACGGAGATCGCCCCACCGGGTCAGGGCAGGGACGCGGCGGACGTGCTGGCGGTGATCCGGAGCGAGTTTCCCTCGGTCACAGACTTTGAGCGCGACTTCCCCTCCCTATGCTTTGCGCTCGCGACCGGGGTCGGCAAGACCCGGCTCATGGGGGCCTTTATCAGCTATCTGCACCTGGCCCATGGGATCCACCACTTCTTTGTACTGGCGCCGAACCTGACCATCTACAACAAGCTGATCACTGATTTTACGCCCAATACGCCGAAGTACGTGTTCCGGGGGATTGCGGAGTTCGCGACGGATCCGCCCAGCCTGATTACCGGCGACAACTACGATCAGCGCGATCCGCTGAGTGGCTCGTTGTTTGGCCGGGTGCGGATCAACATCTTCAATATCTCCAAGATCAACTCGGAGGTGCGTGGCGGCAAAGCACCCCGGATCAAGCGCCTGCGGGAATATATTGGGGAGAGTTACTTCGACTATCTGGCCGGATTGCCGGATCTGGTGCTCCTGATGGATGAATCGCACCGCTACCGGGCCTCAGCCGGGGTGCGGGCCCTCAACGACCTGAAACCGATCCTGGGGTTGGAATTGACCGCCACTCCCTTTATTGAGACCGCCAAGGGCGCGGTGGCGTTCAAAAATGTGGTCTACGACTACCCGCTCGGGAGGGCGATGGCCGATGGTTTTGTGAAGGAACCGGCGGTCGTCACGCGCCAGGACTTCAACCCGGCCGGCATGTCGGCAGACGAGATCGAGCGCCTGAAGCTCGAAGACGGCGTCCGCTTGCATGAAAGTGTGAAGGTGGAGCTTGAAACCTATGCCCGCGAGCGCGATCAGCCCATCGTCAAACCGTTTCTGCTGGTGATTGCCCGCGACACCACCCATGCGAGCCAGTTATTGGCACTGATCCAGTCCGACGGGTTCTTTGCGGGGCGCTATCGGGACAAAGTCCTCCAGGTGGATTCGAGCCGGACCGGGGCGGAAGAGGACGAGATGATCACGCGCCTGCTCAAGGTAGAGCAGAGCGAAGAGCCGACCGAGATCGTGATCCACGTCAACATGCTGAAGGAAGGCTGGGACGTGACCAATCTGTACACGATTGTGCCGCTGCGGGCGGCCCATGCGCGCATTCTTATCGAGCAGTCCATTGGGCGTGGGCTACGGCTGCCGTATGGCCAGCGCACCGGCGTGACCGCCGTGGACCGGCTGAATATCGTGGCCCACGACAAGTTCCAGGAGATCATCAACGAAGCCAACCGACCCGGTTCGGCGATCCACCTGCAGGCGGTGGTGCTCGGGGCAGACGATCTGCAACGACAGACCGTGACCGTGGTGTCGCAGTCGCAGCTCGCCAGCCGCCTCGGTCTCAAACCGGACCAGGCCACCAGCCGCACTCTGGACGCGGGGGCGGAGGTCGCGCCGGCGTTCGATGGGCCCGGAGAACAAGCCGTGGCACAGATCGCCTATAGCATGATCCGAAGGCTCGAGAGTCAACCGCAGACGGTGCCGAGTGTCACCTACCTGCAGCGGCCGGAGGTCCAGGCGCTGGTGGTGGAGGAGGTCGCGGCGCAGTACCACCCCGCGCAGTTGACCTTGGATGGGGTGGTGCCGACCCCTGATATTGCCGCGATTGTGGCCCGGACGACGGACCTCGTCGTGCAGCAGACCATCGATATTCCCCGGATCCTCGTGGTGCCGCGGGGGGAGGCCAAATCGGGGTTCAAGCCGTTCACGCTCGAGCTTAAGACGCTCCAGTATCCCGCCGTGTCCGAGGATCTGTGGATTCAACATCTGCGGACGCATCAAACGGAGGTCATCGCCTTGGGCCGCAGCGGCGCCGAGGAGGTCCGTCTGGAAGATGTCGTTGTGAGCGCATTGGTCGATTTTGATGATATTTCCTACGATGACCATGCGGAGCTGCTGTACGGGCTGGCCAGCCAGACGGTGGCCCATTTCCGGACGTACCTGTCCGAGGACGATACCCGCAAGGTGCTGCGTTGCTACCAGCGGGATATTGCCCAGTTTATCCACGCCCAGATGCAACCACACTATTGGGAGGAGGCGGACGGCTACGAGGTGAAGGTCAGCAAGGGGTTCACTGGCCTGAAGGAGCCGGCCTTTACAGCGAGTGTGGGCGAGCCTTACCTGGATTTCCACCAGTCGCCTGTGGACAAGAGCAATATGGCGAGATATTGCTTTGGCGGGTTCGAGCGCTGTCTCTTCCTTCCTCCAGTGAAATTCCAATCAGATCCTGAGCGGCGACTTGCCGTCATTCTGGACCGGGAATCGATCAGGTGGTTCAAACCGGCCAAGGGGCAGTTCCAGATTTTCTACAAAGATGGGGCGGGTCACGCAGAGTACCAACCCGACTTCGTCGCAGAAACTGAGGATACCCTCTACATGCTCGAACCGAAGGCCCGAAACGAGATAGGGGACGCGAAGGTGATCGCGAAGAAGGAAGCGGCCGCGCAGTGGTGTCAGCAGGCGAGTGCACACACGGCCAGCTACGATGGAAAGCCGTGGCGCTACGTGCTCATTCCGCATGACGCGATTGCCGACAACATGACACTCGCCGGATTGGCGGGCCAGTTTACCATCGAATAAACGTAAAAGTATTTAGCCAAATATGCGAATAAAAATAAAATGATCACGCAACAGATCAGAAACAAACCCACGACCGCCAGAACAGACTTCCACGCCAGCCCCAGGTATTTCCCCCTCAGATGCTTGTAAATATCGAGCTCATCCGGATTCAGAAACCGTTTTTCCGTTCGACTCAGACGTCCTGCCATGGTTTGCCTCCCGGTTTGTGGTGGTGAGGTACGGCACGGTAGACCTCGGGGTTCAACCCGCTGTGGGGATTATATCGTATGCGTCCGTGGGTGATTCCGAAGTGAAGGGTGTTGGTCTCCGCCGGACGGGTCGTCCCGTGCGCGCGGTGTCCGATGGTTCCCTGCGTGGGGGCGGGCCGGTGGTATCGGTCACGCTGGGTGCCCGGCCGATCCCCGGGGGCATCCGGCCGCCGGTCATCCGCTGAGCATTCCGCCATCGTCTCTGTCCTGGTCCGGACCTTGTCCTGAAGCCCGTATCCGTGCCCGCAGACCGGGTAGGGTGTCAGCTGGCCCGTGGATTGGATCTACTTCCACCGAAACTCGTCCGGATGTCGCCAGTAGAGATAACCGGCATACGCCACGATCACGACGGATCCGATGCCGGAGACGATCCCGATCGTGGTGGAATCACCAAAGATAATCGCGAGCCCCATCGACCCCAGGACGGTCCATCCGATCGCGCTGGCGATCCACGTTTCCTGGTCTCGGGTCATGGGTGTGTCCTCATGGTGTTGTTCCCGACCATTATACCCTACGGTCAGGCGGGTGGGCCGCAATCGAGGGGCTACTAATCGGCGAGGCTGTGTGAAAACGCACGGAGCGTTTATTGGTTGCCGAAGTCTGTGCTTGCTGTTTTCAGGCTCGAAGTTCTTCTGGGGATCAGAAAAGCGATGAAGGAAGTAACCGCAACGCCTTCTCAGGCCAGCATCGTGGCGATCAGTCCATCGTGCCGACAATCTTCATGACGCGCTTCAAATTGTAGGCCAGAACGCGCAAGCTCATTGCTGTCCTGACACGCTCCAGTGACCAGGTGAGGAAATGCGTCGCTCCCATCCAGTCCTTGATCGTGCCGAACGGGTGCTCGACCGTCTGCCGACGGATACGCATGACCTCAGGGTGCTTGTCGATCCGCCGTTGCATCGCTTCCAAACTGGCCTCATAGACATACCGGCTGACGTGTCGGTAATCGCTGGGCGTGCATTGTTCCTTGATCGCGCATCGCGGGCAATCTGAACTCCAGTAGTGGTTGATGAGGTGACCCTCCTCGACACGAGCGAAGCGCCCTATCAGGCGACTTCCCGCAGGACCGCGATAGGTGCCCGTAGCCTGATCGAAGACGAAATCCTCTGTGTGAAAGCGCCCCTCGGATCGGGCACTGGACATCCTCGGCTTGGAAACGACAGGAGTGATTCCGGCAACCTCACAAGCCAAATCTCATCGCCGCTGTAATAGCCACGATGCCAGTGTTTCAAACCCCACCGTCGCGTTCATCGTGTCCGGTTGGTGTTTTCGCACGCCAAGTCAGGAAAGGTGCGTAACGCCGTAGCGAGAAGCACGAGGGTGAGCGGGTGAAGCAGCGAACCCATCGTGTCGTAGCGCCCTGATGGACACTGCATTGTGTCGGTAACGTGCGGCCGCAGGGTAGTCGAGGCCAGGCGACGGAGCGGGGCCCGGGAACAGTGCGCCGTGACCAAGTGCGCAAGCGCAACCGGGATGTCCGGTCGCGTGTCACGAGGACCGGCGCACAATCGGTCTCCATTCCTACAGTGCCATGATACAGACATATTGTCCCGAAGGTGCGTTCCTACTGGAGATGATCCGGCAGCTCCTGTCGCAAGCTTGCCGTCACTGAGGGTTGTGTATGACCGTGCTTCAATACGACACGGCATGGGACGAGGTGGCGCATGAATAGTGGTGACAAAGACGGGGGCCAGAGTGGGTGGGTGGACGTGGGGATCACGCTGACGCTGATCGCCGCGCCGATCGTCATCGGCTACCTTGAGGAGTGGTTCGAGGCAGATCTGTCTTGGGTCAGGGTTCTTTGCGACATTGCACGAAAGACCAGGACGGGCTAGCGGCGCGAGGGGTGTTGGGCGCAGTTCGCATAGTGCCGTGCCGGAGGATCTGTGGTGATACCGGCGAGCAACGCGATGTCCGGTACGTGGGGCGTAATGTGGGATCAAAAGCGGGGTGAATGTTAATGTCCGGCAAGATGCATAAGGAGGCGCCGCATGAGCAGCCCCGGTTG
The DNA here is from genome assembly GCA_021785795.1 of Pseudomonadota bacterium. The sequence goes on from JAJYEK010000050.1 coordinate 6,172, forward strand.
TTGCAGACGGTAGTGAGCGTGCTGGAGGAAGATGGTTTCTCCTGCGGACATGAACGGGAGGGGATCCTGACCATGACCTTTTCCGGGGATACGGGAAGCTGGCTGCTCTGGGCTGAAGTCCAGGAGGCGGAGGACTGGCGTGCCGTCACGGTGTTCTCATTAGCGCCGGTCGTTGTTCCGGAGGCCCGGCGACTTGCGGTTTGTGAGTTGTTGACGCGGATAAACGATGGTCGTCGGTTTGGCACTTTTGACATGGATATGGCTGACGGGCAGGTGCTGTGCAAGACCGGTCTGAATATGGCGGATGGCGCGATGACCAAAAAAATGTTCGAAGGGATACTCTACATGAATCTCTCTTTGATGAATGACATGCTAGCCGCGCTCATGGCGGTGGCTTTCGGGGGCGCTGATCCGTATTCCGTGCTGCACGTGGAAAAGGAGCGTGAGGCACAGGGTCAGGGCACGCTTCAGTGACGTGGCAATCCGCGCCGGACTGGAGTCACCCATGTTTCTGGCCAGTTGATCTCAGGGTCGGCGCATCAGTGTTAGGAGGTAATCATGGAAACGAGTAGTCATGGACGGGAAGTTCTGGGGAAGATCGGGGTCGCGTGTCTGGTCGCGGTCGGCAGTGTTCTCATTCGGGCAGGTCTGGATTATGCGGAAAACCGCTCGGGATGGGACCTGTCGGTGGTTCGGGACGCCGTGGACGCGGTTATGGACTCGAAGTCGCGCCCTTCCTGAACAGCGGTCCCGGCGCAGTGGGTGTTGCCTTCCACCCCGCCTGTTTTCCACCTGGGCTATGCGGTGTCCCCGGTGTCGCGCCTTCCGTGCGCCGCGATGTCCGCGCCTTGACTGCGCGACGGATTTCTGGTGATCTTGTGCCATTTTGGGGAAACCACAAAAACAGCCCTGCGGCGCAACATATTCCCCCAGCGTACCGTGAGCGTGGCTGATGAATACAGGGCGGTGGCGGTGCGGGAATCATTCCATGCGAAGACTCTGTTGAAGGATGGCGTGACCCGGCCGGATCAGTCGCATTTCGCGATCATGCTGCCGGTTGGCCGCTACCGTGCCCGCTTCCAGGCGGTTGGTCCCATCCGTTTACCTGCCTATGCCGGCTCGGCATGGCGCGGCGCGTTCGGTCATGCCCTGAAGCGTGCGGTGTGTGTCACGCACGTTCCGGCCTGTTGCGATTGCCTGTTGTATCGCTCCTGCGGTTACGCGTACGTTTTCGAGACTCCGCTGCCACCGGGGACCGAGAAGATGCGCAAGTACCCCGCCGCGCCCCACCCGTTTGTGCTGGACGTGGACCTAAAGGGTGGCGAGTGCGCGGCGGGGTCGCCCTATGACCTGGGGTTTACGCTGATCGGTCGCGGCAATCAGTACCTGCCTTACATCATCCTTGCCTTGCAGCGCGCGGGTGAGGAGGGCATTGGCGCAGCGCGGGGGCGCTTCGAACTGGGCTGTGTCGAACAACAGGATGCGCCGGACAGGGTTTGGCGGGTGATCTACGAGCCAGGCGGTCGCTGCGAGGCGTCGCCGCCCGGAATTCCGATCCTGCCGGCGGTACCCGGGTGTCTCACGGTGACATTGGATACCCCCCTGCGCCTCAGGCGTGATGCGACGATCGTAAATGCCGGCTCGTTTTCTTTCACGGCTTTTTTCTCGAACCTGCTGCGCCGCATCTCGATGTTGAGTTACTTCCACACGGATACGCCGCTGGAAACCGATTTCGCCGCACTGGTGGGGGCGTCACGGGACGTGCCGGTGCACGACCCCGCGCTGCGCTGGTTCGACTGGACGCGCTATTCATCGCGCCAGAAGCGGGAAATGGCTCTGGGAGGGCTGCTAGGCACATTTCGTCTCGAGGGGGCCGGGCTCGATCCCTTCTGGCCGTATCTGTGGCTCGGCCAGTATGTGCATGCGGGCGCGGTCACCACCATGGGGCTCGGGCGGTACCGCCTGATCACGGCCGCAAGCTTGCCGGTAGGAACCGCAGAGGCGGAACGTGCCATCATCAGTGCGCAGGAGGGCGACGGGGGCCGCGCGGCTGGCCGCTGACATGCCTGTTGCATAAGGGGGCGTGCGCTGCCCGCGCCGTGGGCTGGAACTGATACCGTAAGAGTAAAACGAATAGATGGAACCACACAATTATGCACGGCGTATCCTGCTCGCCGTCACCGGCCTTGCGCCTCAGGTAGTGACGGAGACAGTATATGCGCTGACACAGCAGCGAACCCCACTGTTCATTCCAACGGAGATGCATCTAGTTACCACCGTTAAAGGGGCCAATCGTGCACGCCTTACGCTCTTGTCGGACGAGCCAGGATGGTTTCATCGCCTGCGTAGAGACTACCATTTGCCAGATATTCAATTCGACGAGAAGCACATTCATGTACTGCGCGATGCCGAGGGAAGACCGCTTGAGGATATTCGTACGCCAGAAGATAACGAGAAAGCTGCAAACTTCATTACCGACCAAGTTCGCCGTTTGACGGCAGATCGGAATTCGGCGTTGCACGTCTCGATTGCCGGCGGACGCAAGACGATGGGTTTCTATGCCGGCTATGCGCTCTCGCTATTTGGTCGTCCGCAGGATCGTTTGTCGCATGTGCTGGTGTCGCCACGTTTCGAGACCAATCAAAACTTTTATTACGTGACACCGCGCAGCTACGTTATCTATACCAATCCCCCAGAGAGCGAACCGCTGGATGCGAAAGACGCCGAAATAACGCTGGCCGATATTCCTTTCGTGCGGCTGCGCCAGGGATTACCGGAACGATTGTTGGCGGGCAAGGCAACCTTTAGCCATGCCGTAGCGGCTGCTCAGAAGACCGTGGGACCACCAGAACTCGTGATTGACCTTAAGAGTCGGCGCATACGTGCGAGCGGCAGGATCATCCGCCTGCCGCCGGTGCAACTGGCGTTCCTCAGTTGGTTTGCCCGCCACGTACTTGCAGGGGATGCGCCGCTTAATTGTCCTAAAGACGGCGCACCTGAGCCGGGATACGCCAAAGCATTCCTTTCGGAACATCAGGCCATCATCGGCCCCATGGGTGACAACGAGGCAACCTGTAAGCGGCTTGAAGGCGGAATGGATAAGGAGTTCTTCGAGCAAACGAACGCCAAGCTGAAAGCTTGTCTCGTGCGTGAGCTTGGGCACCAAGCACACGCCTACCTTGTCGAGGGTCAAGGCAGTCCGCGGCGCCGCTATGCGCTCGGCCTGCTGGCCGCGGCGATCCGCTATGAACCGATTGCGACAACAAGCTTGCCGAAAGCTCATGGCAATACGCCAGCGGGTATAGTTCATGCGTCCAAACGGAAGCGCAACACCCGACAAGCAACTCGAAAATCAGCAAAGTAATCATGAGCGAACCGATCATCACCTGCCCAAGCTGCGGCCACCCGTTCGCAGTGCCCGACGCTTTAAGCGTACAGCTTAGAGGCGAGATCAGCGAGCATCCGCCATGTCATGGGCGAGGAGCAAACGCTCAAGCTCAAGGGAAAGGAGAAACAGATCGAGGATCTGCGCCAGGCACTGAAAAACGCTCGACGCAGGAGCGAGCCGGGCAGCCAAGAGTTGCAGGGCGAAGTGCTCGGACTCGACGTCGAAGCGGCGCTCACCGCCCGTTTCCCGACTGATACGATCCGGCCCGTCAAGAAGGGTGTGAGAGGGGTGGACCTGATCCAAACCGTCAGAAGCGAATCGCTCCAGCCCTGCGGGACCATTGTCTGGGAAGTCACGAACGCAAGAAACTGGTCGAACGGGTGGATCGAAAAGCTTAAGGACGGCCAGCGCGAAGCGGATGCAATGCTCGCCGTGCTCGTCTCGATGACGCTGCCAGAGGGTGTACGTGGTTTCGGTTCCGAGAATGGCTTATGGGCGGTGGACCGGGCGAGTTATCTCGCCCTGGCCACCGCCTTACGCCACCAACTCATTAAGGTCGCCCGCGTGCAGAGGACGGTGACCGGCGTGAGTGCCAAGATGGGAGCGCTCTACAATTATCTGTCGGGTCACGAAGTTCGCCACAGGGTGGAAGCAATTGTCGAGGCGTTCACTGCCCTACAGGCGCAGCTCGCACGCGAGCAGCGTACGATGGAAAGACAATGGGCCGAGCGCGAAAAGCAAATCGAACGCGTCATCACGCGCACTACTGGCATGTACGGGTCGCTTGCCGGCATCATCGGCTCAAGCCTGCCGGAGATCCCGGCGCTCGAACTCGACAACGTCCGGCTTCTGGAGGACAGTGATGCGTAACCGTGGGTTTGCCGGGCAAGAGAAGTGTGCGGCGCGCGATGATAATCGCTCCGCGGAGGGTGCGATGAAAAAACTCAAATATCAGGTGAGCTTCACTACGCCCGCTTTCCTTGGCAACGCCGAGCAGGACGGGCAGTGGCGGACGCCGCCGTTCAAGGCACTGCTGCGGCAGTGGTGGCGGGTGGTATACGCCACCGATCACGGTTTCCGGGTAAATGTTGCAGACATGCGACGGGAAGAGGGCAAGCTGTTCGGTCATGCTTGGCTTGACGACGACCATAATGCAGATGGGGGCAAAATCGCTGCGCGCAAGAGCCTGGTGCGTATATGGTTAGATAGGTGGAGTCCGGGTGCATTAAGAAAGGACAATTGGCCGCAGAACGCTGTCGTGACGCATCCAGAAGTCAATAGACCGGTGGATAGTGCCCTCTACCTTGGGCTCGGGCCGCTGGTTCGCGACAAGCGAGCCACAATGCTCAAAACCAACGCGGCAATTCAGGAAGGCGAAACGGCCAGCCTTTCTATCGCCGTGCCAGATGAGCATGCGCCATGCGTCGAGCAAGCGCTCATGCTTATGCACCGCTACGGGGCGGTAGGGGGCCGTAGCCGCAACGGCTGGGGCTCGTTCTCGCTCGTCGGGGTGGATGAGTCATCAAAATTGTCACCGCTACGTCTGTGGCGCGATGCGCTAAAACTCGATTGGCCGCACGCCATCGGTCAGGATGAAAGGCCGTTGATTTGGCAAACCGCGCCCCACAAGGACTGGAAGGCGCTGATGCAGGAACTGGCCACCATCAAGATCGGGTTGCGGACGCAGTTCAAATTCACAATGGGCGATCAAGCACCTCATCCCGAGGACCGGCACTGGCTAAGTTATCCTGTTAGCGGGCATTTGGTTAAACCGTGGGACAAGGCTCGATTGACCAATAGCCTGCGTCTCAAGATCCGCCCTGCGCCCGACGATTCCGGGCATGTCGTCGGCGTGATTTTCCACGTCCCTTGTCTGCCACCCGAGAAGTTTAAACCGGATCCTCGCGTGATAGAAACTATCTGGCGGCGTGTTCACCTGTTTCTCGACGCGCCTGCACAGAAACTGTCCCGCATCCTGGAGTAAGACATGAGCAACGACATCCTCTGGCAAACCAAGATTGCTGCGCGCATCCACGACCCGGCCGAAAAGGCGCTTGTGCTGCTGCGCGATCCGGCGGGACACGAGGGCGGCACGTCGCGGGCCTTAAGGCGTCTGCTTGGACTGGATCAATTGCCGGCAGAACAGATTGACCCCGACAACAACGAGGCGCTGTCCACGGTCATTTTCAAGAAAGGCTTGCCGGTTTCCATCTACTGCCATGTCCAACACGCCGACTGGTGGGCCGCTGCGGCCGACCGGCCGCAATGGCCAATGCAGGAGGAGGTCCTGTCTTCCGGCAAGACCCTGGCCGTTGCCCCGTGGGCACAGGTACGCTGGACGCAAAAGCCGGTGCTCGTCCATCCACTGACGGGTGAGTCAGTCGACCTGCATGCATTGACCGATACCGATATCACCGACATCAAAGAACGCAGCTTCAAGCATTTTTCCGGTCTGTTGGGCAAGCTCGGTGCCAACGATGGCGAGACGTACGATCTGCGCAAGGTCCTGCTTGCCTATTGGCGGTTTGGCCCGGATTTGTCGGTGACTGGAGCAGACACGGAAGACAACGGCAAGCTGGGTAAACTGTGGGAACTGCTTCCCGCTGATACCCGCATCCCGGATCATTCCATCTGGGATCACCTCGACCTCACCTCTGCCTTCGCCGGCGCCTTTGCCGCTGACCCCCATGGTGAGGCCGCCCTGCTGACGATGTCCATCGGCCCAGTACAAGGCTTCATCGCTGCCGCCCGTAGTACCTCGGACCTGTGGGCCGGCTCACACCTGCTGTCACGCCTCGCATGGGAGGCGATGCGTCCGGTGTGTGAAGAGCTCGGCCCCGATGCCGTCCTCTTTCCACGCTTGCGCGGCATCCCACAAGTCGATCTGTGGCTACGCGACCGGATGAACCTGCCGGATGAACTGTTTGCAGATTGCGAATGGATGCGAGGCGGCACCGACGCCAACCCGCTATTCTCGGCCACTCTGCCCAACCGATTCGTGGCCGTGGTGCCGGCAGGCCGGGTACGGCGGATCGCTGAGGAGATCACGCAGGCCGTACGCCAGTGGTTGTTGGAGACTGGCGAAGATGCGGTGTCGCGCCTGTTGCATGCAGCGGGCCTTGATACCGAAACGGCCATGCCTTATGAGCAAATGAAAGCACAGCTCGCGGGATTCCCTGAGGTGCACTGGGCGGCGGTGCCTTTCTCGGTCATCAAGGCGCGCAATGCCAGGAAACAAACCGATCTCGACGTCACCGCCTTGTCCGCGGCCATGGCCCCATTCTTCGGTGTCGAGCCCGGCCAACCTTGCGGTTTCCTGGACAGCCAGGCCTGGCAGGCACTCAGCGGGGAAATCGACTGGGGCGACGGCACCACCTTCTTCGCTCCCAATCCTGGCGTGTTTTACCCGGCGGTGTACGACTTGGCCGAACGGGTGCTGGCCGCTGCCAAGGCGACACGCATTTTTGACCAGAGCGAACAGCAGGGTTGGCGTTGCTCACTGACCGGAGAGGCCGAATGGCTGACGACCAACCGCGCTCAATTGCAGAAATCGTATCGTCAGCAGACGGATACGCTCTGGGCCAAAGTTGCCGAGACAAGGCCCTCTTGGGCGAAGAAAGGTGAACACCTGAGCGCCTTGCCCGCCATCAAGCGGCTGTGGCCGACGATCTTCGCTGAGGAGGTTTCTCAGGCGATCGGTCAAGATATTGGCCGCTTCGTCGTTTCCACCCGTACCATGGCGCTGGCGTATCAACTCGACCGGTGGCTAGAAAAGGGCGGTCCGGCTGATGAGGGGTTCGATAAAGAGTGCAAAGAACGAAGGGCGGAGGCTGTCGCTCTGCCACGCAAGCTGATGCACCGCCACAGGGACAACAAAGTGGCGCTGGCTGCCGCTAAACTCATCCCCGGATTGCTGGAGGCTGTTCGCGACGAAGAAGATGAAAAAGCGTGCGAACGGGCAAAAGACCTTGTATGCCAGACCTTGAAAAAGGGATCTAACAAGGATGATGAGATCAGGCTCGAAACCTACTACGCACTGATCATGATGGATGGCGACCGCATGGGCGCTATCATTTCCGGCGACGATAAGTCCGGTACCACGATTTCCTACCGCGATAGCTTCCACCCGCAGGTGAAAAAGGGCTTCGACGACCGTGCTGCCACGCAACCGCTGATCCAGCAATACGGCCGACAGAAGCGTCCTGTGTCGCCCAACCGGCATCTCGCCATCTCCGGCGCGCTCAACGACTTTTCCCAAACCGTGGTGCGGCAGGTGGTGGAAGAGGAGCATCTGGGTCGGGTCATCTACGCCGGAGGCGACGATATGCTGGCCATGCTGCCGGTAGCCGATATGCTTTCCACCATGCAGCGGCTGCGCCACGCCTACAGCGGTACGGTGCCCGAAGATAAAGATGTGGATTGGGGCGAATTGCGCAAGCGCGGGAAATTGGTCTGCAAGGGCGGATTTGCGTATCTGAACGGGAAACTTTTGCGCATGATGGGCAACAGGGCCACTACCAGTTGCGGCGCGGTGATCGCCCACCACCAGGCTCCGCTCGGCGCGGTGCTGCGCGAATTGCGCACGGCGGAAAAACGTGCCAAGGCAGCTCAGCAGCAAGGCGGCGGCGGCCGCGATGCCTTTTCGATCACCGTCATCAAGCGCTCTGGTGGTGCACTGTACTTGACGGAGAAATGGGGTGAGCCGCTGGCAGTGCTCGGCGATCTGTGCGTTTTTCTGGCACACGAGGACGTTTCCCGCCGTGCGGTGTACAACGCGCTGGAGTGGCTAATCGATTTGCCTGATCCAAAAGGAAAGCCGGAAATGCTGGAGTCCCTGCTGGCGTATCAACTTGCGCGGCAAGTGAGCGCACTGGACACGGAAAAGCGGGAGGTACTGAAAGACCAGGCAGCCATGCTTGCCGGACGCCTGGCGAAACTTGCTGCCGCGCAATTGAGAGAGCGCCTGAATTGGTTGCAAAATTTTCTCACTGTGGCTGAATTCCTGGCCCGAGAAACGCGTATCGGAGGTGAAGCATGAGCGCCGTCGAATACCGTTTTATCGAGCCACTGGACGTGCTGTTTCTGCGCGGCAACAAGCTGTTCGGCGATCCTGGCAGTTACGGCGAATTGTTGATGCCACCGTGGCCATCGGTGGCGGCGGGCGCGCTGCGCTCTCGCATGCTGGCCGACGATGGAGTAGACCTCGCTGCTTTCGGGCGTGGTGATGTGCCGCACCGAACCCTTGGTACGCCCACGAAACCAGGCGCGTTCGCCGTGACCGCTTTCTACCTTGCACGCCGTGACATCAACGACAAGGTGGAAGTGCTCATGGCCCAACCCGCCGATCTGGTCATTAATGAAGACGAGGAAGGCAAACTCGTATCTATACGCGCACTCAAACCCACACGACCTTCCGGTGGGTTGCTCGCTTCTTCGCCTTTTGTGCTGCTTCCAGTGTTGGCGGAAAACAAGCGCGGCAAACCGGCCGGCGGTTATTGGCTCACCGAGCCAGGTTGGCGCAAGTACCTGGCTGGTAAAGTGTTGCACGCGGACGATCTGGTGAAATCCGGAGCACTCTGGGACATCGACCCGCGTGTGGGCGTCGGGCTGGACGCGACGACCCGCCGCGCTGCGGACGGTCGACTGTTCTCGGTGCAGGCGGTGGCCTTGAAGAAACGGGAGCAGACGGCGCAGAACGGATTCGATGTCGGTTTTCTCGCCGCCGTCACGGGCGCCGAACCGCCAGGAAATGGCATGCTGCGCCTAGGCGGAGATGGGCGTGCTGCTGTTATACACACCGTCGAAGTCCGGCTACCAGAACCCGGCTACGCTGTTCTCGCGGCAGCCAAACGCTGCCGTCTAGTACTGGCGTCGCCAGGTATCTTTCCGGACGGCTGGTTGCCGACCGGCGTGACTAGGGCCACTAACGGGGAGTTTTGCTTCGACCTGCACGGCGTGCGCGGAAAACTGGTCTGCGCCGCTATCCATCGTGCGGAGGTCGTCTCCGGCTGGGACTTGGCGAATTGGCAACCAAAACCCGCGAAGCGTGCCACCCCTACCGGCAGTGTCTATTGGTTGGAAGATCTCGAAACCACTCCCGAGGGACTGCGCAAGCTTGCCGAGCAAGGCTTATGGCGCGAAAGCTGCGAAGATGCATCACGTCGCGCCGAAGGTTTCAATCGCATCACCTTCGCTACCTATTGATCGAGGAAGGTCTCATGTTCCAAAAACACGCAGCCGTATTTCTCTACGCGGTGAGTCCCGTCCATATGGGCGCGGGTCAGGCCGTAGGGATCATCGACAATCCCATACAGCGCGAGCGCCACACCAACCACCCGTGCTTTGCCGGTTCCGGCATCAAGGGCGCGGTGCGGCATGGTTTCGAAGCACTCGGGGGTAACAAGCTGCTGATGGACCGGCTATTTGGTCCGGACGCGGCGAGCAACGATATGCACGCCGGGGCCGTCAGCTTCGGCGATGCCCAGCTCGTGGCCCTGCCGGTGCGCTCGCTCAAGGGTGGATACGTGTATGCCACCTGCCCGCAAGCAATTTCCCGCGCACGGCGGCTACTGGAGCTGATCGGTGTGGCGACCACTTGGCCCGGTCTGCCCGAGGTTACCGAAGGTCAGTGCGTGCTCGCCAATCCACGGTTGCTCACGGGCAACAAGCTGCACCTGGAAGCTTTCGAATATGAGGAGCAAGACACACAATCCACGACGGCGCTCAAGGCCATCGCTGAAGATATTGCCACCAAGGCCCTGCCAGCTGGCGACGGCTATGCATTCTTCGTGAACAAGCTCAAGACCGATCTTGTCGTCCTCTCAGACACCGACTTCGCCTATTTCGCCCAGAACGCCATGCTGGTTGAGCCGCACGTGTGCATCGACGATACTGGCGCGGCCAAGGACGGCGGTTTGTTCTACACCGAAAATCTGCCGCCCGAATCTATCCTGGTGGCACCGATGCTGGCCAGCCAGACGCGCACTGGCAGGAAGGACGATCACGAGGATGCTGTCAGCGTGATGGCCAAGATCAAGAACGTCATCCACGGTAAACTGCTGCAGATCGGCGGGGATGTCACCATCGGGCGCGGTTTGGTCGCCGCCGCAGTCGTGGAGGGCAAATGATGGCTACCATGACTCAGAATCACACCAAGGACAAACCCTGTCAGACGTTGGAACAGCAGCGCGCGCTGGATGCGTGGGACAAGTGTACTGACTATACCAAAGAGCACGTTAATATCGCCAAGGGTTTGCCGGCGCTAATCATGAACAGCGGCCTCATGCAGGTGCTGGCGTTCTGCCATGAGAAAGGTCGTGCCAACGAAGTGGTTGCCCAGCATCTGCGGGGTTGGCTCAGCAAGCGCTTCAATGGTGAGGATCGTGAGCCCGACTTTGAGTCGTTTATGGAAGTCCTCATGAAGTCGAAATCCGCCGACTATCAGGCCATCACCACCGAAGCCTTCGCCTGGCTGCGCTGGCTGCGGCAGATCGCCGCCGCGCGCAGGGGGGGGGAGTGAGATGCCAATTGCCGCTGTTCCCGGATATCTCGGACAAGACTTCACTGCAGCATCGCCGGCGATGCGGTTTGGCATATACCTCAAACTTTGGGGCACGAACAGCCGAACCAATACTTTGCGATGGGAAACATATGATATCGATTATGAGGTGCGCGGGCAGAACCAGATGGAACGGGAGGTCAGGAAAGAAAACAAGGTTTCCGCACTGCGTGATGCCAGACGATTGAACGACGACGATAAGAAGGCAATGCATGCCTTACTTGTTCGCCAGAGGCAGACGTTTGAGACCGTTGGTGCGATCAACGCCGTATTCCGCCTCGACGCTGAGTCGGTCGCCCCCTTCACCACCGGATTGGGCAACGAACATCCTCTGGAAAATGGTTTTTCCTTTCTGAACCCCTACGGTCTGCCATACTTGCCGGGCAGCGGAATCAAAGGTGTGCTGCGTCAGGCAACATGGGAACTGGCGAGCGGAAAGTGGGGCGAATCTTGTTCTTGGAATGAGGACGACATCGCTGCCTTGTTCGGTTTGCAACCGAAAGACGGCGACACTGAGCACTCGCGCGGCGCGTTGATCTTCTGGGATGTCATCCCCCAGATCAAGGGCGACAGCCTCATGGTCGAGATCATGACACCCCATCAGAACCACTACTATCAACAGGATCACACCAAGGGTATGGGTAGCACCACCCCCCACGACTCCGGCCAGCCCATGCCCATCAGCTACCTTACCGTGCCACCCGGTTCCGGCTTCACCTTCCACGTTGGCTGCGACCTAGCCCTCTTGCGACGCATCGCTCCGACTCTGGCCGAAAACAACCGATGGGAAGCCCTGCTCACCACCGCCTTCGAGCACGCCTTCCAATGGCTGGGCTTTGGCGCCAAGACATCTGTGGGTTATGGTGCGATGCGGGCCTTGTCGCTGGAAGAGGTCGAACAGGCCGACGCGGATGCCAAGGCGGCGACCCTGCATTGCGGCTGGGTTGACGAAACGATCAAAAGATTGACGAAGACGCATAACGCGAAAGCGTTGGATGTCTTGCGCGGCAAGCCGCTGGCCGAGGAGTGGAGAGCGCTTCAGGATCGGTCGCTGCAAGTAAAGGCATTTGCAGACATCAAGGCCCGCTGGCAGGCCCAAGGCTGGTGGAACAATCCACCCGGGAAATCCGCTAAGCAGGCAAGAGTTATGTATGAAGGCAGCGAATGATGATTTACTTTGTTTCCCGACATCCCGGTGCGCGGGACTGGATGATGTCCCAGGGTTTATTGGTGGATGAAGTCGTTGAGCATATAGGCATTGACCAACTGCACTCCGGAGACGTAGTAATTGGTTCGCTACCCGTGAATTTAGCAGCGCACGTTTGTGCGTGCGGCGCGCGGTACGTGCATCTCACGTTGGACTTACCCTTGGAGGCGCGTGGTCGGGATCTAACAATGGAGGAAATGCGCCGCTACGGGGCACGCGTGGAGGAATACCAAGTGAGGAAAATAGCATGCTGAATGCCAGCACCCACGTGCTGCTGGTATCTGCCCAGGCTGCTCCGAATCTGCTCGCCGCGCTCGACCCTGAGCTAAAGCCTGATGAGGTGGTATTGATGGTCACGCACAAGATGCGCGACCGCGCCGATGCGCTGGAAGCGGTACTACGAGAGTCGGGCGTCAAGGTTGCCCTCGTTGTGTTGGACGATGAGCACGATTTCTCCAAACTGGAGGGTACATTGCTCGAGCTTGCCAGCAGTCGAGAAGGTCAGGCCATTGCGCTCAACGTTACCGGCGGCACCAAGCTCATGGCCCTTGCCGCACAGTCGGTTGCTCAAGCGGCAGGTTGGTCCGTCTTCTATGTCGACGTCGATACTGATGAGGTAATTTGGTTGGGTAAGGAGTCCCACCGCAGGAAGCTGTCGGAATACCTCCGTTTGCGGCATTACCTGCGTGGGTATGGTTTCACTATAGAAGGGGAAATCCAATGTCCGCAACCGGAGCGACGGCATGCGGATCTTCTGCAAACGCTTGTCATGCAAGTCGGAAGCCTTGAGCAGCCGCTTAGCCAACTCAACTGGCTGGGGCAGGAATCTGAAGGCAAGAAAACGCTTCAAGTCAAACTTTCTGCCGAGCAATTGGATAGCCGTGGGTTGGAAGCGCTCCTGCGATACTTCAAAGAAGCTGAGGTCCTTAGCGTAGCGGGAGACACGCTGAAGTTTGCCAGCGAGGAGGACCGAGACTTCGCCAAGGGCGGGTGGCTTGAGCGGTACGTATTCAAGGTACTTAGTGATTCTGCTGGTGAGCTTGCGATTCGCGATAAGGCTGCCAATCTGGTAGTGATGGATAGGGAAGGGGTAAAGAATGAGCTTGATGCCGCGTTTATGGCACGTAATCGTCTCTTCGTCGTCGAATGCAAGACGGCCCGAATGGATAAACCCGAGGCGCCCAAGGCGAACGACACCCTGTTCAAGCTTTCTGAAATCTGCAGACGAGTTGGGGGGCTGGGGGCACGCGGAATGCTGGCAAGTTACCGCCGATTGAGAGACCAGGAAAGATGCCTCGCTAAAGCCTTGGACATCGAGGTGGTGTGCGGTGTTGATCTTGCGCGTCTCGATGAACGCCTCAGGCGCTGGGTGAGGTCCTGAGGGTCTCGGTAAGCGGAAATTCGACCACATCCATTCCGGAGTCGTGGCGTATCGGTGATAACCAGCGCCTTATCGTTATCCTACGCGGCACCAGAATATTTCTTGACTTTGGCAAGCGCCGCATTGTGGTGATCAGAGCCCATGAGCTGGTGACAATAGTGGTGGCTACCTGGTTGGTGTCTCGCAGGCGAAATCAGTAGGGGCGTTCGCAATCGCGTCGTCCCGACCGCGATATTGTCATCGATCAGTACGGTCTGCTACCCGGACGAGTGACACAGTACCTCGTGGGATTGTGCGACGAGCTTTTCGTTGTCGGCCGCAGGCGGCGCGGTCCGGCTATCACTTTCTGCGGGGGTGACGGTGCAAATATTCAGGAGCATCTTTTCATCATTTACACTGGCAGGCGTTACCACGACAAGCTTGCCAACCCCGCGCCGGTGTTGGTATGGGAGTCTAATATTGCCGATCTGGTTCCCCTGCGAGGGATGACCCAAGAGGAGCAAGTTTTGACAGACCGGGACCTTTACATCGCCGCCTACGACATTGCGAGCGTACGCCGCCTGAGGGCGGCCCTCGGCTGTCTCAAGGGGTATGCGATCGGCGGCCAGAAGTCGGTCTTTGAGTGTTTCCTCACTGCATCCGAACGTCGCACCCTTCTCGAGAAGATGGGGGCCATCGTGAATCCGGAGGAGGACCGATTTTTGCTCATTCGGCTCGATCCGCGCTCGCGAGTGCGTGTTCTCGGCATCGGCGTCGAGCCGCAGGATCCGCCCTTCTTCTATCACGGCTGATTCTATGGGCACGCTTTATCTCGATAGGAAGGGGCTGGAAATACGAGCTGATGGCTCGGCACTAGCGCTCTACGAGCACGGCGCCCGCGTGCGTACCGTGCCAGCCGCACTCCTCGATCGCGTGGTGATCCGCGCCGAGACAGCCTTCACCAGTGGAGTGCTCGGGATGCTCGCCGAGGCGGGGGTGGCCATTACCGTGCTGGGTGGCCGGCAGGGACGCCGCGTCGCTCTCGTGATGGGCCGCGGACACAACGACGCCCGCATTCGGCTCGCGCAGTATGTCCGTTCTCAGGATGCAGCGTTCCGCCTGAGCTGGGCGTGCCGATTCATCGAGAAAAAGGTCGCCCATCAGATCGCATTTCTCGAGGCGGCGCTTGCCAGGCGTGCAGACCTGCGCAAGCCACTCACCGACGCGCTTGCCACGCTGCGCAGCCTCCGTCTCCGCCTGGGCGGATCGAGGCCAGAGATTGCGGAGGCAGGTGTGCTGCGGGGGATCGAGGGCGCCGCTCAGGCGGCCTACTTCCGGGCCTATTGTGTGCTGTTCCCGGCTTCGCTCCACTTCGTGGGCCGCAACCGCCGCCCACCCCTCGATCCGGTTAATGCCTGTCTCTCGCTCGGCTATACGCTGACCCACGCCGAAGCGGTGCGTGTAGCTTATGCTGCCGGGCTTGACCCCTTGATCGGTTTTTACCATGAGACCGCCTTCGGCCGGGAGTCACTCGCCTGCGATCTCATTGAGCCGCTGCGGGCGGCGGTGGATGCCTGGGTCTGGGCGCTCTTCCGCAACCGGACGTTGCGCGAGGAGCATTTTAAGTCGGACCAGGGCGCTTGCCTCCTCGACAAAGTGGGCCGGGCGCACTTCTACGAACAGTTTGAGGGATTCCTGCATCCGGTAAGTCGTAGGCTGCGTCGCTATTGCCGGGTGCTGGTGCGTGCATTGCTCGACGGTATTGCTGCACCGGATGAACAGGGGTTCGGGGAAGAAGAGCCATGAAGGCGCTGTATCTCGACGGTCGTTCGCATGTGGAGGTCTTCCTCGATGGCCCAGCGCTTCGGGTGCGGACAGCAGGGCGGCCCGACGGGCGATACCCGCTGGCCCGCCTTGCCAGGATTGTGGCATGCGGGGCCGTGCGCTTTCAGCCGTACGTTCTACTCGCCTGTCTGCACTGTACGGTGCCAATCGTCATCCTCGACAACCAGGGCCGTTTCGTGCGGCTGTCATTTTCCGGCACGACGGGCAATGGACTGGCTCGCCACCTCGGGGAACTCGTTTGCTTGCCCCGCTACCGTTGTCGCTACGAGGCGTGGCGTCGGGCGACCGAGTCCGATGAGATGCGCCGGGTGGCCGGGCAGTATGGCGTGTCGGGGCATCCCTTGTCCCCTCGGCATTTGTGGCAGCGGATTTTCCGTATTCAATCGACATCGCGGAAAGTGCGCATTGGGCACGCCTACCGCACACTGCGGGGGCTGGCGATGGCGCACGCGGCCACCTGTTTTGCCCGGCTCGGAATGCCGCGCGATTCCGATCTCTGGAGTCCCGAGGAGTGGTGGATCCTGCGGGATTTCGTGGGGCTTCTCGAATGGAGCCATCCGTCCCTGGTAGGTATGCTGGTAGCCGGCGGCGAGACCATCGACCGTCGGGTCCTGACCTATCTCTTTGAGGCGCAATCTGCCGAGCGCGAGCAGCGCATTGACGCTTGGCGGCAAGCCTTGCTTCTTGCAATCCTGGGCATCCAAGTTGTCGCAGATCCTGACCGTGGGCAACGGAGTTCTGTTCCCCTCCCGTTTGTCCCTGGCGGACGAATCCTCGACATCGGTGCTGGCCGGAAAAGAGGTACTCTGGTCAAAGAGAGAGCACGCCACTGCACAGCCTTCTGGCGCAGGGCGCCGGACCCGCATTCATGAGTCATTCGGAATTGTGCCCTTGGCTCATTGTCTATGACATTGCGAACAGACGCAGGCTGGGTCGCGTGCACCGGTATCTCAGGCAACACGCCATCCCGGTACAATATTCAGTCTTCGTGCTGTATGGGAACGATCGGAAACTCAAGCACGTGCTCGAGGCCATCGAGGAACGCATCGATAGGGGCAAGGATGATGTGCGGGCCTATCACCTACCGCAGCGCTGCGAGCTTGTAATGCTCGGAACCCAGAACCTCCCACAGGGGATACTGCTGCCGACCCCGGGCCTCGCGAAACTCTTGCACGACGCGCTGATTCCGATCGGCACCGTCGCTACCGTGAAGGAATTCGGGTCCTCTGAAGAGGAGGTGATCGATGATACCTAACTTTGCCAGTGAGAAAAGGTCTGGCAAAGGGGTGCATAATATCTTGAATGTTGTGCAGAAATCGCTGTAAGCAGTTCGATGAGCAGACCTGATGAAGAAGGGATTACGACGAGCTTCACCCGTGCCTTGTGGTGATGGGAGGCGGTTCGATGAGCAGACCTGATGAAGAAGGGATTACGACGTGCGGGCGCTGGGATAT
>JAJYEK010000239.1 GCA_021785795.1 Pseudomonadota bacterium
CCGGCTGAAAGCGTGCGTCCGGACACGCAAGCGGAAACACCAGCGGTGTGGCGCGCAGCAAGCGCACAAAACGATTGGTAAAGCTGTCGTCTTGCCCGAAAATTACCGACGGTCGGAATGCCGTGACGTTCAGGCTGGCGCCTTCCGATCCCATGACCAGCGCCTCGCCTCTGGCCTTGCTGCGCAGGTAGTGGCTAGGCGCATCCGGTGACGCCCGAAGCGCGCTCATGTGCAGCAATCGCCGCACTCCGCAGTCGCGGCAGCCCTGGATGATTCTCTGCGGCAATTCGACGTGGGCGCGCTCGAATCCCCGGCCATCACGGCCGCGTTCGTTCAGGATACCAACCAAATTGATCACTGCATCCTGTCCGCGGAATTCGCGTCGCAGCAGCGCCGCGTTGTAGACATCGCCCTCGATCAGTTGCACTGTCGGCAACACGAGCAGGTCCTTGTGGCGCTCGCGGTGACGTGTGAGGATGCGAACTTCGTGACCGGCAGCAGCGAGCCGCGCCGTCAGGCGCCGGCCGACGAAACCAGTGCCACCAAGTATACAAATCCTGCGTTTGGACACTTCCCCTGCCTCTGCTCTTGCCAGCGCGGTGGACGTCTGGCAGCCGCCCGGCAATGCGCCTCTGGCGACGTGAGTGTGGCGGCGCCGGCGACACGAAGTCAAGCCGCTGCGCGCGCGAGAAGAAACTACCGTTTGTTCGCAGGAAGCAGCGGCGCGCCGCCGCCCGCCGGAAGCACCGTGGTCATGGCGCTGTCCAGGTTGAAGCTCTTGTCGCCGAGGAGGTAGGCGTATACGGTGCTGAACGCCATTACGTTCTTCACGTAATTGCGCGTTTCACGATAGGGGATCGTGTCGACCCATGCATCAGCGTCAAGCTTGCCGCTCTGCGGGAGCCACTGCATTATGCGGTTCGGTCCGGCGTTGTATGCCGCCGTGGCCAGAACTTCGTGGCCGCCGGTATCGTCAAGGACTGTCTTCAGGTACGAGGTGCCGAGCCGCAGGTTGTTTGCGACATTCAGAATGGCGCTGTCGCTGCGCACAAACAGGTGAATACGCAGCCCGGCGAGCCATCCGGTGCGCGGCATAAGCTGCATCAATCCCAGCGCCCCAACATCGGACCGCGCATCGGTCATGAACGCGCTCTCCTGACGCAATATTCCGTAGACCCAGCTCGGGTCGATGCCATTGTCCTGGGCATTGGTTTCAATCATGTTCCGGTAGAGGACCGGAAAGCGCAAACCGAGATCGTTCAGATCGTCGCTGCGCGCCGCCGTGAGTATTGCCCGATCGTACCACCCCCATTGGCGCGCCAGCACTGCTGCCACCTGGAGATCGCGGCTATTCATGTTCCGGGTGGCCCATGCCCACTGGCGACGCGCATCGACGGTTTCGCCGAGATCAAACAGCTCCTTTGCCATCTGAATTGATGGCTGGGCAAGCATCGCGCTGATTTCCTCGGGAGTCGCCTGGATCCTCTCGCGCTGCATTGCGTAGCGGCGGCCAAGCCGGTCAGCCGCCAGGAATCCGTAGTAGCTGCGCTCTTTCGCAAGCTCCGAGAAAATCTGCAGTGCCGCAGCCTCGTCGCCGACCTTCTCGAGCATACGCGCCTTCCAGTAGCGCCACTCGTCCTGCCTTTGCTCGCCGTGCGCGAGGTCCGCGATGAAGCGCAGCGCCGTATGCCATTTTCCGACACGTAGCGCGGCACGCACTCTCCAGCGGCGCAGCGATCCGTCACCGGGGTTGACGGACGCCCGGGACAGCCAGCCCACCGCCTGCGGCAGATGGTCCTGTGCTGCCAGGATTCCGACCCGACGCAGAACGTAGTTGTCGTCTTCCCCGAAAAACTGGTATTTGAGCCTGAGGGCATCCCAGGTTTTCATCGCTTCTGCCGGATCGATGTAGGCCAGTCTGACGACACCCTGGCGAATGATATCGCGCGCTAAAGGCGTCTCGACCGGGTAGCGGATGTCGTTCAGCTCGTGCTGCGGGTTCCGGTACATGGCCAGCCAGCGGTCGACCCAAACCTGGTCTTTCGCAGGAAGATCCCACTTGAGCTGAGCAGCAAGGGTAAGATCCCGCTGCTTCATGGCAAGGCGGATGCGTTCCCACACCTTGCTGCTGGTCATGTCGCCGGCTCGACGCCAGGCGGCGAACACAGGGTTGCAGGCGTCGGGAAGACTGTTACCGGTCAGCCAGAGCTGGCCGATCTCGGTCATCAGCGCCGTCCGCCGTTTTGCCTTACGCAGCAGGTAGGCCAGGCGATCGCAGTTGAGGGCCGAATCCTGATCGACGTCCTGGTACTCTTCGATAAAGGTCTTCCAGTTGTCCCTTTTTACCAGATAGCGCAGCCACTTTTGGCGCAGCATGTTACCGATCGGAGCGTCCTGGTTCTGCGTAATGAACGCGCTCAGCGTGCTGGCGGGCGTTGAAGGGATCCGGTCCTTCAGATAGTAGTATTGCAGGTAGCCCTGCAGAACATATCCGTTCAGCTTCCCCTCGAGCTGGCGGAAACGCCCCAGATCTCCCGACCGCAACGCTGCAAGGGCGTTCAGGTAATCTTGCCGATACTGATCGATTTTCCGGTCTGCAGCGCGCGCCGACGCGGCCGCCCCCAGGACAACGGCCAGGATAATGAAGCAGAGCTTAAAACGATGCGTCATGTCCGATATTATAACGTCAAGTTAGCGTGGCGCCGTCGGCGCCGCGACCGTCAGGGAACGAGACCAGTGGCGCTGGCGACCGTTAACCCGTTCAACGGGGAACATGTTAAATCACTCGACGGCAGCGCCGCCAGCGAGATCGATGTTGCGCTCGCCGGGGCCGCGGGTTCGGCGCCTACCTGGGCCGCAACCACGTTTGCCCGCCGCGCGGCGCTGATGCGGAATGTCTCGGCCATCCTGCGCGGGCGGTCGGAACTCTGGGCGCGGCTCATCACGCTCGAAATGGGCAAAATAATCCGCGAGGCGCGCGCCGAGGTCGAAAAATGCGCGGTAACCTCCGAGTTCTACGCCGAGCACGCGGAGCGCTTTTTGGCCGACGAGAAGATCCAATCGGACGCCGGGCTCAGCTACGTGGCCTATTTCCCGCTGGGCACGGTGCTCGCTGTGATGCCGTGGAATTTTCCCTTCTGGCAGGTTTTTCGCTTTGCAGCGCCTGCTTTGATGGCCGGCAACACTGTGGTACTCAAGCACGCATCAAACGTACCGCAGTGCTCCCTGGCGATCGAGGCCATCTTTCGGGAAGCCGGCTTTCCCGAAGGGGTATTCCGCTCACTGCTGATCCCCGGGGAGCAGGTACAAGCCCTCATCGCCGATCCGCGCATTCACGCCGTAAGCGTCACCGGCAGCGAGGCCACGGGCCGCAAGATCGCCGCCGCCGCCGGGGCTGCGTTGAAGAAGACGGTGCTGGAGCTGGGCGGGTCAGATGCGTTCGTGGTTCTGGCGGATGCGGATCTGGAGCTCGCGGCGTCCGTCGGTGTCGCTGCGCGTTACCTCAATGGCGGCCAAAGCTGTATCGCAGCCAAGCGGTTCATACTCGTGGAATCGGTTGCCGACCGCTTTCTGGAGCTGTTTCGGCGCCGGGCGGGCGACTTGAAGCAGGGCGATCCCAGCGATGAGGACACCCACATCGGACCCATGGCCCGGGCGGACCTGCGGGACGAGCTGGACCGCCAGGTACAGGATTCAATCAGGATGGGCGCCGTGCCGGTAATGGGGTGCGGACCGGTGGCCGGGCCGGGCTTTTTCTACAGGATATCCATCCTTGACCACGTGCAGCCTGGTATGCGGGCCTACGAAGAGGAGCTTTTCGGGCCGGTCGCCATCGTAATCCGGGCGGCGGATGAGGACGACGCGCTGCGAATCGCCAATGACAGCCGCTATGGACTAGGCGGCAGCATCTGGACACGCGACACCGGCAAGGGCGAGCACATGGCCCGCCGCCTTCAGTCCGGGACGGCGTTCGTCAACGGCATGGTCAAGAGCGACGCACGTCTGCCATTCGGGGGCATCAAGGCATCCGGATATGGCCGCGAGCTTTCATACCTGGGCATACGCGAATTTGTCAATGCGAAAACCGTATGGATAAAATGAACTGAGCCCCGGGATTTCTTCGCCTCCCGGAATTGCCATTTATTTTAGGTTACCCGGCATCCTGGTCTTGCACGTTCCAGCCGCATAATCCCCACGGCCGGATGCGCTGGCCCCAACCGTCGATGATTCGCCATGCTGCAGATCGCAATTGTCTATGTCCTGGTCGGGGCCGCTGCCGGCACCATTGCCGGCCTGCTCGGTGTCGGCGGCGGATTCGTCATCGTTCCGGCACTGTTGTTCGTATTCCACAATCAGGGGTTTGCACCAGACCTTGCGGCGCACCTCGCGATCGGGACGTCACTGGCGACAATAGTGCCGACCTCGCTGTCTTCGCTGCTGGCGCATCAGCGGCGGGGAGCGGTGCAGTGGCCTGTATTCCGGTTGCTGATCCCCGGCATCATTCTTGGGGCCCTGATCGGATCAGCGGTGGCCAGTGAGCTGCACGGCAGGATATTGCACGCGGTCTTCGGTCTTTTTGCCTCCATCGCTGCGGTGCAGCTGATATTGAACCGCCCTCCGGCGCCGCATCGTCGACTTCCAGGCCGGGCCGGAATGGTCGGTGCCGGCTCTTTCATTGGGGCGGTCTCGGGTATCACGGGGATCGGAGGCGGCAGC
>JAJYEK010000051.1 GCA_021785795.1 Pseudomonadota bacterium
AGCCGACGAACTATCCCATAGCGATGTTTACGGTGGCGCGAAAGATCTGTACGGCGATGACATGCCGGATATCCCGCCCGGCACCTATGATCCGGACGGGGGTGATGGCGTGGGCACAGGTGCCGGAGGTGGTGGCCAAGGGCGCACTGGCACGGGGACTTCGCGCGGCGGTGGCCAGGGCAATGGGGGTGGTCACGGTGGCTCAGGCGGCCACGGCACCCCCGGAGACAAAGGCGGTGGCAAAGGCGGCGGGCAAAGAAAGAGGACACCCGGCCACGCAGGGGGGCGACCATTCATTTCCTATGTTGGCGCGCATCCGGACGACAATGGCCCAGACCCCGATGGCCTCGATCAAGCGGTGCGAATGCAGATCGAAAGGCGCGCTATCGACCTGATCATTAGTCGTGAGCCGACGTTGTGCCGCACTCCGGAAGGCAACCCGGGTTTTGACCTCTTCGAGGCCGACAGTGGTGGCAAGCAGATTCGATGGGTTGAAGTGAAGTCGATGGCGGGCACCCTGGAAGATCGCCCCGTGGGGCTGTCACACACGCAATTCGACTGCGCGCGCGAAAAGGGCGATGCGTACTGGTTGTACGTGGTCGAGCACGCAATCGATCCGGCACAAGCCCGCGTGCTGAGAATCCAGAACCCCGTCGGCCACGCCCGGACGTACACGTTCGACCACGGCTGGAGCGAGATCGCTCGAACTGATCCGCCTTGTTGATGTACCACTCGGCCACATTCGATCGAACTCACGCCCTCAAAGCCAAGGCGTTACTATCTGCCCCGTGCGGGCGCTGAATACGGCTCCGGTACGAGGATCATCACCTTCCATGATCGAAGGCGCCGCCTTAATCTGGAACTCCAGACCTCCCGAAAGCCTGTCTTCTAGCGCTCCCACGTCATGAGAAATTCCCCCTGATATTGCTCTTCGCAAGCTTGAAATTCAGCAGACGGTTGCGCGGCGTCCGGTAGAGCAGCTTGCTCTTCCGCTTCGCCAGGCGACCGTGGGAAGTCTCCAGTGCGGAATCTTCCGTCGAAGCGATCAACTCCGGGTCGCGGGATGGCAGCGCCGGCGTATCCTCAATAACCGGGCGCCTCCTGCCTGATCGCAACCACGGATCCTTGCGCTCCTGAGCGGGATGGCAACGCGCAAACCTGAAATTCCTGAGCGCGGCGAATATCCACGGCGTAATTCTCCGCTATGGGGGCGGCCTTATCGTGGCCACCCGGTCTTTTTGCAGGTGTGCATTTGCACCGCGAGCCCGCGCGGTTGCGCTACAGACTGACATCTTTGTGCCGACGACGGAAAAGCTGGGTGCTCCCACCGCACGTCCGCGTGCGTATGGTGCGTCCCACGATGTACCGATGTCTGCCCGCGACAGACCACAGATGACGCCTTTTTTCGACCCGCGATCCACGATACGCCGCCCACTACAGACACTGCCAGTGGCGGAACCCCGGAAACGTACGTAAGCTGTTCGTGGAATCGCATCAAAAGACAAGGGCTTTTCCGCAATATCAAAAAGCTTTTTTGAAGAACGGCTGTCCTTAAATTAGTTGGATCACCCGCGACCCGCGGTCTCTCCGCTCACACAGACTGGCATTACGAACGACTGCTTTCCGGTGGACAGCGCACCGATATTGTCTCCCGGAAGGACGTGCACGGCCCCTTATTCGAATCAAGAATGACAATATTTCGCAGCATGCCATATAGCGCGAAACAAACCAGACAAAACTGTCACGCCGCGTTTCTCGTACTCCTGTCGCGCACCTTCGACTTGCGTTTTTCCAAAAATCGATAGGCTGATCACACCGCCGCGACATGCAGCGACCAGTCACTCGATTCAAAACAGGAGGCATGAATGCACTTCCGGATCTGGACACTCAATTTCACATTTGAAACCACGGAGAGTGGACCCGGGCACCTGACAAGCGTTGGCATCGGCGTACACGCACTCACGACCCCGGATGCCGCCACCCAGCGCACATGGTGCGAAGAGACACTGGCGGCGCTGGAAGCGCTTCTCGACGGCTTGTTCTTGCAACCCGGCCAGACAGAGGAGACAAAGGCAGCCGACCTTGTCCGCGCTGGGCAAAAGGACACACGTTTCTACGAAGAAGCCCGCGACAGGACGGTAAGATTCACCTACAAAGGACAGATCCCGGAGGACTCAGGTATCTCCGAGGCCGAAGCATCTCTTTTCCTGGTACTAAGCCCCGCAAAGGCGGACATGTCTATGGGTGGCCGGCTGGACGGCTCCGGGCCCACCGCCTTCAACACAGCACTTCTTGAACGCATCACCGCCCTGCCAGACGTCGTCTGGGACGACAACGCGAGGACGGCGCTTGCGCGGCTGCGCACCCTGCTGGCCCACGGGCCCAGCGGACGGGCAAACTTTTTCTCGCCGCTTTAGGGATCTGGGATGGTGCGCAGGCGTCGATGGGGAACCTTCCATCATCGGCGCCGCCCACCGGCCGCCTCCATGGTCTTACCACCCTCCTAGGCGGCCACGGCCGCCTTATAGCGATACCAAAACTTAAGGAGTCATCTCATGCCCACACGCATCCTCCTTTTAGATGCCGGCCTCATTTTCGCCGTGACAATGCTGCCCGCATTCCTGGCCGCCGTACGCCGGCGGCATGTTTTCAGGAGTCCGCAGGCCACGGCGTGGCGCCTCTTCGCCGCCTTCCTGCTGGAACCTCTTGTCATGATGGGGATGTTCCTTGCGGCGCTGGCCGCGGGCTCGTCCTTCCTGGCCCTCTTTGCCGTGATGATCATCGGTGTGATCATCCTTTACGCGATCGACGGGACGGTTGAGGCCGCGCGAACACGTCTTGGATATTGAGATCGCCCGCAGCGCAATCCCGATCCGGCCGCGCCGGGATTCCGCTGTGCGGATCGGTCGCCCATGGAAGACCCATAATGATCAGAAAAGTGGTCGCCCTCATAGATCACGATCACCTGGAACATTTGCGTCGGTGGCGCAAGACCGCGCACCTCGGGAACTGGCGGCGGCAAGATCGTACCGGGCCGCACCCGTCCTCCCACAAGACATGCGGCGCCAGGGCTATTGGGCGTGAAACGCGGCCACCTTTCGTCTCGTGGCCACCCGATGCGTGTCGGCCGCTTTGGGGACAGAAGCGGGTTCCGTGCCCCTATCCTCTTGCGACCGCTGATGTATCCTGATCGTCCATGAGCGCGCGACAGCTGTTCCTGCCGAATGCGGCCATGGGCCGCATTCGGCTGACCAGGACCGCTCTCACCCGCTACCGTGAGCGGTGTCCCAAGGCGGGGTTTGATATCCACGGGATCACGACCATGGCGCAGCTCGCGGCGGCCGTGGATGCACGCTTTGCCCAGGAGATGGCGGCACCGGCCCGAGAGACACGAGACACGGATCCTCTGGTGGACGCCATCCCGGCCGGTCTGCCCGGATGGGATTAGGATAGCGCTCCACCCGCACGGGCCTGAGTAATGCGCTACCGACGCCCGCAGAGTGTCCAGACGATTTTCTCGGCCACTCGATTCTTCAAAAAGGCCTTCATGCGACACGGAAGACCCGGCCGTCTGACACGGAGGCATAGTCTGGATATGCTGTCGCCAAACGGAGGTGTGTATGCGCAAAGGTCTGTTGATCCCGTTCCGTGGCCCCAATGCCCCCCTTCGGCGTGCGTCACGAGACACTGAAAAGAATTGCCAAGAAGCTCGGCGTCTCCGAGACCAAGGCCGCACACACCGCCATCGGCCGCCTGTACAGAGACCTCTTCGAGGAAGGCAGCGATTTCGATTTTCCAAGCGATGCCACTCTCCGGCAGATCGACAGAAGCGGCGAAGATCACGGGGCTGTCGTGTCCCAGCGCGACCTGTCGGGTTCTTTTGACGATCCCCCGGACGCATGACGCCATGGGACCTGGCGGCTTCCCCCAGGAAAACCGCCATGGAATTCTTCCCGGTTCTCACCGCCGCGCACTTCGTCCAAGGTGTACTCTGGAGACCACGAGGTGCGCCATGCCTGTACCCCTTCTGCTCTTGTCCGATGAGGCGACCGGATGGGTGTATGTCCTGAGCCGCTGCATGGCGCAGGCATGCCGGCTGCGTGCCTTGAGCGTTGTACCCGGCGATCCCCTCGAATGGCGGACCGTGTCCCTCGGACAGCTCCGGCGCGGTCTTGCCTGCGGCCGCTGGCGCCTTCTGGTACCTGCACACCCGATGCAAGCGCGTTGTGATCGGGCGCCGTGGCCGTCGACGCACCGCACGCACGCCGTCCGTCGCACCCCACACATCCCGGCCGCGCGGTGCGCGCAGACCGTGGGGATGCGAGCGGACCTTGCGTTCAGGCGGGGCCGTGCCACAATGCCGGAATTCCAGATCCCCAACGAAGGGAGGCATGTGCCCATGCTGAAGGATGTGACAACAAGCAAGACCTATGAAACGAAGCGGGAAGCGGAAGAAAGGGCCAATCCACCCGAGACAGCGTACCAAAGGGAAATGCGCGAAATCTTTGAGGCGCTTCCGGATACACCAGAGACAGACGGGTTCATCGACTCGTTCATCGAGTTTTGCGAACGGGACGGCAAAATGACAAAAGACGAGATAAACCAATCAATCGTCCGCCACACCTGCGAACGGATGGGTGGCCCCAAGCGGATCAAGTGACCATAGCCACCCCGTTATTGCCGGAATGATGCAGTTTGGTCTCTGCTGCAGGGGCTCTCCGGTACGTGCTGCACAGCCAGACGAGCCGCGGCATCGGCATCGCTGAACGTCCTGCGTTGCGCAGGCCGTCGATAACCCGAGGTACTGTCAGATGCGCAATACCACACTCTGCGACCGTCTTGTGACGGCCAAGCGCGCACCAGGCTTCGCTCCCTGGATCTTCCGTCTGGCGGTTCCGATCATGTTGACGCTCTCCGTTAGTCCGGCCCACGGCGCCGACACATTGCAGGGCAGATCCTTTACGAACAACAAAGAGGTTCGTTATACCTGCAGGAATCACGCAATTGATATTCATCGGCTGAAATATGCCAACGCAACGGACGTTTCTGAATACAATGCCGATTGGCTGGGAACACGCGTGCCATGGAGACGCTCCTACACGCCAGGGGAGCTCGGCGCGCCCCCGGTATGGGGTGGATGGCTTCAGCGCACGAGGCCGGTGATACGCACGTGTGCGTTGCGGTCCGGACTCTACGTTGTCAAGTTTGGGGCATGGTCGTGGGACTATGGTGAACATTGGCCAACGGTCACCGTTATGCATGACGGCAAGACAGTTCTTCCTACGACGGTTCTGGGCATGTGCCGCAAGGATCAGTTTGATGAGACTGGCATTTGCAGGCGGTTTGCGGTTCGTGTGTTTATGTTTGAATCGATTGACTCATTCCATCATGGCAAACCGATCGGGGTCAGCAAGCCCCAGATTACGTTGTACAGAATCCGCAAGGAATTCCACGAGGCCAAATAGGGGACATCATGACGCTTATTCCCCGCTCGGTATGCAGCGGATGTTGCATAACGGATAAAATTGATAGTGGTAGAAGTCGGTGCTGGATTCGAAGGAAGATACACCGATGCCACGGCCCGGAACGGATCTCGTCCAGGCCAACGACAAATACAGGAATCCCTTATGACCGACATCCTGGATGAGGTCCGTGATAGCCACCCCCATCCCGACATCGGGCCATTGTTAAACGCCTCGGCCATCCTCGGATGGGGTTTAGGAAGCATGTAGATCACGCTGTCTATGTAGCGACAGTAAGGATGCCGAGGGGGTGCGGGCACGATCTTTCCTCTTACGACATCCAGCGGAAAATTGTGCGTCAGAAGAATGAGGGTTTCATGGCGGCCATCACCCAGAAGATCGACCCGGGCGCGCCAGAGGAGCGGCTTGCCGGCCTCCCGCAAGGATTTGGTGTACTTCAGCCAGTAGTGCCACGCCGGGAGATTCTTTTTGACACAAGCCTTACTAGTGCACCCTATGTAGATCCTTTTGGCCAATTTCGGATCCCAGGCCATGGGCTTCCAGTCGGGACGGCGGAACCGGGGCTACTGGGGAGAAAGCCGCGGATTGTTACTCGCGAAGGGGACATCCCGGAATTGGTTGAAGTCGTCGACCAAGGTTTTGCAGACGAGGGCAGGCGGCCACGCGTTCGGCCCTACAATGATCGGGCGAGCGGCATATCGCCCCAAGATACGCGCGCGCGACGATGGAGGATGGGCGGACTGAGTCTTGGCCGAAACGGGCGCAAGACATGGGGCGAACACCATACCGACACATGCACCTGCAAGAGCTATCCAAAAAGCCATTCCCCTGACTTTCCGATTGCACATGACATCCTCCCCGTATAAATAATGGATCTGCCCCATTGCTTATATGAACCCCCGGTGTGTAGCGGTTCAGTGCGCAGAACCTATCCGGCAATGAGACATATTCCCTCTGAAAAGCGCGCCGCGCCGCATAGGGGGACACTCCCGCAATCGGCGCCCTCCACCCCATTTACAGGCACTAGGCCTGTCCCTTTTTGGCGCGACCATTGTCATGTCCCAATCGGCCCTTGGGATGGGCTAGAATGCCATACGCGGGCTCCGCTTACTTTGCTGGTTCCCGAAAAATCACAACAACAATCCTGCGGGGAGACTCTATGCGCCTTGTTTTAGCGATATTTCTGCCGTTCGTCCTCTTCTTCACCATTGGCCGCCCAGTGGCCGGCGTTATATGTCTGCTCCTGCAGCTGACGGTACTCGGATGGATACCGGCCGCATTTTGGGCGGTTTATTCTCTCAGCCGTTACGATACAGATCAACGGATCGCCCGAGCCACCCTGCGCCCTTGAGTTTCCATGGCACCGGGAAACGACGGGTTTCTTTCATGAGCATGCGGTCATGTCTGCAGCCCTCGTTTTTCCGGCGTCGCGCCACGAGGGCAGCACGGTCTGCCCAAGCCACCCGCCGCGCGATGCTCATCTCTTTAGGGGCGCAGGTATTCTTTCAAGATGGGGGTGGGGCACGGATTGGCTGCAATCACGCCTTCTTGAACCGCCTGTCAACGCTCATATTTCACCCGCTGTACGCGTGACCCGGACATATTTATGTCCTGGGCTACTAGGCGCGGGCTTGCATCACACATCAGGCGTCATCCAGGCGTAGATGCGCACCCTTAACCGTACCAGTCGGCCGATCAGGGACAGGCGGTGTACGCCAGAGCGGCGGAACCCATAAGGCAGACATCCTTTTCAGAAGCCTCTGCCCCAAAAGCGGAAACCCCATTTGTGTTTGCCAATTCGTCTGGCATAGTGGCACCAAAAATCAACGGGGATCCTGGATCAGGAGAGAGTCATGGATATCATTTGCCCGCTTTGCAATCACAACAGATCCGAACGCCTGGCCTTGACCTACGCGCGCGGCACCAGCCACTCCGTGTCCACGTCGGTCGGCGCCATGGCTGGCGGCGGCATCAGTCCCCTGACAGCCCTCTTGGGCTTTTTGTTCTTTCCGGTCACGATCGGGCTTGGGGCGGCGGGCTTTGTTGGCATGGGCGTCATGCGGACCTGGACCCGGACCCAGACGGGGCTTGCGGCCGAATCCGCGCCACCCAAGCAGTTGTCGTGGCTGGCCATCAGTCTGATGACACTCGCATATATTGTTACAGCCCCGGTTGTCGGCATGCTTATACTCGCCTGGGAACAAAGTCACCTGTACCCGGCATCGGTCAGCCACGCCAAGCACATCACGTGGCACATGGTATTCACGCAGCATACAGGGGCCACCGTCACCATGCTTGTCTCCATGGCGGTCCTTCTGGCTCTCATCATCTGGGGCCTGGTCCTCGGGATCCGCGGCATGCTGCAACGGCGCAACGTCGACTGGGCCCGGCGCGAAGCGGGCTGGCAGAGGACCTTCCTTTGCAACCGCTGCGGTGCGAACTTTCTGGTGCCGGACTACGACCCCTATGGCGTGAACGTCGTGCGCTCCGATCGCATGGGCAAGGGCGAGTACCTGCCGCGAGCCGAAACGCGCCGTCAGCGGGAGACCGTCGAAGGCAAGGCTGCGCAGGATAACGTCCGGATGCGTGGCAAGCGGCGTTAAATCGCCCGGCCACACCAGAATACAGAACGGCATGGGCGGGTGACGCCATGCCGTTCGCTTTTGGCTTGAACATCTTGCGGCAGCAGGTGGTGTCGAACGCGCATGCCGATGGAATCAGTCCTGCCGTGCAGCATGGTTCGCCATTGTCCTGCACTCCGCTGATTGGGATTGCGCCCGGCCCCTCTGATCGGGTTTATCGCAAGCGATCTCACGGCGTAGCCATCTGTGCGCCGGCGCCAGAACGCCGGTGACACCTTTCCTTCTGTCCCGTGGCAGACCTCCTCCCCGCACGATTGGCGGTGCACCTTACTTGTGGTCGTGCCTTGATAAGGGCTGGTCATTTTGTCGCACCCTTAGAACGATTAGAGCCACTATGATCACCGAGAGCACGCGCTCCCTGGAACTTGCCATCACACCTTGACCGGATCCGCCGTTTACTGGTTTACTCGCCGCGGGGAACAGAGCCGCACACAAACAGAACAACAAGTGAGCCTCTTTTCAGGGTACAAGCGGATCGAAGTGGGTCGTTGCGCGGGACAATCGCCTGCGCGTGGCACTCTATTGGTGAGCCACACGAGGGCCCACCCTTGACGATGACTGGTCCGACTGCTTCACTTCTCCGGGACTTACCTAGCAACACGAAGCGTGTCCCGCGCACCGAATCGCGTTTTCGGGCGTCCGCACGCACACCGGATCGATCCGACCCGCAAAGCTGGCATGGTAGTGATGTTCCTTCCGCCATCCACGCAACTTCCACTGCGCACATACCTGTGCGCGCTCACACCAACAAGATGTACCCGTTTTGCCTTCGCGTCGCGGTGGCAGGTGGCCTTGCATTTTTGCAGGATCGCGTAAGCTGGGCTCATCTTCATCACGACATACAAAGGTTGAAACGATGAATAACCGTCATCTTCTTGTCGCCGCCGTGGCGGCGGCCACACTCGGAATGGGCACTGCCCATGCCGGCATTTTCAATCCCATCGGGCCGCAGATTCGGGAGGCGAATACCAATTGGGGGCTCGCGTTTCTGGAACAACGCATGAATTACGCGGAAACGCCGCCGCCGTTCCAGCATTACACGACGCCCCCGCCGAATCCCTTGGATTCAGAAACCGGAACCATCCCGGGTCTGGAGTGGTTCGTGGGGCGCCAATGGGAACATTTCGGCTTTAACGTGAATGTGTCCGTTCTTTACGGGCATACCCACTACCAGGGGGTCATTGAAAACCTGACGACTGGGGCCTTTACCCCCGCCTCCACAACCACCAAAGATTTCCTGCAAGGCGTGCAGGTGCGCCTTGACTATGGTTTCTCGCCGGCGCGACATTGGGCGATCCTTCCTGGCATCGTCGGCGGCTTTGGAGGTTGGGCGCGGGACGTTGGCTATAACACATCCATCGGCGGCGACCTCGAAACGTACACGTATGCGTATTACGCCGGGCGCTTGGCCGTCGCCTATGCCATGGGACCCGTGGTTGTTGATGTCCACGGAGACTACGGGCGCACGTCCAGTGCCGAGCTATCCGATACGTACGGCAAATTTCGACTCGGCTCCACGCCATGGAAGCAGTTGGGTTTGCGGGTTACCTGGAATGTCGATCGTCGCCTAAGCCTCTTTATCAAGGCGAATCGGACCCAGTTTGGTTTCGGGCATTCGTCTCTCACTCAGGTCTGGGTGGAGCCGACCAGCACCACAACCAACACGACAGCGGAGATCGGCTTCATCGATCACAATCTGCTGTAAAGAAATACCGCAGAGTTGCGGTGGCGCCCCGGTACAGCATCATGCTGTACCGGGGTTTTCCTTTTTAGGGCCGTGTCCCTGGGGATAGCTGCTGGCCGAATGTGATGTTGCCGCTGCTGTCTGTCTGGACGCTGCCCGTCTGGACTGATAGCGGTGTATTGGTCTTTTGTGCCTGGGCGGCGGATGGTCTCACCGTCTGGTAGCCGTTCGTAAAGCCGCCTTGTGAGGCTGGCGCCGACACCGATTCGGGTTGCTTGCCGCATGCGGCGCGGTCGCGTCGGGTGGCGGGTGATTTGGCATTTGGGGGGTTTGCTATGATTTCCACATGTCTCGTGATCGCACACCATTGAAAGTCCTCGAGGGTCAGCGCGCCCAAATTGAGACGGCACTGGTCCGCCTTGTGTTTGCGCCTGGTTTGGCGCCAAGGCCTGAATTTGATCGGCTTATGAAGCGCCTGAAATCCAGTGTCGGTTGGATCTCTTTAACGCCAGTAGCGCCACAATCTCCGCATCCAGCAACCGTAACGCACGAGTAAGATCCGACTTGCTTTTCCGGCTGTGGACTCGCTCGTAAGCGTCCAGTATTTCGCGCTGCTTATCTTGTAATTCCCTCTGTGTGGCTCCTCCAGCCAGTGAAGGAACCCCTACCGGGATCCACCGGAAAAAGGCTGTGGACGAATCCCCGGCATGTGCGTCACCGGCAATGTCGGTGCGCTTGTTTAAGGGAAATGATTGTCGTGTGCGGTTGCGCGCCCGGGTGGGCGCATACGGGATAAATCCGTACGGGCAGACGGTATGTTGCCTTCCCGTTCGCCCCGAATCTGCGTTAGTGAAAGGGGCCGATGAGCTTGAAGATGTGCATCGATACCGGATTGGTCAGGGCGACCAGCGCGATCGTGAGGTACATCAGCATTTCCATACGGTCCTTATGGGCGTCGATCTTCGTATTTAGGCTTTTTTCAACGCCGTCGAGTTTGGCGCTTAGTCGCCCCTCCATGCCGTCGAGTTTGGCTTCCAGACGCTTTTCAACGCCGTCGAGTTTGGCGCTTAGACCCTTTTCAGCGCCGTCAGTCTTGCCTTC
Organism: Pseudomonadota bacterium; assembly: GCA_021785795.1. Next base: position 10,911 of record JAJYEK010000051.1, read on the forward strand.
CAGCCTGACGATATCTTCGCTGGTGGCGATGCCCTGGTTGAATGCGCGGGACAAACCGCGGCTCATGGCATGGGCCTGTTTTTCAGGCACTCCGCCATCCGTCAGGGTCGTAACGTACTCTTCTGTGTCGAAAAGAACGCGCATATCGCTGCCCATTGTGAACGCTCCGGTTGTGGCCGGAGCTCCCCGATCGGGCGAGGCCCGGTCGGGTTGGTTGGTGTTGGTCTTGTACGCGCTCAGCTCGCGCGGAGACTCGATGTCTCTTAATCACGACCGAGTATAGATCGCCGCAAGGCCCGCGCCAATACCGGCCACACCGGGTTCTGGTTGCTGCTTTGATTCTGGTGGCGACCCATCGTTCGACTGGTGCCGCTCGATCTGCCGCGTCACAGTTTTTCCGTGTGGAACGTGTCTACAGTCCCGCAGCGATCCCTGCCACACTGGACCCGTGCATGCCGGTTCTGGCATTGTTTCAGCCACACCCACGCACGAGTTGCTTCCCTATGCACCATCACCGGCGCCGCAGAGTGAGCCGCAAAACGAAAACGGAAGACCTTACGGGAATCGCCGTTGCCATCGGCGCCGCGTTCTTCATCGACGCATGGGTGCACCACCCCCGCCTCGATGATGCCGTCGGCCATCTGATCGGGGTCGGCCTATTCTTTGCTGTTGTGTTCGCGGGCCTTGTCGGGTTTATCCGCAAGAAGCAACGGGGCCGGCTTCGTGCCGCCCTCCTGGCCGCCGGCACAGCCAATCCCATGCAGCTCACCCCCGAGCAATACGAGCGCTTTTGCGCTGCACTGCTCAGCAACAACGGCTGGCATACCAGCGTGACCCGCAAGTCTGGCGATTTTGGAGCCGACGTGATCGCTAGAAAGGGCGGCCTCGTGCTGGCCATCCAATGCAAGCAGTGGTCGAAGTCTGTGGGCGTCAAGGCGGTACAGGAAGTCCACGCTGCCCTGAGCCATTATGGGGCCACCCAGGGCATCGTTGTCACCACGACCGGCTACACGCCGGCGGCGCACGCGCTCGCCGCGAGCACCGGCGTCCGGCTTCTCAGTCATACGGATCTTATCGGCATGTGAGTGTCGCGAGGCGGCACGCAACCCGCCTTACCCGGACAGGCGCACAAACGCCCGGCCCCGAAATGGGGACCTGGCGCCCTGGTATGTCCCGGCATCACGAAACGGTCTAGGCAGTCGCCCGTTTCCATCGGGCCATATTTAACACGGCCCACGCCACCTCGGCCGGATCCCCTGCTATGTCGTCCATGTTCCAGTACATGAGCTCGCGGCCCAGATGGGTGGCGCGGACGTGAGTCTCCCGTTACGCGCGCGCAATGACCTGCTGTGATGGATCCGCGAACGACCCCTCTTTAACACGGCCATTCGCGGTTGCGTTGTCGCGCATCTGTGGATAATGGACGCCATATAGAAGGGTCCGCTAATGGATCCACTGGGCGCGTCGCCTGACCGGCATCCTTGCCCGGGAGAAGACGGCGCAGGAGGCCTGCTTTCGCATGATTACGCTGTTCTGGAAGATCGCCGTCGTAATGGCGTTATGTGTGTGGGTCGCTGGCGCCCTGATTCGCGCCCTCGAGCGCCCGCTCCGCCGTCGCCGCGGGCCCCGTTCCCCGCGGGACTGAACATGCCGTCCGATCACGTCGTTGTGCGCCTGGACGACGCCCGCAAGGCGCGCTGGATCGCCGCGTGTCCCGATACCAAGGAGGCCGTGGACGCATTGCGTCGTGTCCGTGGCGCCCTGGCTGATGTCGATCAGCCATCCAGTCGTGCCGTCCTGAGCCGCTCTGCGCTGCGCGCGCTGCGCTGTGCCATACGCGCCAATGGCGTGCCAGACACCACGCCTATCTCAGAGGGTGTGGCCAATCTGCTCGCCACGGCACCAGGTGGCCATACTTCCGCCATGTGGTGTCTTCATGCCGCCATTCTGCGAGAGGCTGGAACCATCAACATGGTGGCCATGGCTACGCCGGACATGGTGCCTGCCGGAAAGATCATTCAGCTCGCGCTGGCCGTGCAGGACATCGCGCCTGTTCTCATTGAATACGCGGCACGAACGCGCTCGCCGCGGACGGCCACATAATTTCTCTGGTCCGACGATCTTGCCTCGACCACCTCACCCGTGTGGCACCTTGCCGCTCGAGGCGCGACTTCTCGATAGCGACCGACCGTGATCCGAGCCACCATCGGCTTGCGTATTCTGAACCGTTGGTATCGTGGGCTTGTCATTCCACTTCGTGAGCGCACCATGAAAAAGACATTCCCATGTGGACATACAGGCGCGGCTGACCGCGCGGTCCATCAGGTGGCATCCGCTACGCGGACCAGTCTCCAGAAGATGGCGTCGGATCTCCGCATCGACACCGACCGCTATCCGGCGCGGATCATCGAGCGAGCGGCGACGATTTACGTCCAGGTGGTTGCTGGGGGTTTGCCAGCCCTTCGTAACCTGGGCGCCAAGAAGATCAATGCCGCCAAACAGATCATGAGCGTCCCCATTGGACGCCGGTACCGAATGTTATTCGACGTCGAGAGTGGCGCGCCAGTCTATATGGGTTTGTACAGTCACGCGGATTACGACACCGTGATTGGGCATCTATAGCACCGCACCCGACGCATCGCGTCTTTGCGGCAGACCATCCGGGTATGTCGCTTACAATGAGTGACCCACATGATTGCTATTGCTGACACGGTCCGCACAGACAGCTGGACCCGCACTTTGCGGGCACGCATGGACACACTGCGCAACGGGTCCATCCGTTTCTTCTCGTCCATGTCGCACGCGGAAGTCCTGCGCGCGTATCATCATTATCGGACCGCCTGCTTATCCTCGCATGGCGTCGAGCTGGACGTTTGGGATGGCGCGTTGCGCGACCATATCACTGCCGTATCCATCACGCATCCCGCCGTTCGTGGCCTCCGGTTCACGACATCCGGGTGGCTGCCGGATGGCGCATGCCCAGACGCACGATTCTGGTATGCGCAGAATCTGGTCGTCCACGCCCGTGTTGTAGCCGACACCATCCTGAAACACGACGACGATTTTTATACGCGGTCTGACGTGGCGACTGCGCTGGCCTCGGCCGCATACGCCGCGGTACCGGCTGCCGTGCAGAATGTCGTGATCCACCGCCGCCCGCCTCACGAGGCCGACCACGGGGACATCGTGGCCGCTGCCGGAACATTCATGCGCCGGTTTGGCGCTCATTGGACGCCGCGCCGCGTGGCGGCCGCGGTCCTCGACTTCATTGGCGCCCAGAACCCGGACGACCACATGCGGTTGATCCTGGATACGGTCGATCAGATAGTGGCTGTTGCCAAGTTGAATCGCGTGGGTGTCTTGCGTGTTGCCGTGGATGTTTCCGAGCGGCGCATCCTGTTGTCCGTCAACAACTTTCGTTCCTGAAAAACCCAAGGCCGCCAGCCAGGCTGGCCGTTACCCATTTCCCTTTTGTGACAGCCGTCGGTCCATGATGGGCCGACGCTTGCGTTATTTCGGGCTGCTGTATTATGCCAGTGTGGCTCACCTGTTTCAGGTGTCGATGACCACGACTGGAGGATGTTATGGGAAATAAGGCTGTGGATGTGGGGGCGCTGGCCGGGCGGCTGTTTGAGTGGTTCGTGCCCGCTGGCTTCATCGGCGGCGTGTGGTCCCTGAAGGACCCCGATTTTTATGCCAACAGGTTCCGGTATCTGAACCGCATACTGATGGTCACGGTGCCGTCGCTCCTGTTGAGTCTACTTTTTGCGCATCACGGTCTTGTCGTTCTGTCCTGGTGCCTGATTGTACCTGCTGGCCTGACCGGCCTCGCGCTTGGCGTCTGGCTTGGACTTGTTCTTGGACATAGGGGGTAAGACCATGGTGTACGTGTATGCGATCCTGACGGCGGTCCCCGCCATTGTTGTCGTGCTGACGTTTTTGGACTTTGCGTTTGCGCGCTCGGCGCCGGGTGTTGCCTTGGCGGCACGGAAGCGCCTGCGCGCGTTCGTCCTGAAGCAGGTTGACCTGTTCCTGCCGATGAATAAGGACACCACCGGCGCGCTTTGGCCCTTGGCCGCCAAAGTGGACCGCGAGCGGTTTGCGCGGGCCGTCGGCTTCTACATGGGGTTGTCTCTTTTGATCTTCGCGGGCATGTACGGCCTTCACTACCACGAGAAGACGCTCGGCAACTGGTGGCTGTGGGCGTTGACGTATGAGACTGGCATCATCTTCATGCTGATCTTTTACGCGAGCTTCAGCGTTCAATTCAGTGCCTGGTTCAAGAACCGCTTTGGCTTCGACGACGAGGATCTGGACTAGAACGGGAGAGTTCCTTCGAGGCCCAGTTCCTTCAGCATGTCCGCGAGCTTGATGATGCGCTTCACCCGTTTGCGGTATTCCGAGAAGGCCGCCTCGGCGGCCAGCACCTCCGCCATGTCAGCCGACCTCGCGTGCACCTTGAGGCGGCTGGCTGGCACCGTCACATTGGTGCCCTTGCGGACGTAGCTTGTCCGGAACCGCGCCCGTCCCTCTGCATTGCGCCACCACTTGCGCGACAACCACTCGATGGACACCGCCCCGGATGGCAACCGCCGGACTCGTACCCGCAACTCCGTACTACCTTGCCCGCCCGCGCCCTCGGTATCACCCACACGGGTCCGGCCATTGAGGATCTTCTGAATCCGCTCCGCCTCGCGCGACGCCTCCTCGTAGATTGCTTCCAGCTGCCGCTCGATCCATGTATGTATGTCTACCGTACCGTCCGCCATCGCAGCTCCTCATTCGATTGCTTTGTGTGTCTGCCAGACAGTCTGCCCCGTCTCGCTTTGTCGATGTTGGCAAACGACCCCCATTTAACTTGTCCATTCGCCATTACCCCCCCCCTCTGCGTAGTAGTCCCCCCTATCGACTCGACCCTCAGAACCTTGCCTCCTTGTCCGTCTCGCCACCTTGCCTACCACGACCACTCCCTGCCGTCTCCACTTCGGTTAATCGCCGTCGTGGGAACGGAAACCCCTCCTCTTCTATAAATCTATTTTTTTTAGAATGGCCATCATGATTTCCAAAAGACGCCCAATCTGGCGAATTCGGCGGTTCAGGTGCGCACCTCTGCAAAAGTGATGCAGTTTCGACATTCGGCCTTGGACCGCCCCCATGGCACCCCAAAAAGTGATGCAGTTTCTACATTCCGTGTCCGGGGCCTCCGTGTGCCTCTGCAAAAGTGATGCGGTTTCTACATTTGGCCTTGGACCGCCCCCATGGCACCCCAAAAAGTGATGCAGTTTCTACATTCCGTGGTCGGGGCGGTAATCCCCCCGAAAAACAGTTGGCCTGAGAAGTGGAATTTTCTCATAATGAATGACAAGGAGATTCCACATGAAGAAGTCCCGCTACACCGACAGCCAGATCCTGGCGATCCTGAAACAGGCCGAAGCCGGCACCCCGGTCCCGGATCTCTGTCGTGAGCACGGCATGAGCAGCGCAAGTTTTTACGGCTATTTGCAAAACGTGGTTGGAATGGCACTGCTAATCCGCATGGCGCCAACCCCCGTCTTGTGCAATATCTGGTTGGCAGGTGGCTTTTCGAGTAGCACCGATTCGTGCAAACTAGGGTTGGGATGAGGAGTCTGGGAAAGACAGGTTTGCAGCGGAAGCGGTCATTCCCGTTCAACTTTGAAACGCGTAGTGTAGCTTAAGGAGCAGACGTTCTGTTGTGGCGCCACGAACTACCGGAGTTCGGTCTTTGCTGACGTTAGACAACCAGCCAGTGAAAGGCAGGTAACTGGTGGTCAGCAGACGTTGATGCCAGGGAGTTGGTGAACGTATACTTTACGATCAGACGAACGCGAGCAATCGACCCAGACCAGGCTCCCAGTAGTAGCACCGCCAAATCAATGAGAAATCAATCGTTCTTGCTACTCTGCCTGACCGGTGGAATCATCCGATGGGCTGTGCAATCGCTCGCACGAAGTATTCATCGCACTAGGCTTTGAACGGCTTTCCCCGACTAGCGAAACAATAAAATTTTTGGTGGATTGTATGGGTGCCTCAGGCCAGAAGCGAGTTTCAAGTCCGATATCCACCGGCGGCGAGGGCGTGTTCTTCGAGCAACACGTCGCGGCGTACTGGCTAGCGCAACTGCTCGTCCGCAGCATCCCGCCGATCTTGACCGATACCGGCGTCACCGATGTCCATTTCCAGACCGAGCATCTCGGCTTCAATACGGACGACATCCTCGTCGTCTGCGCGCGCGCAGGCGCGGCGACTGCGCGACTCGTCGGGCAGGTGAAACGCAGCTTCACCATCAGTGCCGCCGACGACGAATGCAAGAAGGCCATTGGCGACTTCTGGAAGGATTTCAAGCAGGCCGATCTTTTCAATCCCCAGCGCGACCGCTTTGTCCTCGTGACGCTGCGCGGCACGAACGCGCTCCTCGAGAATTTCGTCGGGCTGCTCGACTGCGCCAGATGGGCGGCTGACGGCGAGGAGTTCGAAAGACGGCTGTCCCTCGACGGTTTTATCTCGAAGAAGTCCGTCCATCAGTGCAACGAGCTTTGCAAGATCGTCAGCAAACTGGAAGGGACGTCCGTCGACTCCAAAGACCTGTGGCCCTTCCTGCGCGTGCTGCACGTCCTGAGCCTCGACCTGCACACCTCCACGCGCCAGACCGAGGCGCACATCAAGATGCTTCTCGCTCGGAAGTCAATCGATCCGGATCCTATTGCGAGTGCGCAGGTCGCGTGGGACGCCCTTCTGACCTTTGCGAGCGAGGCCGGACCGGCCGCGCGGAGCCTGAAACGCGCCGACCTTCCAGCCGCTCTCGTCCAGGCGTACAGCGAGGTGGGCGCGAACGAACAGCGCGTATTGACGGCACTGAAGAACCACACTGACTTCGTGCTCTGGAAGATCCACACCACGATCGGACGCGCCTTCCATCTGCGACGCCCCGGCATCGTCCAAAAGGTGCTTGCGGCCATGGAGGCGAAGCAAGTTGTCCTGATAACGGGGCCAGCCGGCAGCGGCAAATCCGTCATCGGCAAGGAAGCGGTGGCCTTTCTCTCCCGAGAATTCTTCGCCTTCGGATTCCGGGTGGACGAATTCGCCGTCGCTCACATCGACGAAACACTCCGCAACAGCCAGATTCCGGCGCAAGCCACCGAGCTTCAGGCCATCCTCGGCGCGCAGGGCCGCAAGGTCCTCGTGATCGAGAGCGTCGAACGCCTGCTCGAAAAACCGACGCGCGACGCGTTCAGCGACCTCATGACGCTCGCCCAGGGCGACGACGGCCTCGCTATCCTCATGACCTGCCGCGATTATTCCGTGGAGCAGGTGCAGGCTAGCTTTCTCCAGGCGGCGGGGATTGATCACGCGGTCATCGAAGTTCCGCCGCTTGACGACACCGAATTGCAGGAGATCCAGGCCGCCTTTCCGTCGCTGGCAGTGCCGCTCGCCAACCCCGCCCTGCGCGAGATCCTGCGCAACCCGTACTTCATCGACAAGGCATTGCAGATTCCGTGGGATGCGGGACGTCCGCTTCCGGAGAACGAGCGCGATTTCCGCGCCGTCTTCTGGCGGCAGATCGTGCGCGCGGACGACAGTCCGGCCGACGGCATGCCGCGCCTGCGCGAGGAGGCGTTGCAGGAGCTGGCGGTGCGCAGGGCGCGCGCACTGTCGGATTACGTGCCTGCAACGGGACTCAACGCTGTCGCCATCGCCCGCCTGAAACGGGATTCCCTCGTTGTCTCGCCGGAAAGCAATGCTTTGCGCGTGACGACAGCGCACGACGTCCTCGAGGACTGGGCCATCCTGCATTGGATCGAGGAACAGCACCTCACGGATGAGACCGCGTTGAAGGCCTTGTCCTCAGCGATAGGGCCGCATCCTGCGATCCGCCGCTCTTACCGGAAGTGGGTTGCCGAACTGGTCGACCGTGACCCGCCCGCAGCGGACCGGCTGTTCAGCGCGGCCATCGCCCAGACCGACGTGGCCGCCCAGTTCCGCGACGATACGCTGGTATCGCTGCTGAAAGCACCGTCGGCGTCAGAATTCCTGACGCGGCACGAAGCCGAGCTGCTCGCCCACCACCGGGCCATCCTCAAGCGGGTTATCCACCTCCTGCGCGTCGCCTGTATGACGTCGCCCGCGTGGCTTGCCGACGTGCGCGGCCATAGCTCCATCCTGAGCGTGCCGGACGGCGCGGTCTGGGCAACCGTCGTGGGACTGGTCCACCGCAACATCGACAGCTTCGGACCGGAAGACGCACCGCTGCTTCTCGCATTGATCGAGGATGCCGTGCGCGGCGTCAGTTGGTGGGCACCGGACATCGACGGGGCCGAACATGTCGCCGGCATTGCCCATTGGCTCCTCCCACGTTTTGACCATTACAGGGGAGGCGATGCGCGGAAACGCATTCTTAAGGTGATTGCGAAGATCCCGAAGGCCGACCCCGCGCGCTTCGAAGCCGTTCTGCGCGGGCAGATCAGGGAGGGACACCACCGCGATCCCGTCGCCGAAGACTTCCGGGACATCCTTCTTTCGGGTCTCGACGGCGCGCCCGCGGCTCGCGACCTCCCGGACCTTTTGACCTCCGTCGCACTGGATGCCTTTCTCGCGACGGAGGAGTATCTGCGCGAGGAACCCTACGGCCGCTCGTCCATCGACGTTGACCTTTACTTCGGTATCAAGGAACACCTGCGCCACAATTTTTTCCCTGCCAGTGCCTTCCGCGGTCCGTGGATAGACCTGCTCACGCACCACCCGAGAAAGGGGTTTGAGTTCCTGATCCAGGTCTTCAATCACAGTGCCGAGTGGTACGCGCATCCGCGTCTTGGCGACCGCCTCGAACCCGCCTGGGAAGTCGAGCTCCCGTTCGAAGACGAAACGACGCGCAAGCAGTGGGTGAACCCGCGCCTCTGGGGCCTGTATCGCGGTATGACCGTCGGGCCTCATGTGCTCCAGTCGCTGCTGATGGCCTTCGAGAAGTGGTTGCTCGACTACGCCAAATCCCATCCAGAGGGGCTGGACGCGGTGCTGCTCGCAATCCTCCAGCGCAGCGACTCCGCCGCGCTCGCAGCCGTCGTCGCAAGCGTGGCGACCGCTCATCCTCACCTGTCAGGCAAGGCCCTTCTTGCGCTGCTGTCGGTGAAGGACTACATCAAGATCGACCGCAGCCGCATGGCCGCCGAGCACCAGATCTCGAGCCTCACGGGGTTGTTTTCAACCCGCCGCGCCGAAAACAAGATCTACGAGGAGGAGCGGAAGAAGTCGAACGCACTGCCGCACCGCAAGAACGACCTTGAAGCGGCCATCGCAAACCTGCAGCTCGGTCCTCTGGCCCCGCAGGTTCACGCCATCATCGACCGCTACATCGCGGCGCTGCCCGCACCAGACAAACGCAACGAGCACGACCTCACATGGCAGCTCGCCATTCACCGGATGGACTTCCGCCAGTACGATGTGGCCCACGACCAGCCCACAGCGGGCGAAACATCGGTAGCGGACGGCGAGGGCCCTCCGAAGAATTACATCCGCCTCGAACCCAAGCCTCCGGCTCCGGAAGTTCAGCAACTCATTGACGAGAGCGCGAAGACGATGGGCGAGATGAATGCCCGTCTGGGTGTTTACATGTGGGGCTTGCAGATCTTCCAGCGCGAGCCCGGCTCTGCCGACCCTGCGCGGTGGCGGGAGAAGCTGGCAAGTGCCAAGGAGATGGACCGTACCGCGGAACATCCCGACAACAGCCGCAACGCTCCGGGATTTGTGGCCGCCGTCTGCGTCCGTGATCACTGGGACGAGATGTTGCCGAAAGAGAAGGAGTGGTGCATCGATGTCATCTGCTCCGAAACCTCCAGACACGCTGACCAGTGGGGCACCATCGACCGCGTGCAGCGCTTTTCGATGCTGGCTGATCGCCCCTGCGCCTTCGTCGTACCGCTGCTGCTCTCAAAACCTCTGACGGACGCCCAGACACCGCGCGTGCGCCAGGCCTTTATTGCCGCGCTAACCCACCCGATCGACGAGGTCCGTTGGTACACCACCTGGGGCATCGACAAAAAGTTCTGGGACTTGAACCCCGCCCTTGCCGTGCGCGCCGTCAATGCCATTGCAACCGAGGCCGCTCTTGCCGACCGCACCTGGAACGCCGAGGAGAAGAAGCCTTACGCCAAACGCCGCACGCCGGACACGATCCCCGCCGCCGCGGCCGCAGACGTTCGCGGGCGGTTCTGGACCGAAAGGGAAATCGCCGAAGATGCGCACGTCAGGCTCGACATCACCGGGATATTCGGAGCCGAGGCGCACGCGAAGGTCCTTGCGATCCTGGGCCATGTTCCCAACGAGCCTCTGGCCGTGGCCGCACACCGGCGCGCCAGCGAAGACCTCGTGGAGTGCTGGAACCGTGAGCACGATCGTTCTTCCGAGCGGCGCGATAGGAACTTTGACAGGGAGCAGGCAATATCCGACCACATTCAGCAGTTTGCGATGCGGGCGTCAGATGCCGATGCCGAGCAAGTCCTCCAGCCGATCCTCGATGCCGTTGACCGACATCCGCGCGAGGTCCACCACGTCATCCAAGGGTTCACGAGCAGCGAGAACGGCAACCCCAATACGTCGCATTACTGGTTCCTATGGAACCTGTTTGCCGAGCGGGTCAAGCACGCCACGTGGCTCGCGCACCTGGACGGGGAGCATCCCCACGGCAGCGAGGTGCTGTCGACGATCTTCCTGACCGCGTGGTGGAAGGACAACGTCCGTCACTGGCGGAGCCTTGAAGGATACGCCCACAACGTCGACGCGCTCTTCGATGCGCTGCCGCCAGTCTGGATCGTGCTGGACAGCTATGTCCGCTTCCTCTACCACATCGGCGAGCGTTCCATGCCCGCTGCCTTTGTGTGCATCGCGAACGCGCTCAGGCGCGGAAATCCCGCCCACATGCTACGGGAGTCCAACACCGTCTTCATGCTCGAAGTTCTTCTCCAACGGCATGTCTACGCACGGCCGCTGGAACTCAAGCGCGATCCAGCCCTGCGCGAGGCGATCCTGTATGTGCTCGATGTTCTTGTCGAGAGCGGCTCTTCCGCCGCGTTCAGGATGCGGGACGATTTCGTGACGCCGGCCGCCTGACGCTCGCCAATGTTTTGCGGAAGAACTGGCTGAAAGACTCGCCGTACGCCGTCTCAACCATTTACGCCATGCGCTCGGAGCGCCGCCCGCAATGAAGCGGAACAGCGACAGCTACCGATTGCCGAGGAGTCGCCCGATGTCGCCCAGGTTTTGAGCATAATTGTGGCTCGTAAGCCGACCAGCCAGCGTCCGTTCCGCGTCGATAGCAGTCATTAGGGTTTTCCGCTTTGAGCGTCCGCTCCGGCCGAGCTCCGGGCGCTGACGATACCCACCTTGAATGGCCGTTTCGGGTCATTTGCTTTCCGCTGCTGAATGACCGTAATCAGTCTTTTCCTGACCTTTCCACCAGGTGGTATCCAGAACCGACCGTACAACCGTACCTCATTCCAACCAAGGCGACCTCTGAACACCGGACCCGACGGCTGTGTCTTTCAACCCCGGTTTGCACATAGCCGTTTTTACCAGTGGCGGGCTAAATATGGCGGTATGCCATAGGTCCCCTGCGGGGAGATGCATCCTTGATGGCCCGCCTAAAAGAGCTCGAGGAGGAAAACCGCCACTTAACCCATGTTTAACATGCTGTAAAAAAGATATTGCCCATTCAATCGGTTACGATTTCAGCCAGAGAGCAGGTGGCGCAGCCACCGCATTCATGTGG
>JAJYEK010000052.1 GCA_021785795.1 Pseudomonadota bacterium
ATTTCACTGTAGATCAACATCAGGCAGAAAGCAACAGCAAAATCCGGTTTTAAGACAACATGACGGAGGCCGGCTCGAACACCGGAAACACACTCAAATCCGGATACCCAAAAGAATGATATCCGAGCTTGAGTATGTCCGCGGACGGAGCACGGGGCGGGCCGGGTGATGAACCGCATAGGCCGCGGCTACAGCTTCGAGTCGCTGCGCGCCAAGATCCTCTTCGCCCGCGGACAATCACAATCACGGCCACGCCGGAGTTCCACCGTCGAATTGGCTGCGAGTTGGCGTGGCTGCCTGAGCCTTCCCGGGCGACAAATTCCTACTCCGGCCGAATTATCTCCAGGCCGCCCAGGTAGGGTCGCAGCGCCGGCGGCACGACGACTGCACCGTCGCGCTGCTGGAAGTTCTCGATCATGGCGACCAGGGTGCGGCCAACTGCCAGACCCGACCCGTTCAGGGTGTGGACCAGTTCCGGCTTTCCGGTCCCGGGACTGCGCCAACGCGCCTGCAAACGCCGCGCCTGAAAGTCCCCGAAATTGCTGCAGGAGGAAATTTCACGGTATTTCTTCTGGCTCGGCAGCCAGACCTCCAGATCGTAGGTCTTGGCAGCCGAAAAGCCCATGTCTCCGGCACACAGGGTGATGACGCGATACGGCAGCTCGAGACGCTGCAGCACCGCTTCGGCATGACCGGCAAGCTGCTCGAGCGCATCATAGGAGTCCTGCGGACGGACGATCTGGACGAGTTCCACCTTCTCGAACTGATGCTGCCGGATCATGCCGCGGGTGTCCTTTCCGTAGGACCCGGCTTCGCTGCGGAAACACGGGGTATGGCATACATAGCGGCGCGGAAGCGATTCCGCGGGCAGGATCAGGTCGCGCACGAGATTCGTGACCGGAACCTCTGCCGTGGGGATCAGGTAGTACCCGGGATCACCTTTGAGCGCGAACAAATCAGCCTCGAATTTCGGGAGCTGACCGGTGCCTTGCAGACTGTCAGCATTGACCATATACGGCACGTAGACCTCGCGGTAACCGTGCTGGCCGGTGTGCAGATCGATCATGAACTGGATCAGGGCGCGCTGCAGGCGCGCGAGCGCTCCGTGCATGACGACGAACCGCGCGCCTGCGATCTTTGCCGCCGCCTCGAAATCCATCAGACCCAGCTGTGCGCCGATATCCACGTGGTCGCGTGGTTCGAAATCAAACGTACGCGGCTCGCCCCAGCGGCGCACTTCGACATTGTCGCGCTCGTCGCGTCCATCCGGGACGCTGGCGTGCGGGATATTGGGAATGCCCAGGACCAGGGCGTTCAGTTCGGTCTGGATGGACTCGAGTTCCGACTCGGCCTGTGCGAGGCGGGCACCGATCCCGGCCACCTCAGCCAGAAGACCACTTGCATCTTCTCCGCGCGACTTGGCCTGACCGATCGCCTTCGAACCGGCATTGCGTGCGCTCTGGTACTGCTGCGTCTGCGCCTGGACCGACTTGCGCCGTTCCTCGAGCGCCGCAATCGCAGCCGTGTCCAGCACAAACCCGCGGCGCGCGAGCTGCTTCGCGGTGTTATCGAGGTCGCTGCGCAGAAGGCGCGGGTCAATCATGGAACCCCCGTTCAGTATTGGCCATGGCGGTAAGGCGGGACATGAAAACAGGCCCATATACTACCAACAGGAAATCACCGGCATAAGGGGGAGCTGCGGCAGCGCATTGATTGCGGCGCAGACCGGATCCGGACGCTCGCCGGTTTAGCCACACTTGCGGTTGCACCGGCAATGCCCTTCCTCTAGACTTCGGATCCAACGCTGTGGGAGATGGCATTCCTCCCGATAACCGCCGTTGTGGCTGATGATGCCTACGGATTCCCTTCGGAAGACGGGAACGGTAGGCAGTTACCCGGCGCCTGGCAGCGCTCTGGCAACAAACACCGACTCCCGCTTCCCGGAAATGTCTGACGAATTTTCAGGAAGTCGCTTATGCAGCCTCGTGGAGTAACTGTGGTCGGTACCTGCGTGCAGGGTTGTGCACCGGCCATCGCGACTACCCCATGCCCTGTCATCACCCTTCGGCCGAATGCGGCCGGCCGGTCGCTGTCGCCCGGGAACCAACTGCCATCGGCTGCCCTCCGGCGCGGCCGAACCCCAATTGTCGCCCCCTCCACGCGCCGACTTGACTGCCCGTCACGCCGCAACCCTGACGTACCCGCGGCCGGAGGCGGTAATCCAGGTCCGAGACGAGCAGAACTTGCGCCGGCATTTTTCTACCAGCACGTTAACCCAATCACAGGAGAAGACACGGCATGTGGACGTATCTTGCAATTGCTGTAGGAGGTATCCTGGGCTGCTGGGCCCGTTACGGCATGACAGGCCTGGTGCAGACGCTGTTCGGGCGAGAATTTCCGCTTGCAACCCTGAGCATCAACGTTCTTGGCTCGTTTCTCATGGGGTTTTTGTTCATCGCCACCCTGGACCGGGTCTCGATCTCGCCGGCCTTGCGCGCCGGCATCCTCACCGGTGGCCTGGGAGGATTTACTACGTTTTCCACCTTTGCGATGGAATCACTGCTGCTGATGGAACAAGGCGAGGCGTTCAAAGCCGCAGCCTATGTCGCGTTGTCGGTCGTCCTGGGGCTGATGGCCGTTTTCGGTGGCGCTTACCTCGCCCGTACCTACTGAACGCTGCGGAGAACAGCATGAACAAAGACATACTGATGGTGCGCGTCTACATAAGCGAAGCTGATCACGGACGTCACAAGACACTCCTGGAAGAAATATTCACACTGCTGCACGATCAACACCGCGTTCATGGAGTCACCGTGTTCCGCGGTATTGCCGGGTTCGGCACCAAGGGCGAAGTGCACGCGGCGGATCTTCTGCGGCTCACCGCGCGACTGCCGCTCGTGGTCGAATTCTACGATGAACCAGCAGCCGCCGAAGCGGCAATCGCCCTGATCAAAACCCTCGTGCCGCCCGGTCATGTGGTGTACTGGCACGCGCAGTGCGAGTGCGCCGACGGCTGACCGGCGCCCGGCAAATGCCGGCATCGATGCCAGCGGGGCGCCAGACGCCGTTGCCTGCATGGCGTCATGCCTGCAGCCGCTGCTGTTCGATGCCGGACAGGGAATGCTTTATGATACGCCCAAACGGCCAGCGGCAGGCAACGAGTGGACAAGGTACTTTCGGTTGACGCGTTGTACAAGTATTACGGCACCACGCCCGCGGTCGCGGGAATTTCCTTCGAGGTGGGACGCAACGAGATCGTCGGCCTGCTCGGGCCGAACGGGGCCGGCAAGACTACGACCATCAACATGATCCTGGGCGTTCTGGAACCGACCACCGGCGCAGTCCGCATCGAAGGCCGGGATGTCACCACCGACCGCTCGCGCGCGCTCGCGTGCACCAACTTCACCGCGGTCTATGCCACACTGCCTGGGAACCTCACGGTGGAGCAGAATCTGCGGTTTTTCGGCATGATCTACGACGTCAAAGGCCTGTCGGGCCGCATCGCAGAACTGCTCGCGCAGTTCGACCTGCAGGCCTTCCGTCACGTGAAATGCGGGCTGCTGTCCTCGGGCGAACAGACGCGGGTACAGCTGGCCAAGGCGCTGCTCAACCGACCGCACCTGCTGCTGCTGGATGAACCGACCGCGTCGCTTGACCCTTCCGCAGCCCGCGAGATCCGCGCCAACATCCGCGCCCTCACCGTGCGCGACGGCGTCGGGGTGCTCTGGACCTCGCACAACATGTACGAAGTGCAGGACGTGTGCGACCGCGCGCTGTTCCTCTCCCACGGCAGGATCCTGCTGGAGGGGGACCCGAAGACGCTGCCGCAGGAGCACGGCAAGACCTCCCTCGAGGAGCTCTTCATCGCCCTTGCGCGCGAACCCCTCACGCTCGGAGTCGAGTGAACGCCATGCGCTTCAACCGCACCATCGCCATCGTCCTGCGCCAGTTCTACCTCATGCGCGGCAGTCCGGCACGCGTGCTGCCCCTGTTCGTGTGGGTGGCGATCGATATCGTGCTGTGGGGCTTCATCACGAAGTACCTTAACCACATCGTCTCCCCCGGATTCAATTTCGTCTATACGCTGCTCGGCGCAGTGCTGCTGTGGGACTTCTTCGGCCGGGTCATGCTCGGGGTGACCACGGCGTTCCTCGAAGACGTCTGGTCACGCAACTTCATCAACATCTTCGCGACTCCGCTGCAGATCTCCGAATACGTGATGGGGCTCGTGCTGACAAGCATCAGCACAAGCCTGATCGGACTCGCCGTGATGATGATGCTGGCGATGCTGGTCTTCGGCCTGTCCTTCTTTGTCTACGGGCTGATGCTCGTGCCGTTTCTGCTGGTTCTTTTTCTATTTGGGATCGCGCTCGGCGTGTTTGCCTGCGCCGTTGTGCTGCGGCTCGGTCCAGCCTCGGAGTGGCTTGTCTGGCCGGTTCCGGCGCTGCTTTCCCCTTTCGTCGGCGTCTTCTATCCTTTGGCGACCCTGCCGCCGTGGATGCGGACAATTGCCCATTTGCTGCCGCCTTCCTACGTGTTCGAAGGCATGCGCACGATCGTCATGGGCGGCCATTTTTCGGGGATCACGCTGCTGTGGGGCGGATGCCTGGCAGTACTCTACATCGCGCTCGCCGGCGGCTTCTTCCTGCACGTCTACCGCTACGCCGCCCGCACCGGACTGCTCGCGCGTTATAGCGCCGAGAGCGCCAGTTGACCGTTCAGGTTTGGGATGCGCCACTTGGTTGCGGCCTGGCCGTATCGCGGGTCCGCCGGGCATTGCCGTGGATGCCGCCGGCCCGCGCAGCGCGTCAGTCGCCGCCCCGCTCATCCAGTTCACGCAGATGCGCGAGCTTCTCGGCAATCTTCTGCTCCAGGCCACGCGCTACCGGATAGTAAAAACGTGTGCCCGCCAGTTCGTCGGGGAAATAGTTCTCGCCGGCGGCGTAACCCTCCGGCTCGTCGTGCGCGTATCGGTACTTGCTGCCATAACCCAGATCCTTCATCAGTCCGGTCGGCGCATTGCGCAGACGCAGCGGAACCTCCAGCGAACCGCTGCGCCGCACTTCTTCACGGGCGGCACCGAACGCCGTGTACACGGCGTTGCTCTTCGGCGCGCACGCGAGATAGACAACAGCCTGCGCGATGGCCAGTTCCCCTTCCGGACTGCCCAGCCGCTCCTGCACATCCCAGGCATTGAGCGCAAGCTGCAGCCCGCGCGGGTCGGCGTTGCCGATGTCCTCGCTGGCCATGCGCAGCACGCGCCGGGCGACGTAGAGCGGATCGCAGCCGCCGTCCAGCATGCGCGCCAACCAATACAGCGCGGCATCCGGCGAGGAACCGCGCACGGACTTGTGCAGCGCCGAGATCTGGTCATAAAAGACTTCCCCGCCCTTGTCGAATCGGCGTACGCCGCCGCTGATCAACTCTCGCACGCTCGCTTCGCCCACCGTGGGGCGGCCATCAACCGGTTCGGCCAGATCGGCTGCGAGCTCCAGCAGATTCAGGGCGCGGCGCGCATCGCCGTCGGAGGCCGCACTCAGCATGTCGCGCAGGGTCCCGGGCATGTCGAGGTCGAGGACGCCCAGGCCGTGCTCGCGATCGTCCAGGGCGCGGTCGATGAGCCGGCGGATGTCTTCGGCCTGCAGCGCCTTGAGCACGTAGACGCGGGCCCGTGACAGCAGCGCCTTGTTGAGCTCGAACGACGGATTCTCGGTGGTGGCACCGATGAACGTCAGGGTGCCGTCCTCCACGTAGGGCAGGAACCCGTCCTGCTGAGCCTTGTTGAAGCGGTGCACCTCGTCGACGAACAGCACCGTGCCGCGGCGCGCATCGCGCCGCAGGCGCGCAGCCTCGTCGACCGCGGCGCGAATGTCCTTGATCCCGGCGAACACAGCAGAGAGCCCGATGAAATGCGCCCCGCTATGTGCCGCGGCCAGTCGCGCCAGGGTGGTCTTGCCCGTGCCGGGCGGACCCCACAGGATCATGGAATGCGGGCTCTCGGACTCGATCGCGCGCCGCAGCGGTTTGCCCGGTGCCAGCAGGTGCTGCTGTCCGAAAAAATCCTCAAGGCGCTCCGGGCGCATGCGGTCCGCAAGCGGCGCGTCCACAGACCCGCCCCGACGGCGGCCGGCAGCGCTGGAGGCGATATTCATTCGCCAACCACGTCTACGCCCTTGGGGGGCGTAAAATGGAAGCGTGCGGGATCGATGGGACTGTTTTCATGCACGTCGTGCAGCGTGATGCGGGTCGTCTGCCCGAAACTGTCCACCATCACCAGCGAGCGCACCTCGTTCCCCTTGAAGCCGATCCGGATGTCGCGAAACCCGCCGTCATGCACCTTTGGCTTCATGCTGACCCAGTCAAACCGGCCCTGGCGGCCCATGTTCTGGATCCGGAAATTCGCCGTCAGCTTGCTGGTACCGGCCAGGAGAATGGCCGGAGTATTGCCGAGACCACCGGCCATCCGCCGCACCGTGACCTGCTGCAGCCCCTTGTCGTACACCCAGATCTTGCGGCCGTCGCCGACGATCAGCTGCCGGTATGGCAAGACGTAGTCCCAGCGGAACTTGCCCGGACGCTCGATCCACAGCGTCCCGGACGACTCCTGGATCGGATTGAGCGCCTCGTCCAGCACCACCTGGTCGAACTTGGCACGGTAGGTATGGACATCCCGATAGAAACGGTTGAGGCTGGAAACCGCCGAAGCATGGGCGGCGCCAACCAGGAACATCACTCCGGCGAACAGGGCTACCGGCCGCAGCCGCCGGAACAAACGACAGGGGAATTTGAGCTTCATTTCACGTCTCGCAGTGGCACTAATCAACGGGGGGCGGGGGCGGCGCCAGGACTTCGCGGCTTCCGTTGGGTTGCAGCGGGCCGACCACCCCCGATTTCTCCATTTCCTCGATCAGGCGCGCGGCCCGGTTGTAGCCGATCCGCAGCCGCCGCTGCACCCCGGAAATCGACGCGCGCCGGCTCTCGGTAACGATCCTGAGGGCCTGGTCGTACAGCGGATCGTCCTCACCGCCGCCGTTTCCCGGCTCGCCGCCGAATGCCGTGCCATCGTTCACGTCAGTTCCTTGGACCTCGCCGCTCAGAATCGTTTCATCGTAATTGGGCCGGCCCCCCTTCTTGAGGAAGCTCACGACCTTATGCACTTCGTTGTCCGCGACAAATGCACCGTGCACCCGCACCGGCACGCCCGTGCCGGGCTGCAGAAACAGCATATCGCCCTGGCCGAGCAGTTGCTCGGCCCCCATCTGGTCGAGGATCGTGCGCGAATCGACCCGCGCCGAAACCTGGAACGCGATGCGCGCCGGGATGTTGGCCTTGATCAGGCCGGTGATGACGTCCACCGACGGTCGCTGGGTCGCGAGAATCAGGTGAATGCCGGCGGCACGCGCTTTCTGCGCGAGCCGCGCGATCAGCTCCTCGACCTTCTTGCCGACCACCATCATCAGGTCCGCCAGCTCGTCAATGACGATCACGATATAGTGAAGATTGCCGAGGGCTGACGGTTCTTCTCCCTCCACGGCCTCGGCGAACGGATCCAGGATCGGTGTGCCCGCCTTATCCGCCTCCTTGATCTTGTGGTTATAGCCGGCGATGTTGCGCACCCCGAGCGCAGCCATCAGGCGATAGCGGCGTTCCATCTCGGCGATCGCCCAGCGCAGCACATTGGCCGCTTCTTTCATGTCCGTGACCACGGGCGCGAGCAGATGCGGTATGCCTTCATACACGGCAAGCTCCAGCATCTTCGGATCCACCATGATCAACCGCACCTGATCGGGCGTCGACTTGTAGACGAGGCTGACGATGAGCGCATTGATGCAGACCGATTTTCCGGAGCCGGTGGTACCGGCAATCAGCAGATGCGGCATCTTGCCCAGATCGGTGATGACCGGATTGCCGCCTATGTCCTTGCCGAGCGCCAGGGCAAGCGGGGAGCTGACATCCTCGTAGGCCTGCGAGGACAGCCCTTCGCTCAGCCGCACGATCTCGCGGTGCTCGTTCGGCACCTCGATGCCGACCACCGACTTGCCCGGTATGTTCTCGACCACCCGCAGACTGACGACTGACAGCGCGCGCGCGAGGTCCTTGGCAAGATTGGTGATCTGGCTGGCTTTCACGCCCGGGGCCGGATCGATCTCGAAGCGCGTGATCACGGGACCCGGATGCACCGCCACCACACGCACCTCGATGTTGAAATCGCTGAGCTTTTTCACGACCAGCTGCGACATCATCTCCAGCGTCTGGTCCGAGAACGACACGCGGGCCTCGTCCGGCGGATCGAGCAGCGACAGCGGTGGCAGTTCGCCGCTCGCTGGCAGATCACTGAACAGCGGCACCTGCTTTTCCCGCTCCACCCGCACGCTCTGCGCGGGCGCCTTGATCACCGGCTCGATGCGCGGTGGCGGATGCTTCTCGAGCGTCTTCTTTTCTTCCGCCACTGTCTCCTGGCGGATGCGCTTGGCGCGCAGCCCGATCACATAGTCCGCCAGCACCCCCAGCCGGTAGCGGGCATGTTCCGCCAGCACAATCGACCATCTGCCCACGAGATCCATTGCGCGCAGCCAGGATAGTCCCGTGAACAGGGTGACGCCGGACAGGAACAGGGCTAGCAGAAAAATCGTCGCCCCCACGAAGCTGAACAGGTCCACCAGGCCATCGCCGAACGACTGGCCAAGCGCTCCGCCGCTGCTGAACGGAAGCCCCGCCGTGGCGTGTCCGAACTGCAGGCTGGCGAGTCCGCAGGCACCGAGGATGGTCAGGACGAACCCGGTCCAGATCAGGATCCGGTGCCGGATGTCTGCCGGAGCGGCTTCGCGCAGACTCATGAACTGGCGCCAGGCGGTGGCCAGCCCCAGAACCGGGAACAGGTAGGCGACGAAGCCGAACAGGTTGAAAAAGATATCCGATATCCATGCCCCCGCCCGCCCCCCGGCGTTCACCACCGTGTTTCCGAAACCGCTGTGGAACCAGCCGGGATCGTTGGGACTGTAGGTCCAAAGCGAAACCAGGAGATACGCAACCACGGCGACCAGCGCGTACAGGCGCGCTTCCCGGATCATGCGGGTGACTTTCGGGGAAAGGGGCACCCGCTCGCTTTTCTTCCACGTCGCTTGGGCCACGATGAACCTCAAAGGCTAAAACCCGGCCGATATTTTCCCTTTTTGACAGACCTAAGCCAAGGATAATCGCGCGCCGGTGCCAGCCGACCAGGGGCGCATCACCCCAGACCGACGGATCCCGGGGCGTTGCGGCCCGACGGTCCACGCGCTGCGGCGTTTTATTTTCGCCCGCCGCCCCCATACAAGGGCAGCTTGCAGGTTTGTGTTCGATCGGGACTCTCGCTAGAGTACCGCCCACTGATCATCCGGGACTGCCCGGATCCTGATGAATTGGAGTTCTGAACGATGGCTGACGCCAGACATACCCGCCTGCTCATACTCGGTTCAGGCCCGGCCGGCTACACCGCCGCGGTTTACGCCGCGCGCGCCAATCTCAAGCCGGTGCTGGTTACGGGGCTCGAACAGGGCGGCCAGCTCATGACCACGACCGACGTCGACAACTGGCCGGGTGACGTCGAGGGCCTTCAGGGCCCGGATCTCATGGACCGGATGCGCCGCCATGCCGAGCGTTTCGGAACCGAGATCATCTTCGACCATATTCACAAGGCCGAACTCGGCGTCCGCCCTTTCCGCCTGAGCGGCGATTCCGGCATATATACCTGCGATGCCCTGATCATCGCCACCGGCGCCTCCGCGAAATATCTGGGCATTCCCTCGGAGGACGCCTACCGCGGAAAGGGCGTGTCCGGCTGCGCCACCTGCGACGGATTCTTTTTCAAGAACCAGCCGGTCGCCGTGGTTGGCGGCGGCAACACGGCCGTCGAGGAGGCGCTGTACCTGTCGAACATCGCGTCCCACGTCACCGTGGTGCATCGTCGCGATCAGTTCCGCGCCGAGGCCATACTGGTGGATCAGCTTCAGGCAAAGAGCCGTTCCGGCAATGTCTCCATTGAATGGAACCATGTCGTCGACCAAGTCCTGGGCGACGGCGCGGCAGTCACGGGTCTGCGCATCCGCAGCAAGGACGGCAGCCGCGCCAAGGACCTTCCCGTGCAGGGGGTATTCATCGCCATCGGCCACGCGCCGAATACCGCGCTCTTTGAAGGCCAGCTCGATATGACCAACGGCTATATCCGGACCCAGTCCGGAAACCAGGGCAACGCCACCGCCACCAGCGTGCCGGGCGTGTTTGCCGCAGGCGATGTGCAGGATCACGTTTACCGCCAGGCGGTGACTTCCGCCGGCAGCGGCTGCATGGCAGCGCTGGATGCCGAACGCTACCTCGCCGGAATAAAATGAACCGTTCTTTAACAAGCCAACGCGTTCCGCCCCCGGGGCAGGAGTGACTACATGAAGATATTGCGTACCCCAATCGGACTTCTGGCCTCGGCGGCGCTCGGTGCTGCCGTCGCACTCTGCCCGCCCGCAGCCCAGGCGCACGTATCGATCCAGATCGAGGCGGCGCTGCCCGGCCTGTTTCTGCCGATGCCGGCCCCTCCGGCCATGGTGTGGCTGCCCAGCATCGGCATCTACGTCGCGCGCGATTCACGCGAGCCGTTCTTCTACCGCGAAGGCCGCTACTATATGCGCCACGATAACCGCTGGTATTCGACCACGTACTACGGTGGCCCGTGGGCGGCGGTACGCTACGGCATGCTGCCTCCGCCACTGCGCCGGTTTCGCGACGAGGACTGGGGGCGGTACCGGCGCGATGCCGACGAACGCTTCCGACGCGACCGCGGACCGGACCGGCCGGCGCCGTTCTATCCCCGAATGCGGGACCGTGGCGGGTATCGGGGCCGTGATGGACGTCCCGAAGACCGGCGCGGATCGGACGGGTACCGCGGTCGCGGGGATTACCGGGGCGATCGTCGTGATGACAACGGCGGAGACTACCGCCGCGGCGACCACTGATCGCCCACCGGGACACACCCCGCGGCTGGTCCGGTCGCGGTCAAGGCGGGAGATGGGAGTGCCTGCGAAGAAACGTCCAGCCAGACTCTCACCGGAAGACCGGGACCTGTTCCGCCGGGCGGCGGACCGCGCGCGACCGCTCGAACAGGACCGCATCGTCCGGCGCACACCGCCCCGCCCTCCGGTGCCTGACCAGGCCCGCAAGGACGAGCGGGAGGTCATGGAGAGCCTGCTCTCCGACGACTACGATCCTGCCGAAATCGAAACCGGCGACGAACTTGCGTTCGTGCGTCCGGGCGTTCAGCAACGGGTGTGGCGCAAGTTGCGCCGCGGACAATACGTCATCCAGGCGCAGCTGGACCTGCACGGACGCATAGTCCCGGAAGCGCGCGAGCTGGTTAGCAGCTTTCTGCGCGATGCCTGCGCGAGCGGCAAGCGTTGCGTGCGCATCATCCATGGCAAGGGTTTGAGTTCGGAAGGAAAACTCCCGGTGCTGAAGGGAAAAGTCAATTCCTGGCTGCGGCAGAGGGACGAAGTCCTGGCGTTCTGTTCGGCACCGCGGAGCGACGGGGGCACCGGGGTCGTATACGTGCTGCTGAAGCGCGGCTGACAGGCCAAGCTGTCGGTTGCAGAGCGCCCGCAGGCGGCGGAACCGCTTGGGTCCTGCAGACCCCGCGGATCGCGACCGGACCCGATGGCGACAGCATCGTCATGTGCCGTCACGGCGCCCTGGCCGGGGACTGCTCCGATCCAGACTTCGGTCAACCGGGCGGTCCCCGCCGGGCACACCGCGCCGGCGATTTGTGCCATAGGTTTATAGGCTCGGCGATACCCCGTACTGATGCGGCACGCGTGGCGAACAGTCCCGTCTTGGACCGCCGGTACCGGCCTGTCGGTGACGCCCATGCATCGCTTCAGTCGCAGGCGGACCGTTCCGAACCATATGGCCTCACTCAGTGCCGGGAACTGGCGCCCTGCAACATCGCGCCACACGGCCAGCAGCCCATGCCAATAGCCCCGGAGGAGCCATCCGACATGACAGGCAGATATGCGGAAATTCTGCTCTGGTCAGCGATGGGGCTCTGCCTGCTGCCGGGCACTGCCTGCGCCGCGGGCCAGTTCAAGGGCAGCACCGATCTTGGTTATGCGGCAAGTTCCGGCAACAGCAGGACATCCGCCCTAAACGCAGCTCTGTCCCTGGACTACCGGACCGGTCTCTGGAGGCACCGATTCAAGATGAGCGCCGTATCCGCCTCCACAGACGGCGCTTCCAC
The DNA here is from genome assembly GCA_021785795.1 of Pseudomonadota bacterium. The sequence continues at coordinate 12,260 of JAJYEK010000052.1, forward strand.
TGCGGAGCACTACGCTGCAACCGGCAGGTCCGAACGTGATTACAGCAAGCACAACTTCGCGTTCGGACAAATCGAGTATCTCAAGGACCTGTTCGCGGGAACGCGCCAGAACATTTCGGTCGCCACCGGTTACGGCAGGCGCATCCTCGACGATCGAAGCCAGTCGCTCGACGGCGAGATCGGCGCCGGAGTTCGGCGGGCCCAGGAGCAGAAGCCGGACCTAAGCTGGAGCACCGACGCCATCGTCCAGATCGGCGGCGCCTACCGCCTGCACATCAGCCCGAGCAGCAGCTTCGAACAGACACTCCAGATCCAGGCCGGTCAGAGCAACACCTTTTCCGAGGCGGTGACCTCCCTGAAGCTCAGGATCAAAGGCAATCTGGCGCTACGGCTCTCCTACACCGTGGACCACAATACCGTAGCGCCGGCGGGTCTGGCGAAGACTGATACCTATACGGCGATAGCGCTGTCGTACCAGTTCGGGACCACACTTTGACGACAGCGCCTTGGACCTGCGCCGACGACGCGGCATGGGCCACCTGCGGGCACGCCGATCCCGTGTGCCGTCAGCACAAGTACAGGCAACTCCTGCGATGAAGACCAGGCGCTGATCGGAGCACGGGCGTGGCTCACGGCCTGCTCGGTGCCCGCAGCAGCACCGGCGGAAGGGGGGCGCCGGTCAAGGACTTGAGGAACGCTACCAGATCGGTTACCTGCGGCGGCGTAAAATGCGGAATAAGATTGAGCGTCGCCTCACGCTTGCCCATTAACCGTCCGTGGCCAGCAGCCTCCTTGCCTTTTGCGTAAAACTGCACCACTTGGCGCAGCGTCTTAAAGCGCCCGTCATGCATATAGGGACCCGTGAGCGCCACATTGCGCAGGGTCGGGGTCTTGAATTTGCCAAGCTGCGCGGCGGCGGGCGGCAAAAACTCGATCCGATCCTTGGCCTGCCCGCTTGGCGCGTCGCTGTAGATGCCCGCAGCATTGAATGAGTTCTTCTTGATCTCGCGGATTCCGGCCGCGCGCCCTGAATCCGGCGCTTCACCCGGCAACAGCGGCAACCCGATGTCATGAAACTGACTGTCGGTGAAATTCGGCCCGGAGTGGCAGAGCGTGCAGTGCCCGGGGCCGACGAAGATCCGCAAGCCCCGCTGCGCTGCGGGCGAGAGCGCCGCGAGCTCTGCCGGGTCGTGCTTCTTGAGACCCGCGACATAGCGGTCAAACGCCGAATGACCGCTCACGAGCCGCCGCTCGTAGGCCTCGATCACCTTACCGACATTGCTGAATACGCGGTTCGCCGCAACCCGGTCCGCTGGCGTCATCGCGCGCCAGGCACGCCCCAGAGGAGATTCAGGGTTGACCGTCGGGCGCGCATGCAGCGGGAAGCGCGCGAGGTCTGCGAGCGGCGGCATTGGCCCGAAAACCTGCTCGTAGGCCCGGCGCGAGGCCCGGTTGGCATACAGGACATGATCGACGTGCAGCCGATCGGTACCCATCTCCGTGGGATTCTCGAAGACCTGGAGCGGCTGCGACCAGAGCGAATCGGCCCGCCCGTCCCAGAAGAACCAGTGATTGAACGCAGCGTTAAGCACGGTGGGGGTGTTGCGCGTCTCGAGCGCCAGACCCTTGGCGACGGCCCTGCCGTCGGTGAAGGCACGCGCAGGCTGATGGCAGGTCGCGCAGGAGATCTTGCCGTTGGCCGAAAACTGGGGGTAGAAAAACAGGTACTGGCCAAGTTGCACGGCGCGCGGATCCTGCGCAACGCGGTCAGTGGGATCCGGGAGCGGCGCCCCCAGCGGGGAGAGCGCGTAGATCTGAGCGAGTTCGGTCGGCGTGAACAGGCTGGACTGGCTTGCGTGCGCGCCGGGTGCCGCCAATGCCGGGCGCACCAAAGCGAACAGGGAAACCGCGATAAGGCGGATCGCAACCGACCGGCGCCAACTCATTTCAGCGCCCGCAGCAGGGGAGCTCGAAGTAGGCAGCGCTAGGCAGATTTCCATTGCCCGAGACCGTCACCTTGAGCACCCATGGCCCCATCATATGAAAGTACATCCCGGAGACCGTGACCACGCCGTCCTTTCTGACAAGCCGAGGGGACGACTCCATCCCATGGGCGAATCCGTGCGTCAGCCCGTGGCGCATGCCGGCAAAGATTCTGACCGGAACCTGGGCCAGACGCTGGTGCGGCGGACGCCCCTGATACACCGCGAAGCGAACTGTGAAATACTTCTGATACGGAATGGGCGAAGGCAGCGACAGCAGCTTGACCAGATACCGGTGATCGGTCGTGTAGGCGGCACGGGTCGGCTTGAAGTGCGCCGGTACGTCCGACATCGGCATGCTCATCGTGCCAGTATCGGACTTCGCGGCGGTCGACCCCATTTGCATTCCGGCCGCAGTCACCGAAAGCGGCAAGGCAAGCGTGGCAAGCAAGATACCGAGGCAAAGCCGGCGAAAATGACAATACATGAAGAAGCCCTCCATTTCCGAAGAAGCGTGAAGACTAGCCACTAGGTAATTCAAGCCGGGTCATTAAGACACTGCGCAGCAAGCGTGCGCGGGGCGCTGATACCCACCTCACGCAAAGGCCATTGGGCCACCAGGCGACCGTACCTGTAGGCAAGCGATGCTACGCCTGTAACGGGCCGACGACAATTTATCCGGGACGAAGAATCGTCCTGAACGTCTGCTGCCGCTCAACCGGCGCGGCGTGGCAGGGATCTGGTCCGTGCGTTGGCCGCACCGAATTGCGCATGCAGCCGCCCGTCACCCTTCGGTGTCCCGACCGGACCCGGCCCGCACAATCAGGACCACGGCGTGGGCGGCAATCCCCTCCTCGCGGCCTGCAAATCCCAGCCTCTCGGTCGTGGTCGCCTTGATATTCACCTGATCCAGGTTCACTTCCAGGTCCATTGCGATATGTTCGCGCATGGCCGATATGTGCGGCGCCAGTCGCGGCGCCTGGGCAACCACGGTGCTATCGAGGTTTCCTACCCGCCACCCATGCTCCTTGAGAACAGCGCAGACCTTACGGAGCAGCCGGCGGCTGTCGATTCCGCGATAACGGGGATCGGAATCCGGGAAATGGTGGCCGATGTCTCCCAACGCTGCGGCGCCCAGGCAGGCGTCACAGATCGCATGGATCAGCACGTCCGCGTCCGAGTGACCGTCCAAGCCGACGGAATGCGGAATTTTGACCCCGCCCAGAATCAGGTCCCGTCCCGCTTTCAGCGGATGGACGTCGTAGCCATGTCCGATGCGCATCAGTCCGCTTCCGCCGCCTGCCGCTCAAGATAGAGTTCGGCCAGCGCCAGGTCGCCCGGCACCGTGATCTTGATGTTGTCGGCGCTTCCCGCGACCATCCGCGGCCTGCCGCCGGCACGCTCTACTGCCGACGCTTCGTCGGTCACTTCGACGCCTTCATCCCGTGCACGCTGAAGCGCTGCCCGCAACACTCCAACGGGAAAGAGCTGCGGCGTCAGCGCCCGCCACAGCCCCAGACGGGGTATGGTCGCGACGACGCGACCCGCTTCGTCCGACCGCTTCACCGTATCGGCCAGCGGCAGACCCAGCAGACCTCCGTCGGGATCGTCCCCCACCGTATCCATCAGCCTGTGCAGGTCCGCGAGACGCACGCAGGGCCGCACCGCATCATGGACGAGCACCCAGTCTTCGTCGCGGGCCCGCCCGGCCAGCGCCTGCAGACCATTCAGCACCGTTTGCGCCCGCTCCGCACCACCGGCAAAGCTGCCGAGCAGTCCCGGTATCCGCAGCGCAAGCGTTGGCCAGTATGGATCGTCCGGCGCAATGCCGACCAGCATCCCCTGAAGTGGCGGGAAGCTGCCCAGTCGCTCGAGCGTAAGCTGCAGCACCGTTCGCCCCCGGAGCGGGAGATACTGCTTTGGGCGCTCGGCACCCATCCGCGTCCCGCGTCCCGCGGCAGGCACGAGCGCCCAGACACCGCGGGTCAGCATTGACCGTCCATTACCTGTTCCGGGTTTCGATCAGTGCCGTACAGACGCTTCGTGCGCGATCAGGCGACCGCTCCGGCCGTCAGGCCGATCTGCTGCTGGATCCGGTCATAGGCATCCTCCGACGAAATGCCCTCCACGGCGGCGATCTCCTGACACAGATATTTGCAGGCCGTCTCGAGCAGCCTCAGTTCATCGAACGACAGTCCGGTCTGCGCCTTCCAGTGGGTAAGGTCCCGCACCACTTCGCCCAGGTCGAATGGCACGCCCCCCTGCACTTTCTGTCCCAGCTCCCGACAGCGCTCGAGCAGATTGCCGCTGGCGCGGCGCTGGCAGCGGCCTGCCAGGATCTTGAACAGCTCCTTGAGCTCCCGGCTGGCGAGCAGCGGCCGAATGCCGTTGCGGGCCATGTTTGTCTGCGGAACCTTGATCGTCACGTTGCTTTCGTGGATGCGGATCACAAAGCAGTGTTCGCGCCGCCCGGTGAGAAACAGATCCTCGACGGCTTCAATAACGCCGACACCGGCAGCGGGATAGAACACCGTATCGCCAACCTTGAAACGGGGATTCTGACTCATCAGTTTGCACGGGGCCCGGTGTTCATTCCGGGGAGGGATAGCGCGTCCCTCTTCCCGCACCTCCATTGCGCTATCAAGTTGATGCCTTTTCGCTGCCCATCGTCCCTGATGCGCCCCTGCAACAGACCGACTGATCCGGCTGTGCATCCGCCCCGCCGTTGTAGGACCGCTCTGCCGATCCCCTTCTCGTTGTGGTTAAGGATCGCACAGCCCACGCAAAACCGAATCGGGCAACGAACCAAGTTCCTGCCGAAACTGCCGGACCCGCGGCCACGCCGGTCCGCAACTTGAACCTCCTTACCACCCGCCTCTCCCTGCCGATGATCCGCGCCGGCCCTGGGACAGCCCAGGATGATCGGCCTGCCTGAAAAACCTGCAGCTCAGGCGGCCACCGCCACGTTCCGGTATTCTTCTGTAGAAAGACGATGTAACGTATTGAGCAATATTATTTTCTATTTGTCAAATATCCCGGGTAACTTTTTCCAGCTGCCACCATCCGGGCGTTTCAGATGGCCCCCCTTGGGGTACAATGCGCGCCGCACCCAATGCACTCCCGGATCCCCGACACGATGGCCGAAACCCAGGGCGATAATGCTGGCGAACTGCTGCGACCCCCGCTGCCGCAGCAGCCCGGAGAACGTCTCGTGTGGACGCGGCTGCAGGGCAGCGGCCTCGGCCTGGCCATTGCCGAGAGCGCCGTGCGCCATCACGGTCCGCTGGTGGTGGTCACGCACGATACGCGCACGGCCCGGCGCCTCGAGGAGGAGATCCGCTTCTACGCGCAGGATGCCCTTCTGGTGCTGCCGTTTCCGGACTGGGAAAGCCTGCCTTATGATGCATTCTCGCCGCATCCCGATATCATTTCGCGGCGTCTACTCACCTTGTCCCTGCTGCCCGATCTCAGCCGCGGCGTCGTGCTGCTGTCGGCATCGACCCTGATGCACCGTGTGCCGCCGCGCGGCTACGTCCAGTCGCACAGCCTGGTGCTCGATGTGGGCGAGCGGCTGGAGCCGGAAACCTTTCGCGCGCGCCTGCTGCACAGCGCCTACCAGTCGGTCGCACAGGTGATGGAACCGGGCGAATACGCGGTGCGCGGAGGACTGATCGATGTCTTTCCCATGGGCAGCGACAGCCCCTACCGCATCGACCTGTTTGGCGACCGGATCGATTCCATACGCCGCTTCGATCCGGAGTCTCAGCGTTCCGGGGACAAGCTCACCGCGGTCAGGCTGCTGCCGGCGCGCGAATACCCCATGACGCCGGCGGCGATCCAGCGCTTTCGCCAGGAATTCCGCGCACGCTTCGAAGGCGACCCCCAGAAGGTGTCGGTCTACCGCGACCTGAGCAAGGGGCTCAGTCCCGCCGGGATCGAATACTACCTGCCGCTGTTTTACGAACAGACCGCGACCCTGTTCGAATACCTTCCGCCGTCGACCCTGTGTCTGCTGGAAGCGGGATTCGAAGCGGCCGCGCTGAAGTTCCGGACAGAGGCCGAGGAACGCTACACCCTGCTGCGCCACGATACCGCGCGTCCGGTGCTGCCGCCGGAGCAGCTGTTTCTCGCCCCGGACATGCTGACCGAAGCGCTGGCGCACCATCAGCGCATTGAGCTGCAGGCCATCGAGCCTCCAGGTGGAGACCTTGCCATCGCAGCGCCCGGCACCGCCACCGCAACCCGGGTGCCGCCGCTCCTGCCGGTGGATCACCGGTCCGAGAATCCGCATTCGGCCCTGTTCGACTGGATCCGCGGCTTCGGCGGCCGCCTCCTGATCGTGGCCGATACGGCCGGACGGCGCGAGGTGTTGCGCGCCCTGCTCGAAGATCACGGGTTACATCCGGAGCCCTGCGGTGGCTGGCGGGAATTCCTGGCCTCGGACCAGACCCTCGCCATCACGGTTGCCAGTCTTGAGAAGGGCCTGCTCCTGGACGCGCCGCAGCTCGCCGTGATCACCGAAGCCCAGCTCTACGGCGAGCGCGCCGCCCAGCGCCGCCGCCGTGCCCAGACGGCGCGCGATCCCGAATCAGTGATCCGCAACCTCGCGGAACTGCGCCCCGGAGACCCGGTGGTGCACGAAGACCACGGCGTGGGACGCTACCTGGGATTGCAGACGCTCGATGTCGGGGACGGACCGACCGAATTTCTGGCCCTGGAGTATGCCGGCGGCGACAAGCTCTACACGCCCGTGACCGATCTGCAGCGCGTCAGCCGCTATACCGGTGCCGATCCCGAACACGCACCGCTGCACCGCCTGGGGAGCGATGCCTGGGAAAAAGCCAAGAAGCGGGCGCGACAGAAGGCCCACGATGCCGCCGTGGAACTGCTCGAAGTTCAGGCGCTGCGCCTGGGTCGGCCGGGTCACGCGTTCCGGGAGCGCGACGAGCACTATGCGGCGTTTGCCGGCGCGTTTCCGTTTGAAGAAACACCCGATCAGGCCCGCGCGATCGAGGAGACCCTCCATGACATGGAGTCGGCGCGGCCGATGGACCGCCTGGTCTGCGGCGACGTGGGTTTCGGCAAGACCGAAGTCGCGATGCGGGCCGCTTTTCTGGCGGTGCAGGACCTTTGCCAGGTTGCCGTGCTGGTCCCGACGACGCTGCTCGCGCAGCAGCATTATCAGAATTTTTCGGACCGCTTCGCCGATGTGCGGAAATACCCGCTGCCGGCCGCTCCGGCAACGGGATCCGGATCGCAGTCCGGAACCGGCGCGCCGATCCGGATCGAGCTGCTTTCGCGCTTCCGCACCAAGGCCGAACAGGAAGCCGCGCTTGCGCAGGTCGCCTCCGGAGAGGTCGACATCGTGATCGGAACACACCGGCTGCTGCAGGACGACGTCCGTTTCAAGCAGCTCGGACTTCTGATCATCGATGAAGAGCACCGTTTCGGAGTGCGCCAGAAGGAACGTCTTAAGAAGCTGCGCAGCGAGGTGGACATCCTCACGCTCACTGCGACCCCCGTTCCCCGCACGCTCAACATGGCGCTGTCGGGGTTGCGCGACGTGTCGATGATCGCCACCGCGCCGGAAGCGCGTCTGTCGGTGAAAACATTTGTGTCGGAGCGCAACGATGCGCTCGTGCGCGAGGCCTGCCTGCGCGAGATCCGCCGCGGCGGCCAGGTGTATTACCTGCACAATGACGTGAAGACCATGGACAGGGCGCTGCGCCAGCTGCAATCCCTGATGCCTGAAGCGGAAATCCGCATGGCGCATGGACAGATGCCGGAACGGGAATTGGAGCGCGTCATGGTCGACTTCTACCACCAGCGCTTCAACGTACTGCTGTGCAGCACGATCATCGAAACCGGCATCGACATTCCGAGCGCCAATACCATCATCATCGAGCGCGCGGACAAGTTCGGCCTGGCGCAGCTGCACCAGCTGCGGGGCCGCGTCGGGCGGTCCCACCACCGCGCCTACGCCTACCTGCTGGTCCCGCCCCGCAGCGCGATGACGGGCGACGCCCAGAAACGGCTGGAGGCGATCGCCTCGCTCGAGGATCTGGGCGCCGGTTTTGCGCTGGCGTCCCATGACCTGGAAATCCGCGGTGCCGGGGAGCTGCTGGGCGAAGCGCAAAGCGGCCAGATCGACGAGGTCGGCTTCACGCTCTACTCGGAACTGCTCAGCCGCGCCGTGGCCTCGCTCAAGGCTGGCGGTTCTGTCGATCTCGAAACACCGCCCGAAAGCGGCGCCGAAATCAACCTGCACGTACCGGCGCTGCTGCCCGAGGACTACATCCCCGACGTGCATATGCGCCTGATACTGTACAAGCGTATCGCCGGCACCACCGCACGCCAGGAGCTCACGGAGCTGCAGGTGGAGCTGATTGACCGCTTCGGCCTCCTTCCGGACGCAGCGCGGGTTCTGTTCAAGGTGATGGAGCTCAAAATGCGCGCCAATGCCATCGGCATCCGCAAGATCGAGGCCGGACCCAAGGGCGCCCGCATCGAGTTCGCCGCCAAACCGAACGTCGATCCAGGCGCACTCATCGGCCTGCTGCAATCCGCCCCGCGAACCTACCGGCTGGACGGCCCGACCCGGCTGCGGATCATCGGGGATCTGCCGCAGGCGCAGGACCGGATCCAGGCGCTGCAGGGCCTTTTTGATGCGCTCGAACCGGCGCCGGAGGCCGCCGGAGAAGCGACCCGGGCATGATCGGGAAAGGAACCGGGATGGGGAAATGACACCCGGCGCGTTCCGGTCAACGCTCTTCCTTTGCTCCTTTCTGGCGCATGCGCTCTTCGCGAGTGCGCAATCGGCGAGAATACGCTGACCTCACCACAGCTCAGTTCCTTGCGCACAATATCTCCGCCAGGAATGCGCCGAAGGCACGCGACCACAGAGCCATTACGCTTTTTCTCGGGTCTGTGCAAATCGGGTTCCATCGACCGTTCCGGAAGATGACGCGGAGCGGAAGCGGGACGAGGGATACTGATTCTCGCCGTAGACCTCCGGTCCCAGGCCGATTGGTGCTACCGGACATTCCAAGCTCCGGCTTCTCGGCGCTGTGGATCCGGGCCGAGTTATTGCAGCCCGGACTGGCAAGGTCTTGCGGAGGGTGACGCGCGCCGCGGGCAGCGCTGGAGGAGCAGGCCGGACGGCCCGGGTGGTGACTCTGCGGAATCAACCTGCAGGGCCGCGGACTGGCGGCGCGGCGATGTTCCTCGCCCCCCGACGTTCGCGGTCCGGGCAAACTACGCGCTGCAGCGCTCCGGTGCTCCAAGAGCAGCCTTCCGCATCGGCAACCGCGAAATCCGACACGTGCCGCCGGATGGCTATGCCATCTTACATTTCCGGGAACAGGGCATCTTCATAGCCGAACAGGCGCATATCCTTCAGTCGCATCGGGTACAGAATGCCGTCGAGATGATCGCACTCGTGCTGCACAACGCGCGCGTGGAATTGCGTGGCCATGCGCTCTATCGGCTTGCCGGACTGATCGAATCCTGAGTAGCGCAGCTTTGTGGCACGCCGGACAAGCCCGCGCATGCCGGGAACGCTGAGGCATCCTTCCCAGCCGTCTTCGGTTTCGGGCGCCAGAATTTCGATGACCGGATTGATCAGCACGGTAGTCGGAACCGGCTCCACGTCCGGGTAGCGTGGATTCGCGTCCACCCCGAAAATCACCACGCGCCGGGATACGCCGATCTGCGGCGCTGCCAGGCCGGCGCCGTTGAGCGCAGCCATGGTGTCGAACATGTCGCCGATCAGCGCATCCAGCTCCGGAGTGTTGAATTCCCCCACCGGGTCCGCAACCCGGTAGAGCAGCGGATCACCCATCTTCAATACGCGTCTGACAGCCATCCGGCCCTCCGACCGGTCGTCATGCCGACCGGCAACGCTCGCCAAACCCACGGTTTTTGGGACATACTATCGTGTCAGCCGGTCGCGGCAAATGGGTCCGGCGGCCTGGCTGGGAACCCCGGCCTGGAGATCGGGTCTGCACTGACATCGTCAACGGTCCGGTATTGTTCTGTCCACCAAAGGAAGCCCAGGTGTCCCGAATCATTGTTCTCGTGCTGGCGCTCTTCGCCATCGCCCCCGCCCAGGCGGCCACCCCCGATCCGAGCAGCACTCAAAGCAACAATTACGAAGTCGAGTTGCTGGTCTTCCGCAACTTCTTGCCGGGGCTTGTCGGCAACGAGCAGTGGAACCAGGACACGGTGAACCCGGTCATCAAGGGCCTCAAGCAGGCAATTGATCCGGTGCCGGCGCCGCCGGTCGACTCGGTGCTGTCGGATGCCGCCATTGCCTTGAGCGGCAACCCCCACTACCAGCTGCTGCTCCACGACAGC
>JAJYEK010000053.1 GCA_021785795.1 Pseudomonadota bacterium
CCTCGGAATGTAGAGCCATCCGATCAAGCCGAGCGTCAGTCCGGCGGCGGCGAGCTTCACCAGGTACTTTTTTCCGCCGTCGAGGCCACGGTACCAGCGGACCGGATGCGGGTAGGACTTCTGCGGTTCTTGAGATTCCATGATTCCTCCGTTGTGAGTAACCGGCCACGATGGCCTGAATGCATTGTTCAACACATTCAAAACAACGCAACCTGCCGGTCATCGGTCTCTCGCCGGACGTGGAAATGCAGGGTCGGTCAGGAACGAGAGCGACGGATCCCTGCGATGCCGGCAGCACCGGACAGGGCGCGCGCTGCCATACACGCAGGCCTTTGATCCCATCGCCGGCGTCGATCTCGAGCGTGATGACGGCCCGACCATGCCGGTGGAGCCATTATCGTCGGGACACATTGTTCAATGACGATGGATCGAAGAGACCGAAGACGATGGGTCCGCGATCGCGCGGCATGCCGACCTGCGTCGTGCTGCATACGCGACGGCGACGCAGGGCTTCTGGTCCGTTGCAGTCGGTTCTTGCCGGCCGCGAGCCGATGGCGAGCACGCAAATGCCGGAAGCAGGCTGTCGTCCGAGGATCGGGCTTCACACCCCGGGGATACAGCTCCGCCCGGATATCCCCTACCAGCCGGATATCCCCTACCAGCTGGAAAAAAATGGAGCACAAGATGCGGATGCGGCGGCGCATCGCCAAAAAGCTCGATGAGAGAGAACGGAAGGCGGTGGAGAAATAAACCGCTCCTGGCCGGCGCAGCCTGCACCCGATGGATGGCCCGGCGGCGCTCGCGTGTGTAGTGCTTGAGCGTCGATCGGGTTCAGTCTGCGCCAGCCTTGATCTGGTCGAGGTAGTCCGACCACTGCTGCATCATCTTGTGCCGCTTGAGCAGGTGTGCTGTACGGTTGTAGGCGCGCCCGTTCGGGTCACGCACGGTATGGGCGAGCTGGTGTTCAATGTAGTCGGGGCGCACGTCAAGGACTTCATCGAGGATGGTCCGCGCCACGGCGCGGAAACCGTGACCGCTCATCTCCTCTTTGCCGATCCCCAAGCGCCGCATGGCGGCGAGAATCGCGTTATCGCTCATCGGGCGCGCTGCGCTGCGGGCACTCGGAAAGACAAAGCGCCCGTGCCCGGTGAGCGGTTGCAGTTCGCGCAGGATCTCCACGGCTTGACGGGAAAGAGGGACAATGTGCGGGGTGTTGGTCTTGGTCGCGGTGTAGCGCCACTCTCGCGCGTCCAGATCGATGTCGGCCCATTCGGCCTTGCGTAGTTCACCAGGGCGCACAAAGACGAGCGGGGCAAGGCGCAGGGCGCAGTGCACGGTAAACGTGCCCTGGTAGCCGTCCATGATCCGCAGGATTTCAGCAACCCGTTTCGGCTCGGTGGTCGCGGCAAAGTGCTTACCCTTCACAGGAGGCAGCGCGCCGCGCAGGGCGGCGGAAGGATCGCGTTCGGCGCGGCCGGTAGCGACTGCGTAGCAGAAGACCTGCCTGCAGTTGGCAAGCGCCCGATGCGCAGTCTCCAACGCTCCGCGCTCCTCGATGCGGCGCAACACCGCCAGCAGATCCGGCGCGGCGATTTCGGCAACGGGTCGCCCGCCGATCCACGGAAATATGTCGCGCTCGAAACGGCGGATAATGCGGTCGGCGTGATTCGCCGCCCATGTCGGTGCGCGCTTTTCATACCACTCCCGCGTAATTGCCTCGAAACTGTTTGCTGCGCGGTCGGCACGCGCAGACTTCTGCGCCTTGCGGGTGGCGCTGGGATCGATGCCATCCGCCACGAGTTTGCGCGCCGCGTCGCGCCGTTCGCGCGCGACTTTCAGGCTCACGTCCGGATAGGTGCCGAGAGACAACAGTTTTTCCTTGCCGTTGAACTTGTAGCGGAAGCGCCACCACTTCCCCCCGGGCGGGGTAATGAGCAGGAACAGGCCGCGTTCGTCAAAGAGCTTGGTGGGTTTCTCGCCGGGCTTTGCGTTGCGAAGTGCAGCTGTGGTCAGAGCCATAAGTGGGGTAACTCCTTTTCAGATTGTGGAGTTACCCCGCAGAGTTACCCCACTTCAGGACTGGATGCTATCGGATGATGTTACCCCTTATCGGATAAAAAACCCAAGAAAAAGGCCGCTCTCGGCGGCCTTCAGGATGTTGTTGGATGTCGTTGGATTAGTTAATGGTGGAGGCGGCGGGAATCGAACCCGCGTCCGCAAGTCCTCCGCCGTCCGGTTCTACATGCGTAGTCTGTTATCGTTTTCGCCTGCCGTCTCCCAACAGACAGGGTGTCGACAGGTTTAGCCTGCTTCGATTTAGCGCAGACCCAACAGGCACGGGGCTACGCGATCCTGTGTGATCGACCTCTCAGTCCGGCCCACAGGCGAAACGCGGGTGAGAGGTTAGCGGGGATTAAGCCGCTAAGGCGTAGTTGTCGTCGTTGGCAACTATTGGTTTGCAGCTGGATTTACGAGGAACTCTGCACCTCGGCATGCTCCGGAGGTTTCGCGACCCACGTCGAAGCCGTGTCGCCCCCAAGGAATCTGATACAAACACCACGCGCACGATGCTCGATCTGCGCCTGATCTTGATTGCCAAATCATAGCATAAACCGGCAATTTTCCTCTGCCGATTCTACAAATAGGGGCTAGTTAGCGGGATTTCAAGGCCCGCTGTGCCTCGCGCTCCGATTCGCGCTCCTTGAGGGTCGCGCGCTTGTCATGCTGCTGCTTGCCCTTGGCCAGCCCGACTTCGAGTTTAGCTCGGCCGCGCTTCCAGTATAGCGACAATGGTACGAGCGTATACCCCTTGCGTTCCACGGAGCCGATAAGCCGGCTGATTTCTTCGGCGTGTAGCAGCAGCCTGCGGGTACGCGTCGGATCGGGATGGACATGGGTGGAAGCCGAGGCGAGTGGTGAAATATGGGCGCCGAAGAGATAGACCTGACCGTCCTTAACGATGACGTAGCTTTCCTTCAGCTGTACGCGGCCGGCGCGCAGACTTTTTACCTCCCAGCCTTCCAGTGAAAGTCCGGCTTCGTATTTGTCCTCGATGAAGTAGTCGTGCCATGCCTTTTTGTTCTGGGCAATGGTGCTCGAGGCGGATTTTTCCGGTTTTTTGGTCATGGATGGGACTTCAGGAGCGATATGAACCGATCATGGTATCGTATAATAACAGGCAGCATGGGGCCTATTTTGAGACCACTCACCTGGTAAATATGAAATGGCGCGGATAAGGGCGGCCAGGTCCGCGCATGGACTGTGGTCTTCTTCCCGGAGATTTGTCCTTGCCGCAGCCGGATTTACCATCAGTCTCAACAATATCTGGCAGTTCCCCTATCACGTCGTGCAGTACGGCGGCGGCGCTTTCATCACGGTCTACGTGATTTTCATGTTTTTGCTCGGGCTGCCGCTATTTACCGCCCAGCTGATGCTGGGGCGGCTCGGGCGGTTATCCCCGGTCAATACCATGCATGACCTGATCCGGCGCACGCGGCGGTCCCGTGCCTGGCTGATCCTGGGCATGCTGATTGTAGCCTCGGGACTTCTGATCCTGTCCTGGTACAGCGTCATTGCCGGCTGGCTTCTGGCTTACCTCGTGCGGTCGGTAGCCGGTCTACTGAAGAATCTCAGTGCCGATTCCGCGGCGAGCGACTTCTCTGCCTTCGTCAGCAATCCGGAGAGGCAGCTTTTCTGGCACAGCCTGTTCATGGTGATGACCATGACCGTCGTGATACGCGGTGTACGCCACGGTCTGGAGGCCGTTTCCAGGCTGGTCGTGCCGGTTCTGCTGGTACTGCTGGCCGTCCTTGCCGTATACGCCGTATTCAACGGCGATATCGTGCACACGGTGGCGTTCTTTGTGACGCCGGATTTTCTCAAACTGTCCGGGCAGGGCATCCTCACTGCGCTCGGCGACACATTTTTCAGCCTTGGTCTTGGGGCTGGCGCCATGATGATGTACGGGGCCTACGTGCCGAACCGCACCTCGATCGCGCGTGCCGCGACCGTCGTGGTACTGATTGACATCGCGGCGACGGTTACGGCCGGCATGGTCATCCTGCCGGTACTCTACGCCGCGGGCGCGACCCCGACGCAGGGGCCGGCACTGGTGTTCCGGGCGTTGCCGGTGTCGTTCGATGTGTTGCCTCTGGGCGGACTGATGGAGACCGTGTTTCTAGTATTCCTGGTGCTCGTGGCCTGGATGTCGAGCATTGCGCTGGCGGAACCCGCGGTGACCTGGCTCATCGAGAGCCGGGGCATGACGCGGCTCAGGGCGGGTATTGTGAGCGGTATCGGCTCATGGCTGCTCGGCATCGTCACAATACTCTCCTTGAGCGAGTGGAAGTTCTCCTTCCGTTTCCTGGGCCTCACCGAATCGTTCGGACTGTTCGATATTCTGCAGATCCTCACGTCGGGTTTCATCATGCCTCTGATCGGAGTGCTGTCTGCGGTATTCGCGGCCTGGGTGCTGTCGACAGCGATGACGCGGGAGGCGCTTTCCGTGCGGTCACGTTGCACTTATGATGCATGGTTGTGGCTTACGCGCCTGGCTGTTCCTGTCTGGCTGCTGATCGTCGCCTTCAACATGCGGATATTTCTGTGACGACCATACACAAGAGCGCTCTGCTGCCGTATAGCGCCGCAGAGATGTATGTGCTGGTGGCCGACATCGAGGCCTATCCCCAGTTCTTGCCGTGGTGTGGCGGCGCCCGCGTTCTCAAGCGCGAAGGCGACAGCGTCACGGCGGCGATCGACATCGACTACGGCGGCATTCACAAAACGTTTACCACGCGCAACGACGGGCGCCCTGTGGAGCTGATGGAAATGCGTCTCGTCGAAGGTCCTTTCCGACATCTCCTCGGCCATTGGCGCTTCACACCGCTGGACGAGCGCGCCTGCAAGGTATCCTTCGACCTGGAATTCGAGTTTTCCAGCAGGATGCTGGGTCTGGTGGTCGGTCCGGTGTTTCAACACATTGCCAACGGAATGGTCGACAGCTTCCGCGTGCGCGCAGTGCAGTTGTATGGCAGGCGATGAATCGGTTCACGCGGAGGTGGCATATGCTGCCCCTGCGCATCAATGGCTGATCGCGGTCGCGGTTGCGCCTCTGACTAGCGTGCTGGCAGCTATCCAGCAGAGCGGAATTCTGCGGTGCTGCCCGGAAATCGATCTCGCGCGCAATGCAGTGGGCATATTCGGAGAGATCGTGTCCTTGACGGACATTGTGCGCGCGGGCGATCGGATTGAAATCTACCGCGCCCTGCGGGTGGACCCGAAAGCTGCCCGGCGGCACCGGGCAAGACTTCAGCGGCCTACCAACCGCCGTACCGTCTGAGCGTAACGGTCTTCAGGACGAGGAGGTGTGCGTGGCCGGCAACGGCCCGGGCTGCTTCCCTGCCTTGAGATCGGCTGGTGCCAGATCCCCCTCGGCATTCGTCAGCACGTCCCCCTTGAAAAACAGCGTGAGCCGGTGCTGAACCGGCTTTCCGCCCATTTTGGCGACCGAATTGTAATAGTCCCAGCGCCCCGGGTTGAAAGGATCCCGGACAAGCGGTGTGCCCAAGACGAATCTGACCTGGCGCTTCGTCATACCCAGCCTCAGCTGGGCGATTTCGTGACTGGTCACGACGTTTCCCTGCGGGACGCTGATCCTGAACTCGGAAAAACAGCCGCTCAGCGTGCTGCCAATGAGTAGCAGCAAGACAACGATAACTATTCTCATTTTGGATTTGGAGCCAAGTGTTTTAAACTTCCGGCATGATAGCCCAGCGCGATGATATATTCACCGCGCGGCTGTATCCAATGTGCATCCGGGGGCCAACCATGTCGGACAGTGTCGATCTCAAGAAGGCAGGACTGAAGGCTACCCTTCCGCGGCTCAAGATCCTCAGCATCCTGGAGGAAGCGCAGGAGCGGCATATGTCGGCCGAGGATGTCTACAAGTCGCTCCTCGAATCGGGCGAGGAGGTGGGTCTGGCGACCGTCTACCGCGTGCTGACGCAGTTCGAGGCGGCGGGGCTCGTGATCCGCCATAATTTTGAGGGCGGAAGGGCGGTGTTCGAGCTGAATCAGGGGCACCATCACGATCACATGGTCTGCGTGGAATGCGGCAAGGTATTCGAGTTCTACGATCCAGCCATCGAGGCGCGGCAGCGCAAGATCGCCGAAAAGGTCGGATTCATCATGGAAGAACACTCCCTGTATATCTACGGCACCTGCGAAGGCATGAAGAAGAGCGGAGTCTGCTCAAAGAAAGGCCGGACCACCAACGCAGCCTGAAATGCCGGAATTCCGCCGTCATGGCTGCTTGAGTTCGAGGAGCACCGCAACCTCGTCGCAGTTGTTGTACTTGTAGCACTTTACGCATACCGACCACACCTTCTCCGGCAGCGAGCCCATGGAGACGGTCTTGAAGCCGAGCTTGTGGAAAAATTCGGGCACGTAGGTCAGCGCCATCACACGGCGCAGTCCGATCTTTCGGGCTTCGGCAATTATGCGCTGTACCATGAGGCGCCCGAGGCCGCGGCGTTCGTAGGCTGCATCCACCACTAGGCTGCGGACCTCGCCCAGATCCTCGGTGAATATCTCGAGGGCCCCGATCGCCACCACGCGGTGGTCGATTTCGATGACGAAGAAATCTCGCAGGTGGCGGTACAGCTCGCTCATCGTACGCGGCAGCAGGTTGCCTTTAGCCGCGTATATTTCCAGCAGGTGATGAATGGTGGGCACGTCGGCAATCGCCGCCGCGCGTATGTTCGGGATGTCCGCGCCGGGAATAATCGGAAGCGGGAGCGATTCAGGCTGATGCACGGTCAAGCATGTCCGTAGCGAGTGCCAGGGTCTGGCGTGTGATCTCCATACCACCCAGCATGCGCGCGATTTCTCTGACGCGCTCCTTTTCCGGGAGGGCGGCGATGCGCGTGATGGTGAGGCCATCCTGGGTGCGCTTGCTGACCTGCATGTGATGATTGCCCTGCGCCGCGACCTGGGGCAGGTGGGTGATGCATATGACCTGACGCTGTGTTCCCAGTGCCCGCAGCTGCAGGCCGACAACTTCGCTCACGCCGCCTCCTATGCCAACGTCCACCTCGTCAAATATCAGGGTGGGTATGCGGCCGATGCGCGCCGTCGCCACCTGCAGAGCCAGACTGATACGCGACAGCTCTCCGCCCGAAGCTACCTTGCTCAATGGCCGCGGCGCCTGTCCGGCGTTGGCGCTGACCAGGAATTCCGCCTGCTCGAGCCCGGTCGCGGTCGCCTGGCTGTCGTCCAGCCCGGCCAGCCTGATCTCGAATTCGCCTCCCGGCATCCCCAGGCCCTGCATCTGTTTCCGCACCTCACCCGCAAGGCGCTTCGCGGCAGTCTGGCGGGAAGCAGAAACGGAGCGGGCAATCTCGAAATACGCCGCGCGTGCCGATGCCAGATCGCGATCGAGCGTTTCCAGGTTTACGTCATGGTTCTCGATATCGCCGAGCTCCGTGGCCAGCCGCTCAAGGACATTCGGCAGTTCCTCGGGGCGCACTTTGTGCTTGCGGGCAAGATCGTGCACAGCGGCAATGCGCTGGTCAATCCAATGCAGGCGCTGGGGGTCGAGCTCCAGGTTGTCGAGATACTGATGCAGCTGGCTCGCGGCTTCATCTATCCGGATGGCAGCCTCGCCCAACAGGGTCATGATTGCCCCGAGCCTGGCATCGTGCTCGCTGAGCGCCTCCAGACGGCCGATCGCCTGGGCGAGCGACGGTGCCAGGGCGATCTGGTCATCATCAAAGAGGGAGTTCGAGACCGCCTGCGCGCCCTGAAGGAGCTCGCTTGCGTTGGCCAGACGGGCATGTTCTTCCTCAAGCTGCGCAATCTCGTCGGCACCGAGGTCCAGGGCACGCAGCTCGCTCACCTCGTGCCGCAGCAACTCCAGCCGCTGATTGCGGTCCGAACCCTCACGGCTCATCGCATCGCGCCGCGACCGCAGTGATCTCCAGCGGGCATGGCAATCCGCCAGGCGGGCAAGATCCGCGGTGAGACCGGCGTAGTCGTCCAGGATCTGGCGCTGCACATCCCGCCGCAGCAGCGACTGATGCTCATGCTGGCTGTGGATGTCGACGAGGTGTTCGCCAAGCTCACGCAGCATTTGCAGGGGCACGGGACGGCCGTTGATGTAGGCGCGCGACGGCTTGCCCGACTCGATGACGCGACGCAGCACGCATTCCTCGTTTGTGTCCGCGGTGAGGTCGTGATCGTCGAGCCAGCGTGAGGCATCCTGGCGCGCGTGCAGTCCAAAGGTGGCCGACACCTCGCTGCGGTCGCAGCCCTGGCGTATGGCCGCCGCGTCGGCGCGCCCGCCAAGGGCAAGTGCCAGTGCGTCGACGAGGATCGACTTTCCCGCTCCAGTCTCGCCCGTGACGACGGTCAGCCCCGGGCCGAGCTCGAGCTCGAGACTGTGAATGATCGCGAAGTCGCGGATGAGCAGTTCGCGCAGCATGCTAGAAATTCTCGCCCCAGCGCAGCTTGGTGCGCAGCACATCGTAGTGGCTGTGGTCGGACGGGTGGATCAGCGTAACCGGATGGTCGGAACGGCGCACGCAGATGCGGTCATGGTCCTGGAGCGCATGTCCCATCTGGCCGTCGAACGTCAGGAACGCGCTTTGATTGCTCGAATTGATCATCACGATCTCTACGCGGCTGCTGCTGTTGATTGCCACCGGCCGGTGGCTGAGGGTATGCGGGCAGATCGGCACGAGCACGAGCGCCGGCAGCGTCGGGTGCAGTATCGGTCCGCCGGCGGACAGCGCGTAGGCAGTCGATCCGGTGGGTGTGGCGACGATGATGCCGTCACCGCGCGTGCTGCTCACGAACTCCCCGTCGACATGCACCTCGAATTCGATGAGACGCGCCAGCTGGCCCTTGTTGACGACCACGTCATTCAGCGCGTTCGCCGTATGCACGACCCGGTCCTCACGCCGCAGTTCGACATTCAGCATGATGCGCTGCTCGCTGCGGAAGTCTCCGTCCAGCACCGACGCCAGGCTGTCCAGCACGCTATCCTTCGGGATGTCGGTGAGAAAGCCGCGGCGGCCGAGGTTCACGCCGATGAGAGGGACTGCTTGAGGCGCGAGGCGGCGGGCCACGTTCAGCATCGTGCCGTCGCCGCCAATGATGATCGCGAGGTCCACGGCCCGGGCGATTTGGTCCGGTGCCGCGGTGCGGGTGGCCGCCGATGCAAGCAGGCCGGCAGTGGTTTCTTCCAGGACGATGTCCAGGCCACGGGCACGCAGAAAGTCGTAGATTCGCTCGAGGACTTCCTTGACGGACCGGTCCCCGGACTTGCTGAACAGTCCGACAGTCTTGATGGTTCTCGCCAGGATTCGCTCGTCTTTGGGCATCGCTCGGGGTCCGGTGACTGACGATAAACTATCATGGCGCGATGGAGCCGCCAAAACCGGCTTTTAGGCCGATCGCCAGATCGGGCCTGTCATGGGTCCCGGCTGGTCCGAGGCGGTATGGGGGGCAGATTTGACAAGCCACACGCAGGTTGACAGCTTCCATTTAGCACTCTAGCATTCAGAGTGCTAGATTGGAGTGAACTTTGTGCAAATGGCTTTGAGTCCCCGCGCGGAGGTTCTGCTTAAAGCGCTGATTGAAAGGTATATTTCCGACGGGCAACCGGTCGGTTCGCGCACGCTTTCCAAGCAGGCAGGGCTCGACCTCAGTCCAGCCACTATCCGTAATGTGATGGCGGACCTCGAGGATCTCGGGCTGATCCGTTCGCCGCATACCTCGGCGGGCCGTGTTCCAACGGCACTGGGTTACCGAATGTTTGTCGACAGCCTGCTCACGGTGCGGCCGCTCGACAGCTCCGAAATCTACCGTCTGGGAGACGAGTTGTCCTACGACGGTGATCCCATGCATCTGATGGAATCGGCCTCGTCGCTGCTCTCCCAGGTAACGAAGCTTGCCGGGATCGTGCTGGTACCGAGACAGGAAGAGGCCTTCCGGCAGATCGAGTTTCTGTCGCTGCCCGCCGCCGACCGGGTATTGGTCATCCTGGTCACCCGCAGCGGCAGGGTTCATAACCGCGTGATCAAGGTGGACCGGCGCTATTCTCCCGCCGAACTGGTGGAGGCTGCGAACTGCTTCAACGACAGGTATTCCGGCCGCCCGCTGAGCGAGATCAGACGCAGCCTGCTTGCGGAACTGCAGTCGGATGGCGATGAGATGCAGCGTGCGGTAAAGAATGCCACCGACATGGCGCGCCATGTATTTGCGGATGGAGACAGCGGCGAGCCGGATCTGGTGGTGAGCGGGGAGTCGAACCTGCTGAAAATTCCCGATCTCGGCGACGTCGAGAAGTTGCGCAAGCTCTTCGAAACGTTTACCGCCAAGCGCGACCTGCTGCATCTGCTGGACCGGAGCATGCATGCCGACAGCATCCAGGTGTTCATCGGCAGTGAATCCGGATACCAGGCGCTAGATGAATGCAGCGTGGTCATGGCGCCGTATCAAGCGGACGGGCGCGTGGTGGGAACGGTCGGGGTCATCGGTCCCACGCGCATGGCCTACGACCAGGTCATCTCGATTGTGGATGTCACCGCGCGCCTGCTGGGGGGTGTTCTCAGCACCGAGGCGCGTTGACCGGCCGCAGCCGTCACGGCTTGAAAGCCTGTTTGGCGGTCCCCATTGGTGACGGACTATAATTGCGGCTTTAACCGCCGCAGCGATATGGAGTCATACCAGCTACATGAGTCAGAAGAACCCCATTGAAACCGATGTCCAGGCCGGAAATGCCCCGGAAGCAGCCACGGTCGGCGCGCAGCCAGCCGCCGGACCGGCGCAAGCGGGTGCGGTCGAGGTGTCTGGCCTGCAGTCGGAGCTTGACGCGGCCCGCAGGGAGGCGGCGGAGAACCTCGACAAATTCCTGCGTGCCAGGGCGGAGACGGAAAACGTCCGCCGGCGTGCTGAGACGGATGTCGCGAATGCCCATAAATACGGTATCGAGCGCTTTGCCCTCGAGATGCTGGCCGTGAAGGACAGCCTGGAGCGCGCTCGTGCCGTGGACGTCGTGGGCCAGCCCGGCGAAAGTGTGGAGCGGCCCCTGATGCAGAAAATGGTCGAAGGCCTCGATCTCACGCTGAAGCTCATGGATGCCATTTTCCAGAAATTCTCGATTACCGTGGTGGATCCGCAAAAGGGCGAGAAATTCGACCCGGAACGCCACCAGGCCATGAGCATGGTCGAGTCGGCGGACGTGCCGGAGAATCATGTTCTGGCTGCCGTGCAGCGCGGCTATCTGCTGCACAACCGGCTGCTGCGCCCGGCGATGGTCGTGGTGGCAAAACGTTCCGGATCATAACAAGGAAAGCAATTGAAAAACGTCGATTACCCCCCCACCTATTGCCTTGAGACACGGTAATCATACCGGGAACAAGGTTATTGCGAGGATTGTACAATGGCAAAGATTATCGGCATCGATTTGGGCACTACTAACTCCTGCGTGGCCGTCATGGAGGGGGGTAAGCCGCGCGTCATCGAGAACAGCGAAGGCGACCGTACCACGCCGTCGGTGGTTGCGTTTACCGCAGACAATGAAGTGGTGGTGGGCCAGGTGGCCAAGCGCCAGGCAATCACCAACCCCGCCAATACGCTTTACGCGGTGAAGCGCCTGATCGGCCGCAAATTCGAGGACGAAGTGGTCCAGCGCGACGTCAAAATGGTCCCGTACCGGATCGTCAAGGCTAAAAACGGCGATGCCTGGGTGGAAGCCAAGGGCAAGGCCATGGCACCGCCGGAAATTTCGGCGCGCGTGCTGCAGAAGATGAAGAAAACGGCTGAGGACTACCTGGGCGAGGAGGTCACCGAGGCGGTGATTACCGTCCCGGCCTATTTCAACGACTCGCAACGCCAGGCCACCAAGGATGCCGGCAAGATCGCCGGCCTGGAAGTCAAGCGCATCATCAACGAACCGACCGCGGCGGCCTTGGCGTTCGGCATGGACAAGAAGGAAGGCGACCGCAAGATCGCGGTCTATGACCTCGGTGGCGGCACCTTTGACATCTCCATCATTGAAATTGCCGAGGTCGACAAGGAGCACCAGTTCGAGGTTCTTTCCACCAACGGGGACACCTTCCTTGGGGGCGAGGATTTCGACAAGCGCATCATCGACTATCTTGTCGATGAGTTCAAAAAGGACAACGGCGTCGATCTGCACAAGGATCCGCTTGCGCTGCAGCGCTTGAAGGACGCGGCGGAGAAGGCCAAGATCGAACTGTCGTCGAGCCAGCAGACGGAGGTGAATCTGCCGTACATCACTGCCGACGCCAGCGGGCCCAAGCACCTCAACATCAAGCTGACGCGCGCCAAGCTCGAGAGCCTGGTGGAGGATCTGGTTGCCCGTACGGTGGAACCTTGCAAGATCGCGCTGAAGGACGCCGGCCTTAAGGCTAGCGAGATCGACGACGTGATCCTGGTGGGCGGCCAGACCCGCATGCCCAAGGTGCAGGAAGCGGTGAAGGATTTCTTCGGACGCGAACCGCGCAAGGACGTCAATCCGGATGAAGCTGTGGCGATCGGAGCGGCGATCCAGGGCGGGGTGCTGGGCGGCGAGGTCAAGGACGTATTGCTGCTGGACGTGACACCGCTGTCGCTCGGTATCGAAACCATGGGCGGAGTGATGACCAAGCTCATCCAGAAGAACACCACGATTCCGACCAAGGCGTCACAGGTGTTCTCTACGGCCGACGACAACCAGACGGCGGTGACCGTGCATGTACTGCAGGGCGAGCGCGAAATGGCGAGCGGCAACAAGTCGCTGGGACGGTTCGATTTGAGTGATATTCCGCCGGCGCCGCGCGGTGTTCCGCAGATCGAAGTTACCTTTGATATCGACGCCAACGGCATCCTGCATGTTTCGGCCAAGGACAAGGCGACCGGCAAAGAGAACAAGATCGTGATCAAGTCGAGCTCCGGCCTATCCGAGGGCGAGATCGATCGCATGGTCAAGGATGCGGAGGCCCATGCCGAGGAAGACCGCAAGGCGCATGAGCTGGTCGATGCGCGCAACCGTGGCGAAGGGTTGATCCATAGCGTGCGCAAGTCCATGAAGGAGATGGGTGACAAGATTCCTGCATCGGACAAGGAAAGGATCGAGGCGGCGATTCGGGACCTCGAATCCGTAGTCAAGAACGATGACAAGGATGCCATCGAGAGCAAGTCCCAGGCGCTTGCTGAAGCAAGCCATAAGCTGGCTGAGCAAATGTACGGTCAGGCGGGCTCCCAGGCCCAGGGCGAAGAGCCGGGTGGCGCCGCCGGAGGCGGGGCCGAGTCTGCGGCGGCAGCGAAGGACAACGTCGTGGACGCGGAATTCGAGGAAGTGAAGGAAAACAAGGGCAAGAAGTAACCGGAGTCAGCGGCTGTGTGGGGCGCGGTGGACGGAACCTCGGTTTCGCCGCCGCGCCCTTTGCCGTGGGCGATGCGGCTGCCGGCCGCGGCGAACGGCCGCATCCCGGTCCGCAATACTGCTGTGGCCTGAAGGGGCCGGCACGGCGGCGGACCGCACCCGATTCCGGGCAGCGGAAATAAAGAGGCCCGGACCTGTCCGGGGCGGGATCACTTAGCAACATCAGGCCATGTCGAAACGCGACTATTACGAAGTTCTAGGGGTGCCGCGCAACACATCCGAGGCGGACATCAAAAAGTCCTATCGCCGTCTGGCGATGAAATATCACCCGGACCGCAACCCGGGTGACGCGAGCGCCGAGGCGAGTTTCAAGGAAGCAAAAGAGGCCTACGAGGTTCTGAGCGACGCGCAGAAGCGCGCGGCCTATGATCAGTTCGGTCATGCCGGAGTCGATCCGAGCGCGGCGGCAGCTGGCCGTGCGGGCGGCTTTTACGGTGCCGGCGCGGGCGCCAATTTTGCCGACATCTTCGGCGACGTTTTCGGCGACATTTTCGGGGGCGGAGGGCGCACGCGCGGCAATCAGACCTTTCGTGGCGCGGACCTGCGTTACAACCTTGAGCTCGGCCTGGAAGAGGCGGTGCGCGGAACCGAGATGCGCATACGTGTACCTTCGCTGGAAACCTGCGAGACCTGTCATGGCAGCGGTGCGCGCACCGGGACGAGCCCCACGACCTGCCCGACCTGCGGCGGGCATGGCCAGGTACGCATGCAGCAGGGATTTTTCTCCATCCAGCAGACCTGTCCAAACTGTCGCGGCAGCGGCAAGATCATCAGCTCGCCCTGTCCCGATTGCCATGGTCAAGGGCGGGTCAAGCATATGAAGACCTTGTCGGTGAAAGTGCCTGCCGGAGTCGATGAGGGCGACCAGATTCGTTTGGCCGGAGAGGGCGAGGCGGGGGAGAACGGCGGCCCGTCCGGCGATCTCTATGTCCAGATACGCCTGAAGGAGCACCCGATCTTCAAGCGCGATGGGGATGACCTCCATTGCGAGATGCCCGTGAGCTTTGCCACGGCGACCCTAGGCGGTGAAGTGGAGGTCCCTACCCTCAATGGGCGCGCCACGCTCAAGATTCCAGCGGGCACCCAGAGCGACAAGGTTTTCCGGCTGCGCGGCAAGGGAGTGACCAATGTGCGCTCAGGCAGTGTCGGTGACCTCTATTGCCATACGAGCATCGAGACGCCTGTCAATCTGACCAAGCATCAGAAGGAACTGCTGGAAGAGTTCGATTCGCTGGTGCGTGCCGGCGGCTCGCGCCACTATCCGCGCGAGCAGTCGTGGATGGACAAACTCAAGAGTTTCCTCGGATAGCGGCATTGCGAAGTTGCGGAATAATTCCGGTCGGCCGCGCGTCCTGAAATCCGGCGACCTCTTTCCAAACCATAGCGAACGCGAGGACAAACCATGTCAAATCGGCGCAAGGTCACCGGCTCTGTCAGCGCCGGGCGGCGCAAGGTGCTCGGGGGGCTGGCAGCGGCCAGCGGACTGGTCGCCCTCGGGACGGAACGCGTGGCGCTCGCCGGGTCCGGCGGCGGCAACGATCTCATATTTCCCGGCCAGCGTCCCCATAACTTCGTGGTATTCCAGTTCAATAAGGCAGACCCGTCGTACCAGGAGCACGTGCTGTTCTCGGTGAGCGCGGTACTGCGGAAATTCGGCGATGACGTGCGGATCGTGGTGACGGCGTTCGGTCCGGGGATCCATATCCTGCTGAAGAAGCCGCTGCGCCCCGTTTCCAAGTTCATCCGCGATTCCGTCTCCAGCCTCAACGACTACGGGGTGGAGTTTCATGCCTGCGGCAATACGCTCAAGGCACTGAAACTCACGAAAGCCGCGATCCTGCCGTTCGCCAAGTACGTGGATTCGGGCGCGGTGGATCTGATGGAACTGCAAAAGCGCGGTTACGCCTATATTAGCCTGTGATCCTGGGCCGGCCCGAAGGCATGGAACTTCGTCATCCGGAGCTGTCCAAATTGGAGTCCGCCGGCCACCCCCGCACCGGTGCGCGAAGGATGTGCCATGCTCATTTCCAAACCGCCGCGGATCCAGTCATCCGAGGTCACCGACGAGACCGCATATAACGGTCGGCGCCGGTTTCTTGCCTCCGTTACGGCCACGGCCGCGGCGCTGCTCCTGACTGACCAGGCTGCCGCGGATCCCGCTCCGGCTTCAGAACTGCCCGGGCTGCTGCCGGCGCACCCCGGTCCCTTCAGCACGAAAGAGCGTCCTACGCCGTACCGGGACATCACGCATTACAACAACTTCTACGAATTCGCGACCGACAAGTATTCTCCGGCGACACTGGCTGCGAGTCTGGTGACGCGCCCCTGGACGGTCACCGTCGACGGTGCGGTGAGGCGGCCCGGAACGTACGGCATCGACGAACTCATCCGCAAGAATCCGCTGGAGGACCGCATCTACCGGTTTCGCTGCGTCGAAGGTTGGTCGATGGTGATCCCCTGGGTCGGATTTCCGCTCAACCGCCTGATCCGTCAGGTCGAACCTACCGGCAATGCGAAATACGTGAAATTCGTGACACTTTATGACCCCAAGGAAATGCCGGGTCAGCGCACCGATATCCTGCACTGGCCGTATGTCGAGGGGCTGCGCATGGACGAGGCCATGCATCCCCTGACCATACTGGCAGTAGGTCTTTACGGCCGGGCGCTTCCCAACCAGGATGGGGCGCCGGTTCGGCTGGTGGTGCCCTGGAAATACGGCTTTAAGAGCATCAAGTCCATCGTGCGGATCAGCTTTGTCGAAAAGCAGCCGCTTACCACCTGGATGCGGGCCGTGCCGTCCGAATACGGCTTCTATTCCAACGTCAACCCGCACGATGATCACACGCCCTGGAGCCAGGAACGCGAGCGGCGCATCGGGGATTTTTTCAAACGTCCGACCCTGCTGTTCAACGGCTATGCCGAGCAAGTGGCGCAGCTGTACCGGGGCATGGATCTCAACAAGTACTATTGACGCATGACCCCGGAGCGTATTCTCTGGCTGAAGCGTGCAGTGTTCGCGGGCTGTCTGCTGCCGCTCGCGGTCCTGGCCGCGGAAGCGCCGCTCCAGGATCTCGGTGCCAATCCGATTGCGGCAGTCGAGCATTCGACCGGCCGCTGGACGCTGATATTCCTGCTTGTCACGCTCAGCGTGACCCCGCTGCGCCGCCTCACGGGGGCGTACTGGCTGCTCCGCTTCCGGCGCATGTTCGGACTGTACGCGTTTTTCTACGCCTGCCTGCATGTCCTGGCGTACGTGGTGCTCGACCAGTTTTTTGACTGGACCGCAATGGCGCGCGACATCGTCAGGCTACCGTTCATGACCGTGGGATTTGCCAGTTTCGTGCTGTTGGTTCCCCTGGCGCTGACTGCCAGCAACGCCATGGTGCGGCGACTGGGCGCCAGGCGCTGGCAGGCCTTGCACCGGCTGGTGTATGTGATCGCGATCGGTGGCGTGCTTCATTACCTGTGGCTGGTGAAGCTCGACAGAACCGAGCCGGACATCTATGGTGCAATCCTGGCGGCACTGCTTGCGTTCCGGATCATCGCGGCCCTGGGACGCATCGCCCGGCGCGTCCCGGGCAGCCGAGCGCCGCGACTGCCCGCCGACGGCGCTCAGTGACCGGCGACAGTCCGGTCGCCGGCCCCGGCGTTCTTTCTCCCGAAGAAGTTTCTTAGTACATTGGCCGCGTCCGCTGCCGGTGCGATCCGTCCGGCGCTGCGCACTGCTGCTTTCGGCGCCGGATTGCCGGCTTAGTGCTCCGGTTGCGGACTTGTCCAACCTGCCACGGGAACGAACGAATGATGAGGATAGCGATAACCGGCGCCAGCGGCCGCATGGGACGCAGTCTGATCGAAGCCTGTCAAGCCGGCGAAGGGATGCGGCTGGCGGCTGCCATCGACCGGCCGGGGAGCCCGGCAGTCGGCATCGACGCCGGCGAGCTGGCCGGCGTCGGACGCCTGGGGGTGCCGGTCGCGAGCGAACTAGAGCAGGTGCTGGACCAGATGGATGTTCTGGTCGACTTTACGCGCCCCGAGGCAACCCTGGCCTATCTGGACCTGTGTCGCGCCCACGGGAAAAGCATGGTCATCGGGACGACGGGCTTCGATGATGCGCAAAGGGAGCGTATCGCAGCCGCCGCGCGGGACATCGCAATCGTGTTCGCCCCGAACATGAGCGTCGGGGTGAATTTGTGCTTGCGGCTGATCGACATGGCGGCGCGGGTGCTGGGACAGGAAGCGGATGTCGAGATCATCGAGGCTCACCACCGGCACAAGGTGGATGCACCTTCCGGCACGGCGTTGCGCATGGGGGAGGTGGTTGCCGCGGCGCTGGGCCGTGACCTCAAGGAATGCGCGGTGTACGGGCGCCAGGGAGTCACCGGTGAGCGTCCGCGCCAGACCATTGGATTCGCTACGGTACGTGGCGGAGACATCGTCGGCGACCACACGGTGCTGTTTGCAGCGCCGGGAGAGCGCGTCGAAATCACGCACCGGGCACAGAGCCGAATGACCTTCGCCCATGGCGCGTTGCGCGCGGCGCTGTGGCTGCAGAACAAAGAAGTCGGGTTGTTCGACATGCAGCACGTGCTGGGTCTGCGCTGACTGCGGCAGCGCATTCGATGCGGGTGCTGCCGGGCGGGTTTTGTCTCAGTCCGGATTTTCAACATCGGTAGAGGATTCCGGCCCTTCCGCGATGTGGCCACCCTCGGCGCATCCTGGTGCAGCCATTGTGCGCCGAAACGCGCGCTCAACTGTAGCTCGAGGAATATAACAAATGCCGAATGACGGCCGCACCAAGATAATCTACAGGAGAACGCCGGAATCAGCGGCCATGCTGGCAAACGTCAAACGAGCGACGGCGATCACCGCCGCGATCAACCGCTTGACGTTCAACGATGCGGACGAAATTCGGGCCCTGTTCAGCGAACTCACCGGTAAAAAGGTGGACGATAGTTTTTTGCTGATCCCGCCATTCTATACTGCCGGTGGGGACGAAATCCGCGTCGGGCGAAATGTCTTTGTCAATCAGAACTGCACTTTCTATGACCTTGGCGGGCTCGACATCGCGGACGATGTGATGATCGGGCCAAACGTGAGCATCATCACGGCGGGCCATCCCCTTGAACCTTCGCAGCGTCGTGCCGCCACAATCGGAAAGCCCATCGTGATTGAGAGCAACGTCTGGATCGCAGCCGGCGCAACGATTATCGGCGGGGTTACGGTAGGCGAAAACTCGGTTGTAGCTGCGGGTTCGGTGGTCACCAAGGACGTTCCTCCGGATACCCTTGTCGGAGGAAATCCGGCGCGGGTCATCCGTTCGATTGGTGACGACCAAAGGAACATCCGCAGGGGGTTCGGAAGCGGAAATTCGAACTGAGACACTTGCGCAGGCCGAAGCGGTTGCGGTTTGCTTTTGGCAGGGTGCTCACGTAAAATAGCGTTTCAACCCGAAGCACCCAAATCAATGAACGAATTACCGAAAGCGGGAGAGGCGTGTGCGGCCTCGCCCGCTTTCGCATGCCTACCGGCGGAGGTATCCGGCTGATGCGCGCTGCCCTGCTTGCCCTGGAAGACGGCACCCTTTTTGCCGGTGAGGCCATTGGCGCATCGGGGCAGGCGGTCGGCGAGGTGGTGTTCAACACAGCCATGACCGGTTACCAGGAGATACTCACCGACCCCTCGTACGCCAAGCAGATCGTTACGCTTACGTATCCCCATATCGGAAACACCGGTGTCAATGCCGAGGACATGGAGAGCAGCAGGGTCTTTGCAGCCGGTCTCGTGATCCGCGACCTGCCGGCCCGCGTGAGCAACTGGCGCGCCTCCGCAAGTCTGCCGGAATTCCTGCGCAAGCACAGGGTGGTGGCAATTTCCGGAATCGATACCCGAAAGCTTACCCGCCTGTTGCGCGAGAAGGGGGCCCAGAATGGATGCGTCGTCGCGGCGGGCGAGGACGGGAAGATTGACCGCCGGGCGGCGCTTGCTGCCGCCCGGGCGTTTGCTGGCCTGAAGGGCATGGACCTTGCAAAGGTGGTCACGACCAAGGAGCCTTATCTGTGGGAGGAAGGCGGATGGGCCCCGGGCCAGGGCTACCGGGCGGCCGGTGAGCGCCGCTTCGACGTGGTTGCGTACGATTTCGGGATCAAGCGCAACATCTTGCGCATGTTGGCCGACCGCGGCTGCCGTGTCACGGTGGTGCCCGCCAAGACCAACGCCGAGGAAGTCCTCGCGCGGCGTCCGCACGGGATCTTTCTGTCAAACGGCCCCGGTGATCCCGAACCATGCACCTACGCGATCGCGGCCATTCGCAGTTTCATCGCCAGCGGTCTCCCGGTGTTCGGTATTTGCCTCGGCCATCAGCTTCTCGGGCTTGCGTCGGGTGCGCGCACCATAAAGATGAAGTTTGGCCATCATGGAGCCAATCATCCGGTACAGGAACTTGCGAGCGGACGTGTCATGATCACCAGCCAGAACCACGGTTTCGCGGTCGATGAGGACAGTCTGCCTTCCATGCTGCGCGTGACCCACCGGTCCCTGTTCGATGGCTCGGTCCAGGGCCTGGAGCGCACCGACGGTCCGGTTTTCTGCTTTCAGGGGCATCCGGAGGCAAGCCCCGGGCCGCACGACGTCAGTCCGCTTTTCGACCGGTTCATCCGGCTCATGGAGGCTCAGTCCCGCCCGGAGGCAGCCGCGGCGGTATGTGCCCCAGCGCCGGCTGCGACGGTTGTCGGGATTGAGGCCGGAGGAGCCTAGACGGCGGTTCATTATGCCGAAACGCACTGATATCCGCAGCATCCTGATCATTGGCGCCGGACCGATCATTATCGGCCAGGGGTGCGAGTTCGATTATTCCGGGGCTCAGGCCTGCAAGGCGCTCAAGGAAGAGGGGTATCGCGTCATCCTGGTCAACTCCAATCCGGCCACCATCATGACCGATCCCGATCTGGCTGATGCGACCTATATCGAACCGGTCCAGTGGCAGACCGTCGCCAAGATCATCGCAAAAGAACGGCCCGATGCGCTGTTGCCAACGATGGGCGGCCAGACTGGACTCAACTGCGCCCTCGACCTCGACCGCGAAGGCGTGCTCGAGCGCTACGGCGTCGAGATGATCGGCGCCAAGCGCGAGGCCATTGATAAGGCCGAGGACCGCGAGCTGTTCAAGAAGGCGATGGAGTCCATCGGGCTCGGCGTCGCGCGTGGAGCGATCGCGCACAGCCTGGAGGAAGCGCTGCAGGTCCAGGCGATGATCGGGTTTCCGGCAATCATCCGCCCGTCCTTTACCCTCGGTGGCAGCGGCGGAGGAATCGCGTACAACAAGGAGGAGTTCCTCGCGATCTGCGAGCGCGGCCTGGAGGCTTCGCCTACGCGCGAGCTGCTGATCGAGGAATCGATCATCGGCTGGAAGGAATACGAGATGGAGGTGGTGCGGGACCGCAAGGACAATTGCATCATTGTCTGTTCCATCGAGAACATCGATCCAATGGGCGTACACACCGGCGATTCCATCACGGTCGCGCCGGCCCAGACGTTGACCGACAAGGAATACCAGGTGATGCGTGACGCGAGTATCGCTGTGTTGCGCGAGATCGGAGTCGAGACCGGGGGGTCCAACGTCCAGTTTGCCGTCAACCCCGATGACGGGCGCATGCTGGTGATCGAGATGAATCCGCGGGTTTCACGCTCCTCAGCGCTCGCCAGCAAAGCAACGGGTTTCCCGATCGCAAAGGTGGCAGCCAAGCTGGCGGTCGGCTATACGCTGGATGAGCTCAAGAACGACATCACCGGCGGGGCGACCCCGGCGTCATTCGAGCCGACCATAGACTATGTCGTGACCAAGTTTCCGCGCTTCACCTTCGAAAAGTTTCCCAAAGCCGATCCGACGCTCACTACACAGATGAAGTCGGTGGGCGAGGTCATGGCGATCGGCCGCACATTCCAGGAGTCGCTGCATAAGGCGATCCGCGGTCTGGAGACCGGCGTCTACGGCCTGGAGCCGATCATCGATCCGCAGCTGACGCCCGACCAGATGGCCACGCGCATCGAGCATGAGCTGCGGGTGCCTGGTGCCGAGCGCATATGGTATATCGCCGATGCGTTCCGGTCGGGAATGAGCGTCGACGCAGTCTTCGATTTGACGCACATCGATCCTTGGTTCCTTGTCCAGATCGAAGAGCTGGTATCGCTCGAGGCGGAAATCCGCCGCTACACCCGCAAGAGGCCCTCGCGCGAGCGCCTGCGGGCATGGAAACGCAAGGGCTTTTCCGACCGGCGGCTGGCGCAGTTGCTGGAGGTGAGCGAAACGCAGTTTCGGGAGTTGCGCCACGGTGCCAGCGTTCGCCCGGTGTTCAAGCGGGTCGACTCCTGCGCCGCTGAATTTGCGTCGGCCACGGCATACATGTATTCGACCTATGATGAGGAATGTGAGTCTCATCCGGAACCGCGCGACAAGATTATGGTGCTCGGAGGCGGACCCAATCGCATCGGCCAGGGCATAGAATTCGATTATTGCTGTGTACACGCCGCCTTTGCGCTGCGCGAGGATGGCTACCAGACCATCATGGTCAATTGCAACCCGGAGACGGTTTCGACCGACTACGACACATCCGACCGTCTGTACTTCGAGCCCCTGACACTGGAGGACGTGCTCGAAATCAGCCACATCGAACAACCCAAGGGCGTGATCGTGCAGTATGGTGGCCAGACTCCGCTCAAGCTCGCACGCGAGCTTGAGCGCAACCACGTGCCCATTATCGGCACCAGCCCGGATTCCATTGATCTGGCAGAGGACCGCGAGCGGTTCCAGAAGCTCGTCCAGAAGCTGGGGCTGCTGCAGCCGCCGAACCGTACGGCCACCACGCCGGATCAGGCCGTGAAGCTCGCCGAGGAAATCGGCTATCCGCTGGTGGTGCGGCCCTCGTACGTTCTCGGCGGCAGGGCCATGGAGATCGTGCTCAATCGCGAGGATCTCGAGACCTACATGCGCGTGGCAGTACGCGTGTCGAACGATTCGCCGGTGCTGCTGGACCGCTTCCTGAGCGATGCGATCGAAGTCGACGTGGAT
>JAJYEK010000240.1 GCA_021785795.1 Pseudomonadota bacterium
TACCAGTCCTTGCGCACCGTGTATACGATGAAGCAGAAACTGCAGGACATCTGGCATCGCTCGGCAACGACCCAGGAGTATCTGCTGCATGCGCTGCAGGACTGGTGTCGCGAGGCGGAGGAGACGCGGATCCAGTCGCTACGTGCATTTGCGCGGAAGCTTCGCAGTTGCACGCTTTCGCGGGCCGCCGCATAGGCTGTCCGCCACGACTGCTCATTCGTGGCCCGAGGCGCACCGGGAAATATCAAATTAAGCCGGCGGCCGAGGCACGATCTGTCGGCAGAATGGCCGCCGTCATCTGCGGCGCGCACGGGCGTGCGGCCCTGCAAAGCAGGTATCAGGGCAGCCCGGGCATCCAGACCACCCCGGCAATCCGCCCGCAACGGCCGCCACACACCCAGGTACGAGGGCCGGCCTGATCGGGGTCGGGGTTTCGGTTGCAGTGTGGACCTGAGAGCACCCCCGATTTTACCTGTTTCCGGCATCGGAGTCGGACCGATCCGGTGCGCGCGGGTCGTGGGGGGGCTGATGATCGGGCATGTGATTGGGTGGCGCACCGGATCTGACACCGGCACGATGCATCCCGGCACGACAGACTGATCTTCCCATCGTTTCCGGTCCAGCAGCACGGGCAGGCGCACGTTGCGGAAACACGGCTCCCGCCCCGACGCTTTTATCAGACACCAAATTCCCGAACGCCCGCACCCGGTGGGTTTGCAGCAAGACGGTGCTGCCACCGCGCCCGTTCAGGCCGCGGGATTCCAGCCAGATCTTGCCCGTCCAGGACCGGACCCCCTGTCCCACGACGACTTCGGGCTCGGGCTGATCGGCCCCTGCTCCGGCATATTCCTTGCATTATTGAAATTCAAACCCAAAAAAAATGGCAAAGCAGTGGCCCCAGGGATCCCTCAAAAGACTGAGCACCCTCACGCAGACACAAACGTGAAGCCCGGCAGAGCGCCCAGCACCGCGAAACCGCCGGCGCCGGAATGCGTCAACCAATCGGCCGATCGCACCGGCTCCCTGCGCCGCGCCCGACAGCCCGGCGGAGACCCGGTTGTGACAGGGCATATGTCCCATCGAGTGACCAGTCCTGTCTCGCCCATCGTTTCAGCCGCATGGCATGCGGCAAACCATTTGCACCGTTCACCCGCATGATCGAACCTGCCGGCAAGCAAAGCGATGCGGACGTCCATATCAAGGCGGCGCAGGATGCGGAGTTCTATCTCGGACTCATGCGCGCCTATCTGGACAGCGCCAACGATGGCATCTTTGTCCTGTGCGATGAGCGCAAATTCCTCGTCGCCAACCGCGCCATGGCTGAGTGGCTCGGCGAAAGCGAGGCAAGATTGACGGCACACAACCAACGCGTTCCCTTTACGGAATTTCTTGGCCCGGAATCTTCACAGAAAATTTTCGACGCTCACTTTCAGGAGGCCCTTGCCGGCAAGGTAGTACGTTTCGAATGCCCCATTCACCCGCCCAAGGGCCGGCCACGCTGGGTCGAAATCAGCATGAACCGGGTCGCCGTGGGAAGTGGCGATATGGTTATTGCCGTGGTTCGGGATGTCACCGAGCAGAAGCTCGTTCAGCTGCGCCTCGAACAGCAGGCCTTGCGCGATGACCTTACCGGTCTGCTGAATCGCCGCGGCTTCATGAAACATCTCGATCAGCTGGTGCAATCCGCCGCCGTCGACGGCCGCAGACATGTACTGCTATGTCTGGATCTAGATCAGTTCAAGTTAATCAATGACACCTGCGGACATTCCGCGGGCGACGAACTGTTGCAGAGGGCGACGATGCTGCTGAAAAGCGCCGCGCGCCGCAACGACACCGTCTACCGGCTCGGAGGCGACGAGTTTGCCGTTTTGCTGAACGATTGCGGTCTGCCGGAAGCCATGGAAATAACACGCGATATACAACGGGCGTTTTCCACCTTCCGTTTCATCTGGCAGGATCGCGCGTTCGATCTGGCGGCCAGTATCGGTGTGGCGGAAATCGGCAAGACCGCGAATGACAGTCTGTCGGTACTCATGCAGGCGGACGCCGCATGCTACGCGGCAAAGGAAAGCGGACGCAACCAGGTAATCAGCTATGCCGACGGCGGGAATTTTACAAGAATGCGATCTGAAATGGACTGGGTTTCGGCCATCACCCGGTCGATCGACCAGGATCGCTTCTGTCTGTACTTCCAGAAGATCGTTCCTACCGTGCAAATGGCCGCGAATATCACACACCATGAGATTCTGCTGCGCATGGTCGACACGGCCGGCCAAATCGTGGCGCCGGGAAAATTCATGGCAGCCGCCATCAAGTACAACATGATGACAGCCATCGATCGCTGGGTTATCCGGCAGGTATTCGCCGCTAAAGACCCCCACTGGGGAGTGTCGGCACGGCACGATGGGGTGAACGAATTCACTGCCATAAACCTGTCCGGCGCCAGCCTCAATGATGACTCATTCTACGATTTTCTGCGGGACCAGATTCGCGAGTACGATGTGCCACCGCACGCAGTCTGCTTCGAGATCACCGAAAGCGTGGCCGTCAATGATCTGGAGCGCGCTGGCCGGTTCATGACCGAATTGAGGAAACTTGGCTTTCGTTTTGCGCTTGATGACTTTGGAAGCGGTGTTTCATCGTTTTCCTACCTGAAGGCCCTGCCCATCGACTTCATAAAAATTGATGGAAGCCTCGTACGGGAGGTGGTGCAGTCCTCTCTGGACCATCGCATCATCGAATCCATTGCCTATGTTGCGCGTGAAATGGGCGTGCAAACGATCGCCGAGTATGTCGAAAACACGGGAATTCGCGACTGCCTGGCTGCGATCGGGATCGATTATGCTAAGGGCTACGCGATACACTGTCCGGAACCGCTGCGCAACACCGAATGACCCCGCTGGATGCCCGCGCCGGCTAGTCGCCGCATTCCCCGGGACCGGATGCCATCTCCCGGGGACGAACATCCATCATGATCGGGACGGGCGGCACGGCCCATTGTCCGCACAGAACGTTGCTGTACAAGCACCGCTGACCGGATCAGTCTGCGCGCGCTTTCCGCAACCGGCCCGATGCCCGAGCCGCCTGCTCCTGCTGGCTACGCAGATAATCGTCATAGCTGCCGCCGAAGTTCACGACGCCTTCCGGGGTCATCTCGATGATGCGCGTAGCGAGGGACGAAACGAATTCGCGGTCGTGGCTGACGAATATCAACGTGCCCGCATATTGCTCCAGCGCGGTGTTGAGCGACTCGATTGATTCCATGTCCAGGTGATTGGTCGGCTCGTCCATGACCAGAACGTTCGGCTGCTGCAGCATCAGCCTGCCAAACAGCATTCGCCCCTGCTCTCCGCCGGACAGCGCCTTTGTAGACTTTCTCACTTCATCTTGCGAAAACAGAAGCCGCCCTAAAACAGCGCGGATCGCCTGCTCGTCGTCGTCGGGATTTTTCCATTGGCTCATCCAGTCGAGAAGCGGCATGTCCACCGCAAAGTCGCCGGCGTGATCCTGCGCGTAGTAACCGATGTTGGCATTCTCGGACCAGCGAATCGCGCCACTAGCGGGAGCGAGTTCGCCGATCAGGGTGCGCAGCAGCGTGGTCTTGCCAATGCCGTTCGGGCCGATCACGGCGATTCGATCTCCGGCCTCGACCGACAGACTGAGCCCTTTGAACAGTGGCACCGCCCCATAGCCCTGGCCTAGCTTCGTCACTTCCAGGGCTAACCGATACAGCCGCTTGGATTGATCGAAACGCAGAAACGGATTCTGCCGGCTCGATGGCTTCACTTCGGTCAGCTCGATCTTTTCGATCTGCCGTGCGCGCGAAGTGGCCTGCTTGGCCTTGGAGGCGTTGGCCGAGAAGCGGCTGACGAAGGTCTGAAGCTCGGTTATCTGGGCCTTCTTCTTGGAGTTCTCCAATAACAGCTGATTGCGCGCCTGGGTTGCTGCGGTCATGTATTCGTCGTAGTTCCCCGGATAAATGCGCAGCTCCCCGTAATCCAGATCGGCCATATGCGTACAGACGCCGTTCAGAAATCGCCGATCGTGGGAAATGATGATCATGGTGCTGGCACGGGCATTGAGCAAATCCTCCAGCCAGCCGATGGTGTTGATGTCGAGATGGTTAGTGGGTTCGTCCAGCAGCAGTATGTCCGGATCCGCGAACAGAGCCTGTGCCAGCAATACGCGCAATTTCCAGCCCGGCGCGACGGCACTCATCGGCCCGGTATGCTGTTCCAGCGGGATGCCGACACCAAGCAGCAATTCACCCGCGCGCGCCTCGGCGGTGTAGCCGTCGAGCGCAGCGAACTCGTGCTCGACATCGGCTATTTTCATGCCATCGTTCTCGTTCATCTCGGAAAGACCGTACAGGCGGTCGCGCTCCTGCTTCACGCTCCACAGTTCGGCGTGGCCCATGATCACCGTGTCGAGTACCGTGCAACTCTCGAAAGCGAACTGGTCCTGGCGCAACCTGCCGATACGCTCCTTGGCATCGACCGCAACACTCCCCGAGGTCGGTTCCAGTTCACCGCCCAGGATCTTCATCAGCGTTGACTTGCCGCAGCCGTTGGCGCCGATCAGGCCGTAGCGGTT
>JAJYEK010000241.1 GCA_021785795.1 Pseudomonadota bacterium
CACCTGCAACCAGGTCCCGGCGGCATGCCTTTCCTGAGACCGGCCCGGCCGGCCCCAGTTCCGCTGGGACACGCAAGTGCCCTGAACATTCCGCCAGCGAGGCCGGCCCTCATAACCGTCCATCCCGGGGATCTTGTATGGCCCGATGCGCGGCCGTACCATGGAACCATAGGGGAACTGCTGGTGCCGACATTCCAATGAATTGCAGGCAAACGCCTTTGTTCCGTGACGACCGCATCCACTTGCTGCAGATTCCCTGCCCGCAGCGTTCCGCATATCCGGTTTCGCGCCCGCCGTCAGGAAACGCGGTGGGCAGGTCATCAATTCCCCGCGGACAAGACCGACCGCGGGCCTGCTGCCATCGGGGCCGGCCACGGACATCCCGATCGGAGGACAAACCATGACATCCGACGAGTCAATCCTGAGGGAGATCCGCGCGGCCCTCGAGCACGAGCCGCGCGTCAGGACCCATCACAACGCCATTCACGTCGCGGTTTGCGATGGGGCACTCACAGTCGAAGGAGAGGTCGACAACATTGCCGTCAAGCGAGTGGCGCTGGAACAGGCCAAGGCCCTAGACGGGATCCACCGCACCGTTGACAGACTGCGTATTGCGCCTGGCGAACGCAGAGGTGACGGTGCCGTGCGTGACGCCCTCTCTCGCTTTCTGCTCACCGAGGGCGTATTCCTGGACTACGCCATTCATGCCAAGGCGAAGGGCGAAGTGATTGTGCTGCGTGACCCCGGCGCCCAGGTACCGGGGTCGATCACGATGGAGGTGCAGGACGGAGTGGTTAGCCTGAGCGGCAAGGTCGGAAGCCTGTCGCATCAGAGACTTGCAGGTGTCCTTGCGTGGTGGACTCCAGGGTGCCGCGACGTGGTCAACGAACTGGAAGTGACTCCAGCCGAAAGCGATCACGACGATGAGATTCTCGACGCACTGCGGCTGGTGCTGGAAAAGGATCCACTGGTCCATGCCGACCAGATACGCGCCAATTCCCGCAACGGCATCGTGACACTCCATGGATTAGTGGGCACAGCCGAGGAGCGCAAGATGACCGAGCTCGATGCCTGGTACCTGCTCGGCGTGCGCGACGTCGTCAACCGCATTGAGGTCCGCCAGTAGTCTCCGGCGCCGGCCGTCAGAATTTCTCGACATCAGGTCTGAGATCGAGTTCCTGCGTCCACGCGGAACGGTCCTGGGCGATGAGTTGCATGTAGCAGTCTGCGATCGCCTCGGGCAGGAGGCACTGGTCCCGCGTAAAGCCACGACGGATCTGCCCGGACCAGATCAGCCCATCGATGACCACGTGGGCCACGTGGATCCCGCGCGGTCCGAACTCGCGCGCCAGAGACTGGGCCAGGCCGCGCAGCGCGAATTTGGCCGATGCAAAGGCCGCAAAGCCCGCGCCTCCGCGCAGCGCGCCGGTCGCGCCGGTGAAAAGCAATGTTCCGCGCCCCCGCTGCAGCATGCCAGGTATCACCTTCTGCGCGCACAGCAGCGCACCCAGGCAAGCCACACGCCAGGCGTCGGTAAACGCCGCTGCCGAAAGTTCGAGCGACGGCATCGCTACCAGCTGGCTCGCGTTGTGGATATAGACGGAAGCTGCACCGACTTCATGATCAATTCGGGCGAAGGCCGCATCGACGGATTCCGTATCCCCAACATCACACTGAATGGATACCAGCGAATTTCCCGCCTGCCGCAGTTCGTGCGCCAGATCCTGCGTGAATCCGCCGGTGCGTGCCAGGGCAACGACGACGTAACCGGATCGGGCCAGCGCCCGGCACAGGGCAGCACCAAGCCCCGGGCCCACCCCGGCTACTACCGCAATTGGTTTCCCGTCCGCCATTGCCCCTCCTGTCCGTCACCGACAATGATGCTACGCTAGGTGCCGCTCCTTCAAGCTCGCATTGCCCATGCCCCAGGAACCGCGCATCTGCCTCTGGCTGCTGCCGCAACCCGTTGACGTGCTGCGGCAGCTAATCTGCGAACTCGCTCAGACGCACGGCACGCCGCAGTTCGCGCCGCACCTAACCCTGCTCGGCGGACTACGCATGCCGCGACTGGCGCTCGCAGACACCGCCGCACGCCTCGCCGCCACATCCCCGCCTCTGACACTGGAACCGCTGTCGATCAACGGAGAGCCAGACCGTTTCCGCTGCCTGTATGTCCGGCTCGCGCTCACCGGTGGGCTCGCGCGCATCCGCCACCGTGCGGAAACGCTCATGCGGCAGCCAGGCACTGCGTTTTTGCCACACCTCAGCCTGTACTACGGCAACATGAACGTCACGGAGCGCACACGCCTGGCACAGGAACTCATGATCCGGCTGCCGGCGACGATCACCGTCGACCGGCTGGCGCTGGTAGATACCTCGGGAGAAGTTGAAGACTGGAACGAGGTCGCCGCGTTTGCGCTGAGTTCCTAGCCCGGCTGCGGCCGGGCGTGGAACCCATCGGCCCCTCCGACGGCGCTACCGCAGCCTGAGCTTGAGCCGTTCGTCCAGACTCAGCTTTCCGGCGCCGTAGGCCGCCAGGATCAGGAACCCGCCGGTCATGCTGAGGTTTTTCATGAAATTAATCATCTGCATCGGGTCCTGGGGATGATAATGCACCAGTCCCGCCGTCGCGACACAAAAACAAGCCAGGGCAAGCGCCATCACACGCGTGTAGAAACCGAGCAGCACGGCAAGGCCGCCCCCGAGCTCCAGAAGTATGACAAACGGTGTGAGCCAGACCGCCAGCCCGAGGTGCCTCATGTACTGCTCGAATCCGGCGTAGCCGCTGATTTTTCCCAGTCCGCCCCAAAGAAAAATTGCCACCATCAGAATGCGACCAGCCAGGTTTGTGACGCTTTGCATGACCCGCCTCCTTGTTGTCCTTAGGTTAATCCCGCCTTTCAGGCCGAAGAAGAAAGCTCCGGGTAATCAATGTAGCCCTTCGGCCCCCCCTGATAAAAGGTGCCCTGATCGGCCTGGTTGAGTGGGGCGCCGCGGCGGAAGCGTTCCGGCAGATCGGGATTCGCGATGAACAGCGTACCGAAAGCCACCAGGTCGGCGTAACCCTTGCGGATGAACTCGTTGGCCCGCTCGCGATCGAAGCCGGTGTTCGTCATGAGCGTGCCCCGGTAAACACCACGGTAGTGCTCGGTCACGTTCGTGACCATGTTCGGAATGGCCGACACGTCCCCCTGCGGCTCACGCAGGTGGAGATAGGCCAGATCGTATCCGGATAGTGCGCCGATCAAGGAATCATACAGCCTGCGGGTGTCGGAATCCGCGGGCACATTCCAGGTATTGGCCGGAGACAGCCGCACGCCGACACGGTCAGACCCAACCGCACCGATGACCGCTTCGGTCACCTCGAACAGGAAGCGCAGCCGGTTGGCGATACTGCCACCATACTGATCCGTGCGCCGGTTGGTGCCGTCGCGCAGAAACTGTTCGATGAGGTAGCCATTGGCTCCGTGGATCTCGACTCCGTCAAGCCCGGCGGCAATCGCATTCTTCGCGGCCCGGGCGTAGTCCTGGACGATGAGCTTCACTTCGTGTGTCTCTAGCGCATGCGCAGTGACGGTGTTCTTCATGCCCTGGGGCGTGTACGACTGGGTATTCGGATTGATAGCCGAGGGCGCAACCGGCAATGCGCCGCCGTGGAAATCCGGATGCGATACGTACCCGACGTGCCACAGCTGCAGAAAGATTCTCCCGTCCTTGGCGTGCACCGCCTCACTTACCTTGCGCCAACCTGCTATCTGCGCGGGCGTATGGATCCCCGGGGTATGGATGTAACCGACCCCCTGTGGAGAGATCTGGCTGCCCTCCGTGATGATCAAGCCCGACGAAGCGCGCTGGGCATAGTACTGTGCATGCAGTTCGGTGGGCGCTTTGTCCGGATTATCGGCACGGGAGCGCGTCAAGGGCGCCATGACAACACGGTTCTTCAGCAGATAGCGGCCAAGCTTCACGGGGCTCAACAAAGGTTGTTCGTTCATGTGGTTCTCCTTGATCGATATTTCTCGGTTTTCATATATCTAGCAAGATCGATTAATTAGCTTTTAAAAAATCCCCCAATGGGGACATGCCTAATCTTGCTAGATCTCGTCCTTCAGGAACCGCTCCAGCGCCTGGATCGTATTTTCGTTGCGCTCATAAAACGTCCACTGTCCGTCGCGCTTGGCCACCAACAGATCCGCTTGCAGCAGCAATGCCAGGAAGTGCGATACCGTCGACTGGGATAGCCCAAGCTTCGCCTGGATTTCTCCGACACATACCGCCTTCCCGCGCGGCCGTCCATTCGGGGTGGCGCCGAAATGCTTCTCCGGATCCTTCATCCACTGAAGGATCTTGAGCCGCGATTCGTTGGCCAAGGCCTTGAAGATCGCTACCTGATCCATAGCTCATAATATATCGAGTTTTTTAGATATGTCAATACTTCGCTTCCCGATCTGCGGCCTGCCTGCACAACCCTGCAACCCGCGTCACTCCGCGTGCAACA
The DNA here is from genome assembly GCA_021785795.1 of Pseudomonadota bacterium. The sequence continues at coordinate 4,499 of JAJYEK010000241.1, forward strand.
GCTTCACGAGTGCGGTGTAAATGCGGATTCCGTAGTCATGGAGCGCCAACGCCACGCCGTCGGGCCCCACGCG
>JAJYEK010000242.1 GCA_021785795.1 Pseudomonadota bacterium
CGACTTGAACAGTGCCGGAGAAATTCCGGTGGGCCGGGATCAGTCGACTGTCGTGCCAGGACTGTTTGCGGCCGGAGATGTCACCGACCAGCGCGACAAGCAGATCACCATTGCCGTCGGGGATGGTGCCCAGGCGGCGCTGTCTGCGGACCGGTTTCTTGCCCGGCGGCAGACCGCAGGGAACTGAGCGGCGCGCGCACCGCGTGGGCGCCAGGCGGAATGTGGTTTCTGCGGGACGCAGGCCGCCCGGCGGCGGATGTCCATGGTGTTGCGACCGGCGTGACGCAAAGGCGGTAGGGAGAATACCCCGCGGGTAACGCGTTTTGATGCGTGTCAATGTCTGCTGCGGCATTCGCGTGCTATGAAGTAGGCGTGCCACACGGCTGTGCCCATGCCGGGTGAGCGGCATATAGCCGTTTACGGTCTTGCGACGGACCTGGATAGCGTGCGTCGCCGCCGGAAATTCCGAATTCACGCCGGTGCGGTATCAGGTGCCGGGGGATTGTCGATGCAACGTAAACTCGCACGGCAGTTTTTTTACGACATGACGCTTGCACGTCAGTTCGAGCAGGCCGCTGCGGAGCAGTACATGCAGGGAAACATCGGTGGATTTCTGCACCTGTATCCCGGAGAGGAAGCGGTGGCGGTCGGCAGCCTGCATGCCGCCGAGCCCGGTGATTACGTGGTCAGCACCTATCGCGAGCATGTGCACGCGATGGTCTGGGGCGTGAGTCCCTCGGCGGTGATGGCGGAACTGTTCGGGCGGGCCACCGGCTGCTCAGGCGGCTACGGCGGCTCCATGCATCTCTACGATGTCAGCCGCAGGTTTCTCGGGGGCTATGCCATCGTCGGGGAGACGTTCGCGATCGCGGCCGGTGTCGGGTACTGGCTGCGCCTGAACGATTCCACGCAGATTGTGTTGTGTTATTTCGGAGACGGTGCTGCCAACCAGGGAACGTTCCACGAGACGCTCAACATGGCGGCGCTATGGAAGCTGCCGGTGCTGTTCATCTGCGAAAATAACCACTACCAGATCGGAACCGAAATCCATCGGCATTCGGCAGTGCCCGATATCTACCGTCATGCGTCCGCGTATGGCATAGACGGCCGCCATGTCGACGGCATGGATGTGGTAGCGGTTCACGAAGCGACCCGTGCCGCGGTGCAGCATGTGCGGTCGGGCAACGGACCATATCTGATCGAGTGCGAGACCTATCGCTATCGCGGGCATTCCATGGCGGACCCGGGGGCCTATCGCTCGGCACTGGAGCTCGCGGAACTGCGGGCGCGCGACCCGCTGGAGATCTTCCGCGAGCGTGCTCTTGGGCAAGGGTGGCTGAACGAGACCGACTGCCAGGAAGCTGAAAAGACGGTTGCGGAAGTGGTTGCAGAGGCCGTGCGCTTCGCTGCCGAAAGCCCGCAGCCGACGGATCTCGGAAAGGGCGTTTACAGCGAGCCTCTGGATCTGTACGGCGGGCGGCCATGACCCGGCAGCGCAACGACAACGTCGGTATCATCGGGACGGCACGCCCGGCACCGGAACTGGAGGTCTGGCAGGCCCTGAACATAGCGTTGGACCGCGCCATGGAGCGCGACAGCAGTGTGTTCATTCTTGGTGAGGACGTGGGCCTGTTCGGCGGAAGCTACCGCGTGACCCAGGGCCTTTACGCGAAATACGGCGAATGGCGCGTGCGCGACACGCCGATCTCTGAAAACAGCTTCGTCGGCATCGGCGTGGGAGCGGCATTGGCCGGCGGACGGCCCGTGGTCGAAATCATGACCATCAACTTCGCGCTGCTTGCCCTGGATTCGATCATCAACATGGCAGCCAAGCTGCGCTACATGTCCGGCGGGCAGCTGCAGGTACCCCTGGTGATACGCATGCCGGGAGGCGTGGCGAAGCAGCTCGGAGCCCAGCATTCACAGCGGCTGGAGCATACTTTGGTCAACGTGCCGGGTTTGCGCGTTGTTGTGCCCGCAACGCCGCAGGATTCCTACTGGCAGCTGTCACAGGCGATCGTCGCCGATGACCCGATCATTGTACTGGAACACGAACTGCTGTACTTCACCAAGGGACCGTTCGACCCGGATGCCCCGCCGCCTGCCATGCATGCTGCGGCAGTACGGCGGGAAGGGCGTGACGTGACCCTGGTTGCCTGGCACCGCATGGTATCTCTTGCCATGGAAGCCGCGGCACAGCTCTCCACGCGCGGCATCGAGGTGGAAGTCATCGATCTGCGCAGTCTGCGTCCGATCGATTTGCCGCTGCTGCGCGAGTCGGTAAGCAAGACGCGCCACGCGATCGTGGTCGAAGAGGACTGCCGGTTTGGTGGCGTCGGCGCTGAAATCGCCGCGACGCTGGGTGAGGTTGCGCACCCGGATCTGGCATCGCCGGTGCGCAGACTGGCCGCCAGCGACGTGCCGACTCCGTACAACGCGGAACTGGAGCGCGCGTCCATTCCCGGGACAAAGAACATAATCCAGGCAGTCGAAGAGCTGGCCGGGCTGCACACCGACTGATCCCGCGGCGCGCGCTGCGATTCACGCCCCTGGGCGGGAGCTGCTGCGGCCGGTGTGACTCTCAGGTATGACCTCCCGGCGAAAGGTCGCGCAGCGGGGGCGCGAAGGCGGAGAGGTTCCGGTACAGGATGTACAGTGCCACAAGTGCCACCACTGCAGAGAAGATCACGTTGAGTGTGCCCTTGCTGCTGCGGCCGAGGCGGGTGGCCAGCCGCGAGCCGATCCAGCCGCCGACAGCGCCTCCAGCGAGGTATAGTCCTGCCACCCGCCAATCCAGCAGACCGGAGCGGGCATAGTTCAGCGCCGTGACCAGCCCGAAAGTCCCCACCGACACCAGCGAGGATCCGATGGCGGAGATCATCGACATTCCTGTCGGAAACACCAGACCCGGAACGATCAGGAATCCGCCACCGATCCCGAAAAATCCCGACAGAAGCCCCACGGCACAGGCGGCGACGACCAGCTTCAGCGTTTTGCGTTTCTTTTCCGGCGGGGGGGTTGTCGCCGGTGCCTGGCGATCGGCAGGTCTGCCGCGGCGCAACATCAGGCCAGCGATCACGAGCATCAGGATGGCGAACAGAAAAAGCAGTTTCTCCGATCCCACCGCCTTGCCGGCCGTGGAGCCGGCGAATGCCGCGATGGCGCCGACAATTGCGAACAGTATCGCTTCCTTCCAGCGCACGTTGCCCGCGTACGCGTGCGGCACTAGGTTGAGGAATGCGTTTGCCGATACCGCCAGTGCGGTGGTGCCGATGACGACATGTGGCTTGGGATAGCCGACCAGATACAGGAGCAGCGGCACGGCCAGGATGGATCCTCCGCCGCCGATGAGGCTAAGGGAAAAGCCGACCGCGAAGCCCGAAATCACGGACAGAATGTGCTGTCCGGTGGTCAGTGCGACATGCGTCGCGGCAAACTCAGGGGGCATCAGCTGGCTCAGTTGGGTGCCGGCTGCCGCCCGGCTGTGCGCGGTGCGATGGGTCGATCTCGTTCGCAGGCCCGTGTTGGGCTGCGGCGCTGCCGATGCGCCGGTCCGCACCCGGCAGACCGGGCAACCGCAAGACCGCTCCGTTCCGGCGAGGCAGGGCGTCCGACACGTGCCCGGCAGTTCGATGGCCACCGCAAGGACTCCATTTTTTACGCCTGTGCCCCGCGGGTCAAGGCTTCTGGATCGAGCCCTCCAATAAAAATGCTCCTCGGGTTAACAGGTGAATAAAAAAAACAGCCATCGGAAAGCGGCCAGACCACGCGGTTCCCGCCGTATAATGCGTATTGCGAATGACACGGTCTGTATGGGAGGGAGGAGGGAGCCAGTCATGAACGAACCCATGACGTCAGCACCCATCCGGTCTGCCCCGGCATTCCATGCCCGGTGTCGGTTGCCATCGCAGCTGCTGGCGGATACCGAATCCGGGGCGCATGCGCGACTGGCAACGCATGCTGCTGACTGACGTTCTTCAGAATATCAAGAGGGTGCTCCCGCCCGGGACGTGGCACCCGGAGCCCGAACGCTGCCTTTGCGGCAGGTGGCCGTGCCGGATGGCCGACAGGGTCGACGCACAGCGCCAGACAAGCCCGGCGCTCGTGCGATGGTGCGGCAAGGACAGGCTCGCCTGTGGCCGGAGCTTCCCGCAGCCCGACCGCCGCCGGGCAGTGCTTTCGCCCGCGCCATCATCCTGAGTGGTATGTTTTATTATTAATAATAAATACTTGTAATGTATTTATAAAGTTAATTCAACATTATGACATGGCACAGATACGGTCCGCGCACCGTATATGCCGAATCGTAACGCGTCAGCGGGTATTTTGATTTGAGTCAAGGCCGCCGGTTTCGGCTTGTGTTGCCGTGTCAGCATTGAAATCCGGGACCGGGGTCAGGACCCGGCGGTCAGACTGCGGAGAAGATCATCGCAACCGCGCAAGACATCGAAGGACGGATACGGATTCGCGTTTCCGTCGATTTAGACAGGGTAGCGGCAGTCAGGGTAGAGTCGACCAGGCGGACGAATGCCAGCCG
>JAJYEK010000243.1 GCA_021785795.1 Pseudomonadota bacterium
GTGCTGCTCTACGTGCTGTGGGGCAACCTCTATCCGTTTCCGTCCTCCTCGCAGGGTCTGGTCACGGCCCTGTTCCTGGCATACCTGTTGTCGGGAGTGGTTGTATTCGCCTGGATCCATCGCCGTCATCCACAGCGGGTGGCGGCGATGGTGCAGGGACTGGCGGGTGACTAGCCGTTCGTTGACGAGGCCATTCTGAAGGTCTGCGGTGTGTTTCCCGACCGTCGCGGCTTCGCGCGGGTGCCGGGTTTCGAAATGGCACAACGGCAGGAGTCCCGCAGCGCATTTCGGATTGGTAAGGGAAGCGTGGTTCACAGGAACCGTGATGCGTGCGGTGCTTGTGCGGAAAGACACTGAGGACCTGGCACGTGCGTTGCTGGCGTCAGGCTCCGGCGATATGATCCCTGGGGCATGCTCCAGCGTGGATATTTTTTTGCACGCTGTATCCCATTCACCTCCAGAGGAGTAAACGATGAGAACAAGATCGCTTTGGATTGCCATGTTGCCCCTGATCGCTGCCGGGTTTCTGCCAATGGCCAGCGCCCAGGCAGCCATGCTCAAGGACACCGATGCCCTGCATGGCCTCACGAAGGCCAAGGCCGTGTTCATGATCGATGTCAATAATCCAGGGCAGGTGGCGCACGTGCTGTCGGTGGTCGAGAAGACCGATACCGGAATGCGCGCCCAAGGCGTGAAGCCCACGATCGTGGTCGTGTTCGTCGGTCCGGATGTCGCGTTTCTGACGAAGGATCGCCGTGGCATTCCCTACATGGAGGAGCGGTCTGTGGCGGGGGTCCAGAAGAAGGTCGAAAAGCTCAAGGGCATGGGTGTGAAGCTGCAGGCCTGCGGGGTAGCGCTCAAGGGCATGGATGTCTCACCGCGCGACGTCATTCCGGATGTGCAGCCGGTCGGTAATGGCTATATCTCGGCTATCGGCTATCAGGCCAAGGGATATAACCTGGTGCCGGTTTATTGATCCGGTTTGCTCGTCCGCCCGGTGAATCTCGCACCGGGCGGCACTGGGGAGGTATCCGGCGTCAGAACTTCGATTTCAGCCCCACATAAAAACCATTTGGCAGCAGACTCAGGATAAAGGGTTCTTTGAAGCGGTGAGCGAAGTAACCGCTGACGATGCCCACCGCGGCGCCGGAGACCACATCGGTCTGCCAGTGGCCGTGGGCTTTGACCCGGGCGGCCATGTCGAATGCCGGAACCGCAGCGAGCGCATCGACCCAGGGATCGGTGCTGTGATACTCGAGGATAATCGGAGTCACGAGAGCCGTGATGGAAGACACGTCGCCGCTCGGGAAGCTCTGCGCATGGGTGCCCTGGAACCATCGGTCAGGGTTCGTTGTCTGCGACGGGCGTTCTCTCTGGAAGGTATATTTCAGCGCTGTCGTCGATACTCCGGCGATGGCAGCGGCGTCCAGGCTTTGCCATAAAGTCCGGCCGAGACGATTTCCTCCGCCTTCCCAAATGGCACCGGCCAGGGTAACGCCGATCAGCTCTGCGGGGAACTGGCCCACGCGGGCGATGGACCATATGCCGCTTGTGTCTTCGTGCACGGGGTGATCGAGCTGGTGCAGGGCGGCCCAGTCGAGCACGCCGAGCGTTGCGCCGGTCAGATAGGCCCCGGCGAGGCCTGAGGTGACATCGCGTTGACGGAACAGTCGCGCGATGGGGTCCTTCGCCTGGTCGGCAGCGCTTGCCGGAGCCTCGCTGGTGGTCGAAGTGACCACCGGTGTCTGTGAGGCCATTCCCTGATCTGGTGCAATCAGTAATGCCGCAAGCATGAATCCCGCGAGTCCGTGTAAGCGTTTCATTCGGCAGATCCCATGAGCCACTGCTATTCGGATGGAGGACCGAGCGCGCCCCAGCTGGACAATGCCGGACTCCGTGTTTGGGCGAAGACAACCGGACAAGATCCGGAGGTCCTGCGCGAACCGCAAATCGGCGAATTTGTTTTTAGTTGCGTTTGCTTAAAGATAGTTCCGGGAAAGGCAGCGATGGCGATCCGCGATCTGTGGCCAGAATGAAGTTTTTTCAGGTTACTTCCCGGCAGGGGAGCCGGCTTTCTTATCTTCGCGAATGGCCGGGTGGCATCCGATCAGCTTCTCGATACCGCGGCACCGCTCTTGTTACCGACGGGACCCGTCCTGAATCTCCGCAGCGGTTTTAACCGGGTTCATCTGGTTTGACGGTATTCAGAGGATGGCGGCCTGTTCGAAAAAGCGGAAAGATGCGTACTTCTGACGCTTGTTGCGAACGCAGGCAATTCAATGCATGACGCAATGGCAGTAGACGAACTGCTGGATCGCTCCGGCTGGCGTATGGTGCGCCTCGTTCATGTGCTCAACCAGCTCGAACGCCGGTCCGAACTCTGCATGCAGCGTGTCCGGGGAGTAGCGAACAACCGGGAGGCCGCTGCATTGGGTAGGCCCATTCGGACCGAATGCCGCCACGATGACATGTCCGCCCGGGCGAACAGCACGCCTGACCTGTTCGACATACGCCGATCTCTGTTCCACGTCTGTGAGAAAATGGAAAACGGCACGGTCGTGCCAGATGTCGTACGCCTGCTCGGGGAGTTCGATCCCGGTTATGTCTCCTTCGATCCAGTGCACGCGCCCAGATCTGGCGGCCAGCCTTTGACGCGCCACGCCAAGAGCCGCCGAGGAGATGTCGAGCACAGAGACATCGAAACTTGCATCCGCTGTCAAATCGTCCACAAGCGTTGATGCGCCGCCGCCGACGTCGATGACCGAGATGTCGCGCCCTGCTGTAATGCTGCGGATCAAGTCCAGAGACCGCTGCGCGCGTGGCTGAAACCAGCTGACCGAGTCGGCGGGCTTTCTCTGGTAGACCGTTTCCCAATGGGCTTTTGTAGTCAGCGTGGTGTCCTCTGCAAACTCGATGCCGGGCAGCTTTTGCTGAGCGGGTTTTCGCGTATTTTGCTCCTCGGGACCACAGGCCCGCAATACGCTACGCACATGGCCATACCCAATTTACACCGAAATGGCGTGGTTTGGATCTTGCAGGATCCGAAACGGTTTTCTGGCTCCGGCGTCTTTGCTGACGTGTGAACGGGGACGTTGGGTGTACTCGGAAGACAAGTGTTAGGTACTATTCAACCTATGCCCTTGAATTGAACTAGTCCGCACTTAACCAATGCATGGGAAACCTATGATGCCCATTCGCCCGGCCACTTTTCTTTCGATGTTGATGCTTTTCGCAAGCGGTAACGGATGGGCTTTCGCGCAAACCGACGCCACGCCCATTCCCCCTCGGCCTATTCAGCTTGTCCAGGGTACACAGCTTGGCAAGACGGCGTTTGCGGCGGGCGATACCCGTCAGGGTGGAAACGGCCAGGTCGTGGATGGAATCGAGGGATCCGGTCACGAGATGCTCAAGACGCACCTCCATGTGCATGTGTCGTTATTTTATCACGGCAAACAGTTGGCGATACCTGATGGAATTGGCATCGTCAAACCGTTCACGGTGATACACGGCTTTGTCGCGGCGGGTAGCGGCTACTACTGGCTGCACACGCATGACGCGACGGGAATTGTGCATATTGAATCGCCCAATCGTCGTGTGTACACGTTGGGCAATTTTTTTGATATTTGGGGAAAACCCCTGAACGAGCACAATGTGGCGGGACTCACGGGCCAGGTGCGCGCCTATGTCAATGGACGACCGGTCTTCGGCAAGATCCGCGATATCGTCCTCAAAGCCCATGACCAAATTACGCTCGAGGTGGGGAAACCCTTCGTAAAGCCCCCGGTTTATATTTTCCCTCAAGGTCTTTAGAGATTGGCAGATCGCGGACAGGGCGTAGTGCTGGGTTTTATGGCGCGGATCGCGGTATTGGTGAGAGGCATTGACGGTAACTCCCTATGACAGTCACTCAATTACCGTCAATGTTACCGTCACTTACCGTCGGATTACCACGCATACGCTCGGGCGATGCGGGACGCAAAAAAGGCCGGGAGCCTTGATTTATATTGGCTTTCCGGCCTTTGTTGGACGTCTTGAAACGGTGTAAATGGGGCGGCGACTACCGAATAGGCGACATAACATATTGTATTTGTGTTTGATTATGTCCTACCTGCTTGGCAGTTGCCCCCAATGTTGCCCCCTGTTAGAAGATGCTACCCCTCTGTTCTCGGGCTTCCCGATTATGGCGAGTACAAGCAAACTGCCAGCGCCACTTTGGCGTAAGATTTTTACATGGAGGCACAATATGGGATTTCAGCGGACACCAGTAGCGCTTTTTATCCGGGCAGAATGGGACCCGGAAGCGGGCGTTTGGGTAGCCACCTCGGATGATGTACCGGGGCTTGCGACGGAAGCGGAGACGCTGGAAGCGTTATCGACGAAGCTTGAAACCATGGTGCCCGAACTGCTCGATGCGAACGGCTGCCCGGACAGCTCGGAAGTGTCGTTTGAGTTGTTGGCCCGTAAATTCTCCGTAGGCCGCCGTACCGCTCCCTGATGGGCGGAAATTTGGCGTCCGAACTGAAGGGGGTGCGAAAT
>JAJYEK010000244.1 GCA_021785795.1 Pseudomonadota bacterium
CGCCCGTTTTCGCTGTCGCTGCCCGGCTCCGATACCCGCTCACGGACCCGATGAGCACTGGGTGCCGCCAGGGGCAATCAGGCTGTGTATCGGCTGCACAGGTCTGGTCTTCGGCCTTTTTTGCTATGCATTCGGCAGTAACAGCGAAGTGTACCGGCTGATGGCGGTACCGCGAACTGTCCGTCAATCCGCCGCACGTGCCTGTGATTCCAGCCCTTCCCACCGGTGATAAGCGGCTTCGATCTCTTTGCCGACCGATTCCAGGCGCTCCAGAGTCGCAGCGATCCTGTCGCCTGGCTGCTGATAGAACCCGGCCGCCCCCACCGCCGTGTGCAGACGCGACTGCTCCGCTTCGAGCTTCTCGATCCTGCCCGGAAGATCCTTCAGTTCCTGCTGTTCCTTATAGGAAAGCCTGCCGGCTTTCCTGGCCTGCCGCACTGGCGCACGCGCGGCCACCGGCTGCCCGGGCCTGCCGTCGGCTGCCGGCTTGTCCCGCTGCACCGACGGGTCGCCGCGCTGGCGCAACCAGTCGGAGTAGCCTCCGACAAACTCACTCACGCGCCCGTCACCTTCCAGAACCAGCGTACTCGTGACCACCGCATCGAGAAATGCGCGATCATGGCTAACCAGTAGAAGCGTGCCCGGGTAGTCGACGAGCAGTTCCTCGAGCAGTTCGAGCGTTTCCACATCGAGATCATTGGTAGGTTCGTCCAGCACCAGGAGGTTGGCCGGCTGTGCAAACAGACGCGCCAGCAGCAGGCGGTTACGCTCCCCGCCCGAAAGCGTACTGACCGGCGACTGCAGCCGTTGCGGCGGAAACAGGAAATCCTGCAGGTAACCGGCGATGTGCCGACTGCGACCGTTGATGGTCACCGTCAGGCTGCCGCCGCCGACGCTCTGCATGACCGTGGCCGCCGGATCGAGCTGGGCACGCTGCTGATCGAAATAGGCAACCTGCAGCTTCGTGCCGCGCCGCACCTGCCCGGCGGCGGCCGCATTCTCTCCCAGAAGCAGCCGGATGAGCGTCGACTTGCCAGCCCCATTGGCGCCGATGATGCCGATGCGATCTCCGCGCATAATGCGCACCGAGAAGTCCCTGATTACGGTCTTGTCGCCGAAGCGCACGTCGGCATGCTCCGCCTCGACGACGAGATGTCCGGACGCCTCGCCCTCGTCGAGCTTGAGTTCCACCTGACCCCGTCGCTCCCGCCGCAGGCGGCGCTGTTCGCGCATGGCCTCGAGCGCACGCACCCGTCCTTCATTGCGCGTACGCCGTGCCTTGATGCCCTGGCGGATCCAGGCTTCTTCCTGGGAGAGTTTCCGGTCGAACAACGCGTGATGCTTTGATTCGGCCGCAAGCTGATCATCCTTTCGACGCACATAATCGTCATAGGTCCCGGGCCAGGACGCGAGTACGCCGCGGTCGAGTTCGACGATGCGCGTTGCGAGCCGTCGCACGAACATCCGGTCGTGGCTGACGAAAAGCACCGCCCCCGCGTGACCCGATAGGAATTCCTCCAGCCAGCGGATGGCATCGATATCGAGATGGTTTGTCGGTTCATCCAGGAGGAGCACGTCCGGATCACCGACCAGGGCACGCGCAAGCAGCACACGCCGTCGCCAACCGCCGGATAGGGTATGCAGCGGCGCGCCACCGTCCAGGCCGAGGCGCGACAATACCGATTCGACGCGCTGCTCGAGACGCCACCCGTCGACTGCTTCGAGCGAATGCTGCAGTCGCGCAAGGCGCTGTACGCCAGCCTCGGTAGTCGCGTGCGCGACTTCCATTGCGGCATGGTGGTATTCGGAAAGCAATCTGCCCGCATCCGCAAGGCCGGCCGCGACGACGTCGAATACGGACTCGGAACTATCGACGACGATTTCCTGGGCAAGATGGGCGACTTGCGCCCCCGGGCGAACCCAGACGCTGCCATCGTCGGGCATTATTTCGCCGCTCGCCACCCGCAGCAACGACGATTTGCCCTCGCCGTTGCGGCCGAGCAGACACACGCGCTCGCCCCGGCGGATCTCGAACTTCGCATTTTCGAGAAGCGGCAGATGGCCGAAGGCAAGCGATACCTTGTCCAGGCGCAGTAACGGCATATTCCCGTGGATTCAACTTAATAGGTGGCTACGGAAGCGGCAGTGTATCCGTTGTGGGCTCAGCCCGCGAGGACCCGGCATGGCGCACCCCGATATATGGGGGCCGCGCGCGCATGTTCAACTCGGTTGCGCCTCCCGCCCTGCATCACCGGTGTGCACTGAGCAACCTTGGCCCCCTCGGGTGGTGACAAACTTCAGCCGTACACTCCAATCGGGGACCGCGGGAGGCTTGGACCGACGGCATGCGATTCCTACAGAAGCACGCGGCATCCTAAACCGCGATCCCCGCCGTTCCTGGCAACCCGGCCCTGCAGAAATCCGGGGTTACATCAACCCGTCTGCAAGAGGCTCCAGAGCACAGCCGTTGGTGCTGGTTGAAATCTGACCACATGTACCGATTGGAGATTGACCAAGAGGCCACTTGCAACGTCCTGTCGCTGGACATATTCAGGCGAGTAAGGGATGGTCAATCGATTTTCGAAACGAGGTTCCGGAAAGGTCAAATTTCGCCTGGCATCAACAAACACAGACTGCTTGCACAGCCTGCCAGGTGTTCCCGCACAATGCGGACAAGCGCGCCCGGACTTCAGGTGAATACGTCTTCGACTTGTCTGTGGCTCCATTCTCTCAAATGCTGGAGCCTCCACCATACCCCGGGGACGATCCTGATTACACATCAACACCATTAGGTCACCGCACTTCAGTGGTCTTAGCCGCTTCTCTCGAATAACGCTTTACTGCAATAGACCTTTCTTTTTTGCGCGCCTGCGCGAGATCAAAGGCCGTCTGAAGAGAGAGCCAGCCCTCGGCCGTGCCGCCGAAGGCCTTGTCGAGGCGGATCGCCATTTCCGGCGAGATTCCCGCCTTGCCGTTCACAAGATTGTTCAGGGCCTGACGGGTTACGCCGAGGACCTCCGCTCCTTTGGTGACGGAGAGGTCAAGCGGATCTAGGCAATCAGAGCGCACCGATAGTCCGGGGTGCGGCGGATTTTTCATCGTCATTTCATTACCTCCATTCTGGTCAGTGGTAATCGACCAGATCAACATCACACGCATTGCCTCCGTCGAAGCGGAAGATGATCCTCCAGTTGCCCGTGACCCACACGGACCAGAAGCCCTTCAGCCCCCCTTTCAGGGGATGCAAGCCATAGCCGGGCAGGTTCATCATCTCCGGCCCTGTCGCCACGTCGAGGCGCGCTAGAATCCGTTCGATCTTCGGAACCATATCCGCCGACAGGCCCTTGGCTATGTCCTTCTCATAGAGCCGTTTCAGTCCCTTGTGCCGGAAGCTCTGGATCAAAGCGCCTGTTCATCCCTATTTTCTTCTACCCTAAACTGACAAGTGATAATTGTCAATATACATTCTGTCGGGCGACCCGCCCTGCCTTGAACTTCCTTCGATTTCACAGACACCGATAAATGAACCACGCGCGATAAATTGTTCTGGAGTGTCCCCCGATTTTCGAGCCACTGGTTGGTTTAGGATAATCAACCCGTCGAGGCAATGTAATGGACGCCCCCTTCCTCAGCCGGCATCTCGAGTGCCACAGTGGATAGGGTTTCGCTCAAACTACGCAATGACGAAGGAGGTGTCCAATGGAAAAGTCTACGACGGCGAAGAGGGCAACGACTGTGGACATCGACATCGCGAAGAAGGTCTTTCAGGTCCACAGTGTCGATGCGCACGGCAAGCCCGTGGTTCGCAGGCAATTGAAACGCGCCCACGTGCTGACATTCTTTGCCAATCTGCCGCCTTGACTGATTGGCCTGGAGGCCCGTGGCGGCGCCCATCACTGGGCCCTGGAAGCTCACCGCCCTCGGGCACACGGTGAAGCTCATGGCCCCGCAGTTCGTGAAGCCGTACGTCAAGTCCAACAAAAAAAGGGGATAGATGGCTAGGAATTTCGTTAAGCCTTGATTATATGGAGCCCGCAGAGGGATTTGAACCCCCGACCCTCTGATTACAAATCAGATGCTCTACCGACTGAGCTATGCGGGCATCAAATTCAATCAGCGAATGGTAATGATAGGGATAATCGTCGAAAGCGACAACCGCCCTGGACCGTCCTCGCATAGATGCCGGATAGGTGCCCCGAGCAATGCATAAACCGCGGCATGCCCCGCGCTCGGCATCTCTGCAAGACGATCAAAAGCAAAGTTCGCACAATCCGTTCGCACTCCGTCATCTCTCAGCCAACCGGCTCCCGCAGCCGGTTCCGCTGGACCAAAGTCATGGCACCCATGCCGAAGCCAGCATGAATCAGTGCACCGGCAGCGGGTGTTCAGGAACCACATGGTCTGTATCCGACGTCTGCGGCTTCGGTTCAGACTTCGGTTCAGACTTCGGTTCAGATACCGGCGCCGGGCTTGCGGAAGGAGCCTGCACGGGAGCAC
>JAJYEK010000245.1 GCA_021785795.1 Pseudomonadota bacterium
AGCATCGACGTCCGGGTGAGCCAGCTGCGGCATCGTCTCGGCGACAGTGGCCGGGAACCCCGCCTGATCAAAACAGTCCGCAGCGCCGGATATATCCTGGCAACAGACGTCGTCCGGCACTACTGAATGAGTTTCATCCCCCGCAATCTGGCCGCTCGAATGTTCGGTGTACTGCTGCTGGGTCTCGTTCTGGTGCAGCTGCTAAGCATGGCGATCAACATTCTCGATCGCGGCCGCGCATTCTACCGCAGCACGACCTTGCAGGTGGCGGAGCACATCTCGGACATCGCGAAGGCGCTCGACGCGGTTCGCCCGCAAGAGCGGGCACGGATCATCAACAGACTGAGCGACAGCCGTCTCACCATTGCACTTTCCCGCAGCCCCCGATCATCGGATGGCGCTTCCGAGCGGCCGTATGCCCGCGCTTTTCAGGCGATGCTGCGCCGCGACCTGGGAGCGCACTGGCCAGTACACGTTCTGCTCCGTCATGTTGCACGGCCGGACAGCCACGAAGCGTCGTTTTTTTCGGAAATCCCGGACAACGCTCTGGACCGATACCTCACGCTGCGGCTGTTCTATCTGGCACCGCGCGGATTCGCGTTCGTCACGCATATCCAGCTGCACGACGGAAGCTGGGTCACGTTTTCAGCACGACTGCCTTATGAACATGTTGCGCGCCTCTACATACTGCTGCCGAAACTCCTGCTCATGCTGGCGATCGCAGTCGTTCTGCTGCTGATCGCAGTTCGATGGGTCACGCGCCCCATGAAGCAGATGGCTCGTGCGGCACTCGCGCTCGGGCAAGACCTCAATCACGCCCCCCTCGAGGAACGCGGTCCCGAAGAAATCCGGGCCACAGCACGGGCCCTCAACGTGATGCAACTGCGGCTGCAGGAGTATGTGCGCGACCGTGGGGCCATGCTTGCTGCGCTTTCTCATGATCTCAAGACCTTCATCACGCGCCTTAGGTTGCGCACGGAGCTTTTGCCTGACAGCGAACATCGAAGCCGGATGATCGGGGATCTCACCGACATGGCAGCGATGGTCAACGCAACGCTGGAATACCTGCACGGTATCGACCCTGGCCAGAGCCGCACCCAGTTCGACATCACGGCGCTGGCAGAAAGCGTTCGTATCGATGCCGAGGATATGGGCTGGACCGTCACGGTCGACGGGGTAGCCAGGGCACCATTTTACGGGAACCCGCAGGACCTCAGGCGCTGCCTCATGAACCTGGTGGACAACGCAGTCAAATACGGAGGCCGGGCAAACATCCAGCTCGACGATGGCGCCACGGGGTTGACCATCGCGGTGTGCGATCCGGGGCCGGGCATCCCTCCCCTGGAGCGTGAGAGGGTATTCGAGGCTTTTTATCGGAGCCAGCCGGCACGGGGACGCGACCGGGAGGGTACGGGGCTCGGCCTCAATATCGCCCGCACCATCGCGCGTGCGCACGGCGGCGATGTGATCTTGCAGGGCGACACGTCGCTTGGCTTCTGCGCCGTGATTCACCTGCCCCGCCACACACCTCCGGTCAAGACCGGGTTTTGAGCGCTGGCCGGAAAACCCTGCTCCGCAAAAAAAGGAACGCTTTCGTCCCGTCAGGGCACCGCCCCATCATTACTGCATCGCCAGACTGCCGGACCGACCGATTCAGACCTCTTGCGGGCGCTCTTTCGCCCTTTTGCAGCCGGACCGGCGACGGAGCGATCAGCGGGCCCGCGCGCCTCAGCCCCGAATCGAAGCGGCAACCGCCTTTCCAAAAGCGGCAGCTCCCGCCGCGGTGCTTCCGAGGCGCACGCCGCTCGCGGCCTCGACCGAAAAAGACGGCTAGCGTCCCACGCAGTTCATGATGACAGGAAGCGCCTCCTCGGCCGCCGCACGTCCCGCCGCCAGCGCTTCCGCTCCCCGGTAAAACTCGAACGAATCGATGCTGTCCACGTCCGGCGTCAGCATGATGTCGGGTGCCGCCAGTTTACTGCGCAGGCGCACAGTTTGCGCCTGGGATATGGCCAGAACCTGGTCCAGAACACGGCGTGCGCGCCAGACGGGGACAACCTGATGCCCATTATCGTGATTCAGCAACTGCTCTTCGAGCCACTGCCGAAGACTCTCTGCCGGCTTAATCCACGGTTGCTGCAACAGCTGGCGGATGTTCTCGGCCCAGGCGCGCGAACGCGCCGGGGGCACGTCATGTCGGGTGAAACCACGCGCTCCGGAGTGCACAGCCACAGCCAGCACCGGTCCGCCGAAGCGTTCACGCGCCACATCAAACGGCACCGGATTGACGACACCCCCGTCGACGAAGTACCGGCCGTCGAACCGATGCGGCGCGAACACCGCCGGCATCGAGATGCTGGCCCGCACCGCATCAACCAGCGGGCCTCGGTCCAGAACGACCTGCTCGCCGGTCTCGAGATCCGTGGCTAATGCCACATACCCAAGCGCGAGGTTCTCGATCAATCCATTGCCGATCGTCTCGTTCAGAAAGTTCATGACATTTCTGCCGGACACCAGACCGCCCGCCGGCAGATCCGGCAGAAACAGCTGCAGTGTCCGCTTCCAGTCGAATGAGGTCGCCAGAGCCGCCATGTCGGAAAGAGGCATGCCGCTGGCGACAAAGGCACCGATCTCCGCGCCCACGCTGGTGCCGGCAATCGCGCGCACACGTATGTCCTGCTCAGCGAGTACCTGGAGCACACCGATATGGGCCAGCCCGCGGGCACCGCCACCCCCGAGGGCAAGCACCAATTCTCCATTATTGGCTGTCATAGACCTGCCGCCTTCCGCCAGAACCGCGATGCCCAGAACCAGCATAAACCAAAATCGGGGAGCGAAACATCATGCCCGCCTGGCCGCGAATCGCCCTAGGCGCGGCGGCGAAAGGCTTGGTATGCTTCGGCCTGCCAGCGCCGTCCGGCGCGTCTGTCAGGGGTGACATTCCGATGTGGAACAATCTCTCCCGGATCCTGTTTGTCCTCGGGCTCGTTACGGCCGGTGCCGCCGCCTACCTGTACTGGGGTTACGGCGGACAGCTGCGCCGGGAAAATGCAAGTTGCCGGGACCGGGCACGGGAGCTGTCGCTCGAGAACCGGCGTCTCAAGCAGGAGGTGATCTACCTCGGCAACCGCATGAGCAAGAAGATCGCGGAGTTATCGAAACAGAAGCAGGTCGAGATAGCCAAAGTCCGCAATACTCGCAATGAAATGATTCACAGCCTGCAAAGCGAAGTGGCCCAGGGCCAGATCAAGATCACGCAGCTTGCCGACCGTCTGTCGGTGAATATCGTGAACCGGATCCTGTTTCCTTCGGGAAAGGCCAGGATCAGCAGCCAGGGAAAGAAAGTGCTTGCACGTGTGGGCGCGGTACTCGCGAAGGCACATGACAAGACCATCCGGATCGAGGGTTTCACCGACAATGTTCCACCGGGGCCCAGGCTGAGGAATCGCTACCCCACGAATTGGGAGCTTTCGACGGCACGCGCAACCAACGTAGTACGCTTCTTGCAGGACTCTGCGGGTGTCAACCCCGCGATGATGGAGGCGGTCGGCATGGGTCAGTACCACCCCGTGGCAAGCAACAAGACAGCGGGTGGGCGCAGCCGCAATCGACGCATCGAAATCATACTTGCTCCGCGCTACAGCACGCTGGCCGCGCAACTTGCCAGATCCGCGGCCGCTGCCGGCAAACTCCAGCCGGCGCCAGGAAAGCCGCCCGGCGAACGCACTGAACCGGAAACCCGGGCCCCAGCCGCAAGCCATTGAGGCACGGCCTTTTCTGAAACCCTGGCCTGGGGGCCACTGCCGGGACCGGCCGTGCCCGCAAATCTCCGCTTCCAGGAGGCGCGCCCGGCCCGGGCTGCTGGAGCGAATCCAGGTGCGTCACCGGAATCCTCCGAGATGCGGCACGCCGGCCCCCTTTGAGATGTATGGTGCATTCGGATATAGTCTGATCGGGTCGAAACAACGACCTGCACATCGCGTGAACACGGAAGAGGAAATCATGCAGGCGGCTTCGGAAGAATCTTTCCAGACGGCATTTCGCGGCTATTTCACGAGCCTGCTCAGCTGGGCCCAGCTTGATGCGTTCTGGGAAGTCGTGCGACAGCACGCTTCCGCCGGCTGGTACCTGTATGCGGTCAGCGAATCCGTGCCGACCCAGCCGAGTAGTTCCGAGCAGGTACTCAACTTCATCCGTGAAATCGACAGCCTGCTGCGCGCCGAGCACCACGAGGACTACTGCGGTATCGTCTATACCGACAGCAAGACCGAGCCGCGGCTTATCAAGATCTTTGATCCCAACAATCTCGGGGTTTCCTGCGGCTACAGCGACAACCCTCCCCTTCCCGGCTGGATCATGAGCCGCATTCCACCCCAGGAACTGACGGATCACAGGCCGCTGCCGGGCAATCGCCGGCGCTGGTGGCAGAAGCTGTGGGCGTGAGCCACCTCATGCGCCGGACAAGCGGGTAGCCCGG
>JAJYEK010000054.1 GCA_021785795.1 Pseudomonadota bacterium
CAGGCTGGTGGAGGGGGGAGGATTCGAACCTCCGAAGGCAGAGCCGTCAGATTTACAGTCTGATCCCTTTGGCCGCTCGGGAACCCCTCCAAAATGTAAGCCGCGCATTATGCTGGAGAAAACCCCAAGCCGTCAATGGGCCGGAGGCCCCAGCCGGGCCAGCGCTTCCCTAGAGCTTCTGGCCCTGCTGTCGGATGAGGTTCAGGGCCGACCCTGCCCGGAACCAGCCGATCTGCTCCGCAGTCAGGCTGTGGCCGGCCTGGAAGGTCTCGACGGTTCCGTCCCCATGCGTGATTTCGACCGTCACCGGCTTTCCCACGGCCAGCTGGTCGAGATCCAGAAACCGCAGTCGGTCATCGCGACGGATCCGCTCGTAATCTGCAGCATCGGCAAATACCAGGGGCAACACCCCCTGCTTCTTGAGGTTGGTCTCGTGGATACGGGCAAAACTGCGCACCAGCACCACCCGGCAGCCCAGGTAGCGCGGCGACATCGCCGCATGTTCGCGCGAACTGCCCTCTCCGTAATTCCGGTCCCCGACCGCCACCCAGCCCTGGCCACGGCCCTTGTAATCTCGCGCCAGGTCGTTCAGAGGCTGACCTGAGGCTCCGGAGAACACGTTGTATCCGGTACCCGGCTTGTCGGAAAAGGCATTGTCCACACCGGAAAAGAGGTTGTCGCTGATCCGGTCCAGGTGGCCGCGGAACCGCAGCCACGGCCCGGCGGGCGAAATATGGTCGGTCGTGCACTTTCCGCGGGCCTTGAGCAGCACCGGCAAGTCGCGATAGCCGGCGACCTTGTCCACCGGCTCAAAGGGCTCGAGCAACGCAAGGCGCTCGCTCTTGGGGTCCACGCGCAACACGGCGGCGGCCGGATCATCTGTCGGCGCAACGTAGCCCGATACGCCGGGGTCGAAACCGCGCCCGGGAAATTCGTCGGCTGCAGGTGCCACCAGCCGCAGCACCGTGCCGTCATCGAGAGCGACCCCCTCGTGAACGGGATCGCGGTCCAGACGGCCGGCGAGCGCGTAGGCGGTCACCACTTCCGGGCTGCCGATGAAGGCATGGGTTGCCGGATTGCCGTCGTTGCGCCGGGGAAAGTTGCGATTATACGAAGTGAGAATCGAGTTCCTGTCGCCCTTGCCAACGTCGGTGCGCTCCCACTGGCCGATGCACGGTCCGCAGGCATTGGCCAGCACCGTAGCCCCGATCGCCTCCAGGTCAGCCAGCAATCCGTCGCGCTCGATCGTCGCGCGCACCTGTTCCGAGCCTGGCGTCACGAGAAAAGGCACGCGCGCCTTCAGGCCACGCGCCCGGGCCTGGCGCGCCACATGGGCAGCGCGACCGATGTCTTCATAAGACGAATTAGTGCAGCTGCCAATCAGGGCTGCCTTGAGCTCAGCCGGGAAGTCCTGGGAACGCACGTCGGCAGCGAGCTGGGACACCGGACGCGCCAGATCGGGCGTGTGGGGCCCGACAATCTGCGGCTCCAGCGCCGAAAGATCGATCTCGACGATCTCGTCGAAGCTCTGCTCAGGCGCTTGCAGAACCTCGGGGTCGGCCACCAGTTCAGCCGCCACGGCTTCGGCCATTCGCGCGATCTCGCCGCGGCCGGTCGCTTGCAGGTACGCCGCCATACGTTCGTCAAAAGGAAACAGCGACGTGGTCGCCCCGAGCTCGGCGCCCATATTGGTGATCGTGGCCTTGGCGGTACAGCTCAGGGCGCGCGTCCCCGGTCCGAAGTATTCGATGATCTTGTTGGTGCCGCCACTCACTGTGAGCATACCGGCGAGTTTCAGGATCACGTCCTTGCCGCTGGTCCACCCCGAGGGTTCCCCGATAAGCCGCACGCCGATGAGCTTTGGCCACAGCAGCTCCCAGGCCATGCCGACCATCACGTCCACCGCATCAGCGCCACCCACACCAACGGCGATCATGCCGAGTCCGCCCGCATTGGGCGTATGCGAATCGGTTCCGATCATGAGGCCGCCAGGAAAGGCATAGTTTTCCAGGATGACCTGATGGATGATCCCCGAACCGGGTTTCCAGAATCCGATGCCGTATTTGGCCGAGGCCGATGCCAGAAAATCGTAGACCTCGCGGTTGGCCTGGTCAGCCACCTGAAGATCCTGGCGCGCACCGGCCTTGGCCCGAATCAGGTGATCACAATGGATCGTGGTGGGCACAGCGGTAGTCTTGCGACCCGCCGAGATGAACTGCAGGATGGCCATCTGGGCCGTGGCGTCCTGCATCGCCACACGGTCCGGGCGTAATGCCGCCGTGGTGACGCCGCGCTGCGGCAATCCTTCCCCCCTATCCTCCCAGTGGGCATAGAGGATCTTTTCAGCCAGTGTGAGCGGATGGCCGACGCGGCCGCGCACCGCAACCAGGCGTCCGGCGAGCGACTGATAGTAACGACGCACCATCGCAACGGCGTCAGCGGGGGTCTTTTCCATTGCGGGTTCCTAACATGAATTCGGTGACACTGCATCGGGCGGGTCGGAATTGTAAATCAACTGGCAATGCGGCGCTACGCCGCAAGCGAACGAGGCTCTCCCCGGTCCGCGCGCCGTCCGGGGCCCCATTACGCCGGTCAGCGCCCCGATACGAAGGATTGGTCCGCACCGCGGGTGACAGCGCCGGGGTGAGGCTGGACGGAGGACAGCCCCCCGACCGCGGCCAGGCCTGCGTCTCCAAGCGCGAACCGGGGGACGCAAAAACATCGCCCCGGCCCCCTCCATGTGATATAGTGAAAAACTTGGGTCATAAGGGTGCGTATCGGCAGCGCAGTACGGGCCGATTGTCCCAGCTAGGCAGTTCCTGTTATCCACCCGTGTTCGCTCGCTCGTCACCGTCCCTACCTGTCTCCCGCTTCCCGGACCTGGACAGACGGCTTACCGACAAGACACGCACACGAAGCCGTGCTCGCTGCGGGGCACTCATTGACCGAGGACTCACATGCTAAAGATATTCGTAGGCAATCTCCCACCCGAAGCACGCGAGGCGGAACTGCGCGAGCTCTTTTCGCAGCACGGGACGGTGCGATCCATCAAGGTGGCCGTTGACGTGTTCACGGGCAATTGCCGCGGTTTCGCATTTATCGAGATGGAAGGCCACGAGGCTCGCGCCGCCATTGCCGCACTGAACGGCGTGCCATTTAAGGGACGGCCACTTAAAGTCAATGAAGAACGCCCACGCAGTCACCGCGGGCCGGGGAGACGCCGTTAGGCCTGCAGGTCGCCAACCATGACACAGTCTGCGAACGATTCAAAGAATTCAGCAGTCAACGACGCCCCGTCGGACGGACGGCCGGCTACGCCTTATGCGTTCAAAGTCGTTGAGGTAGAGAGATCCAGCGTCCCCGACGGCGGAGAGGGGCAGGACTGGCAGCGTTATGTGCTCAAAAGCAGTTCATCCACGATCGTGGGGCTTAGACGTGGATCGCGCAAGGATGTCGTGGCCTACGCTACGGAGTGCGCCGAGCGCCTGAGCGCGCGCGGGATGTCGGCACAACCGGTATGGCGGCCACGCGGACGAAAGCCAGCGTCGAGCACCTAACCGATAAAAAGACCCCGCCGACTGGCGGGGTCTCAATCCTAAAACCTGTCTGTGCGGTGTACCGCTTTCAGGCTGGCTGGACGTTGGCGGCGGACGGACCCTTCGGCCCCTGCTGCACGTCGAACTTCACCTGCTGGCCCTCGGCCAGGCTCTTGAAGCCGCTACCCTGGATTGCGGAGTGATGCACGAAGACATCCTTACCGCCGTCTGCCGGGGTGATGAATCCGAAGCCCTTGGCATCGTTGAACCACTTTACTGTTCCTGCTATCACGGAAATTCCTCTACATGTTTAATTGAATTGCGATGGTTTGCAGTTCATTCCTGGATATGACATTACGGAAGCACTACCGAAGTAACTGGAGGACCTACCGGACTGACTACAAGAATTACTCTGCAACAAGTTTACTGTACGCCCCAAACGGGCAAATAGCTACAACTATTTTTTGAGCCGTGGTCCCGTAGCCGGGACATGTCCCGCCTTCCGACATCGGCCCGGATCGGCTCCCGCAGGCAGCTGCCGGCATCCGCCCACCCCCGGGGCCAACCGGAACGGCCAATACGCACGGCGGGCATATACGGCGCCTGAACGTCAACCCGGAAATCGACTCGCCCGCGTCCGTGCACGATGAACGCCAGCGGCGGGACCGCGACCATGGCTCATGGCAGGTAGCTCAATGCGCTGTTTGCGGCGAATTCGGCTCGGCGCGCAACGAGGCGCCATTTCAGGAACCGCCATCAATCGCGGACAGGGGTACGCGCAGGCTGCAAGCGGCACAACTACCCTCAGTCAATCTGCTGCGCGCGTCTGCGACTCCAGCCCCTCCCACCGCTGATAAGCGGCTTCGATCTCCTTGCCGACCAATTCCAGCCGCGCGAGCGTTGCCGCGATCCTGTCGCGCGGCTGCTGGTAGAAACCGGCTGCGCCCACTGCCGCGTGCAAGCGTGACTGCTCCGTTTCGAGAGCCTCGATTTTCCCTGGAAGGGTCTTGAGCTCCTGCTGATCCTTGTAGGAAAGCCGGCCGGATTTCCTGGCGCTCCGCTCTTCGGCACGCACGCCGGGCGGTTGCGCGGGGGCGCTGCCGCCTACCATCTTGTCCTTCAGCTCCCGCACGTCTGCGCGCTGGCGCAGCCAATCGGAGTAGCCACCGACATATTCACTTACACGTCCGCCACCTTCCAGTACTAGCGTGCTCGTGACTACTGCATCGAGAAACGCTCGATCATGACTGACCAGCAGGAGGGTGCCCTGGTAGTCGATCAGCAGCTCCTCCAGGAGTTCGAGCGTCTCGACATCAAGATCATTGGTGGGTTCGTCCAATACCAGCAGATTGGCTGGCTGGGCGAACAGGCGCGCCAACAGCAGGCGGTTGCGTTCTCCGCCGGACAGCGTGCTCACCGGCGACTGCAGGCGTTGCGGTGGAAACAGGAAATCCTGCAAGTAGCCGGCGACGTGCCGGCTGCGGCCGTTGACCGTGACGGTCATGCTGCCGCCGCCGACACTCTGCATGACTGTGGCGGACGGGTCGAGCTGGGCGCGCTGCTGATCGAAATAGGCCGGCTGCAGCCTTGTGCCGAGGCGCACCTGGCCGGAGGCTGGGGCGGTTTCACCCAGGAGCAGCCGGATCAGGGTCGATTTGCCGGCCCCGTTGGGGCCGATGATGCCGATCCGATCACCACGCATAATGCGCGCTGAAAAGTCTCTGATTACCGTTTTGTCGCCGAAGCGTACATCGGCGTGCTCGACCTCGGCCACCAATTGGCCGGACGCCCCGCCCTCTTCGAGCTGGAGATCCACCTTGCCCGGCCGGTCCCGGCGCAGGCGGCGCTGCTCGCGCATCGCTTCCAGCGCCCGCACGCGCCCCTCGTTGCGCGTGCGGCGCGCCTTGATGCCCTGGCGGATCCAGGCTTCTTCCTGGGAAAGCTTCCGGTCAAACAGAGCGTGCTGTCTCGCCTCCGCCGCCAGCTGATCATCCTTGCGTCGCACATAGTCATCGTACGTTCCGGGCCAGGATGCCAGCACACCACGATCAAGCTCGACGATACGCGTTGCGAGCCGCCGCACGAACATGCGGTCGTGACTGACAAATAGCACTGCACCGGGAAAGTCCCACAGGAACTCTTCAAGCCAGCGGATGGCTTCGATATCGAGATGATTCGTAGGCTCATCGAGAAGCAGCACATCCGGATCGCACACCAGGGCGCGGGCGAGCAGTACACGCCGTCGCCAGCCCCCAGAGAGGGTGTGCAGCGCTGCTTCGCCGTCGAGTCCGAGCCGGGACAATACCGCCTCGACCCGCTGCTCCAGGCGCCAGCCGTCAGACGCTTCGAGCGCATGCTGAAGTTCGGCGAGACGTTGCGTGCCGGCCGGCGTGGGTGCACGCGCGACTTCTACGGCGGCATGGCGGTATCCGGATAGCAATTCGCCGAGCTCGGCGAGGCCGCCGGCAACGATCTTGAACACCGTGTCATCGCTGTCTAGGGCAACCTCCTGAGCAAGATGGGCGATGCGCGTGCCGGGGCGGATCCAGACGCTGCCGTCATCGGGCGCGGCCTCGCCGTCGACGACCCGCATCAGCGACGATTTGCCTTCGCCGTTTCGTCCCAGCAGACACACCCGTTCGCCGCGGCGGATCTCGAGTTTCACCCCGTCGAGCAGCGGCTGATGGCCGAAGGCGAGCGATACCTTGTCGAGGCGAAGTAATGGCATATTCCCGTGGGTTCTACGAGCGGGTGACTGAAAGAAGCGCAGTGTATCCGTTGTAAGCGCGGTTCGCGAGAACCGGCCCGGTACTTCCCGTATATAGGGGCGCACCGCATAACTTCAAGCCGCTTTCGCTGCAGACTGGGTGCATAAATCCTGCAACGCGCGCGTGCCGCAAAGCCAGCGCAGCGACGGGAAATCCAAACCACCGAGCGGTCCAGCTTCGAAATCGCGATCACAGACCCGTTTCGCCAGGGCGCCACATGACGGCACTGCACACAGGCGATCCATGCCCGGACAGCGTTCCCTGCCAGCCGGGAGCGCGAATTCGAATTGGCGATAATTGTGTCTCGAAACCTGTCATCGGATATGCGATTGGCGACAACGCCGGGCCCGCACGAGCGTCCTCGCTGAAGACTTCGCGGTGGCTGAGGCCGCCGCCGGTGATCTCTACGCCGCCTTGGCCCAGCTCTTTGCCCGTCCGGCCCGAGTACCGAAGAAGCTCACCGCCCGCCTCCCCTCCGAAAAGTGCCGGTGGCGCAGAATCTGTGTTCGCAGCCAACCGTGTCGATCCAGGGCTTGCGCGGAAGGCCAGGATTTCGGCCCAGACGCGGCGTACTTGGCGCAGAAAGGCCATCTCGAAAGGCAAGTCGTCACGCGTTCCGGCAGGCGCTCCGCAGGCTCAAAGCTCGCCGTGGTCATCGATGCAGCCGCTTCCAAGGAATCAGCTCGGTTTGAAAGCCGCCGAAGGAAGAGTTTGTGCCCCAACAAAGTGAGGGCGTGGCGTAAGGCCATCGAGGGCGGTATCACCTCGGAGGCACTGAATGCTCGGGTCCTGCGCGAAGTGATCGCCAGACAGGAAAGGCGCCACGGGAACTCGCGCGCGGGTTGCACCGCACGGGACCACCCCTCACCGAGACCGCGGCACTGCTGACACTCCAAAAAGCCCGGGCAACTTGCAGGGACGCAGAGCATGAATAGCCAGGCCCGGACCGTCAGGCAGCAGTCTCGCCGATCAAGGAGGTCGTGACCGCGGGTGCCGCCGGCCCCGGCCCCAGCTTCGCGTGCCAGACCGGGGCCGGCCCGGTCATACCCACCGCCGGGCACAGACCTGGCATACCGGACCCCGAAACACGTTCCCGCAAGGCGAACAGCAGCCAGGTGCGGCAATGGCCGTGCTTTGCGCATCTGCGACCCAGACGATCATGCCGGCCCTGGCCAATGAGGGCCGCTACATCGCCTCGCAATCGACCCGCTACTGGATTCTACGGCAAGCCTGCAGCTCTCACCCACCGGGGCGGGTGCGAACGCCGCTCAGGCCCGCCCCGTGCCACTGCGCCCGGTTGAATCGGCCGCAGAAAATCCGGAGCGCGCCGTCGAGAACAAGAACTTTCCAATGCAATTTCGGCGCTTCGCGCTTTGCCTCGGACATGGTCGCGATGGCGAGGCAGATTGAAGCGCTCGGCATGGGCATAGGGCGGGAAGCCCACAGACGCTCCGTTGTAGCGGCTGTGGGGGACGTCCGCCGTTTGCCCGTGGCCCATCTTGCCCGACGCCGGACACGAAGGTGGCGGCGCGGACCTCCCCGACCAGCCCGCCGGCCGCAGCTCCCCGGCTGAAGATCGCCGGCGTCCGGCCATTAGGATATGCGATGCCATGCTCAGAAGAGCATCTGCAGACCGACCGTACCCATGTTGTAATTTTGCATCGAAGCGTCCAGCGGATCCTGCTTGTTGAAGACGATGCGGTCGAACTCGGCGGTTACCTTAAGCTGTTCACCGCTGATGTAATAGTTGAAACCGGCGCCTTGCCAATGCTGATCGCCATAGCCGGTTGCTAGGTTGTATTTCGAATTCTCATAACGCAGGAAAAATTGTAAGCGCCCGATGCTGACCTTCCGTGGAAGCATATAGCCCGCTTTGACGTAGTAGCCTTGGAGTTGCGACGTAATCGGCAGGTTCGGGTCGGGGTTGGGGCTGTTGATGGCATTCCCCGTATTGTAGTGCATGTATGCCGCCGAGGCGGTGTAGGTTCCGCTGCGGAACGGATATTCGTAGAAGATGTCCGTGGTCCAGGCTTCGTAGTTCTTGGCGCCTGTCTGTGCCGTAAAATTGTCCCATACGACATTCGGCTGGTACTGATAGGCCGCGCCAATCGTCAAGACCTTCATGGTACCGAGGTAGGTGCTCTCATACCCGTAGCCGTACTCGGGATCAAGCAGGCTGGCGGTTACGCGGGCTGTCACCATCGGGTCACTCTTCGGGTTGCTGGTACCCTGCCGCCCGTTCGATACCATGACGCGGTACTGGAACATGGCATTATGTAGGTTTCCCCACATCGCGACGCCGGTGTCGCGGCTATGGACGAACGGATTATAGGCAAGCGTCAACGAACGGTCCAACGTCAGGGCTCCGAAACAGTCTTCCAGATTTTCGCGGGCGAACGGCTCCTTAAACTTGCCCACGATGAACCGGACGGCCTGGCTTGCATCAAGCGTGATGTAGGCGTCCGGGTAGAAGACGCTTCGATCGTTGAAACCCTGTTGTCCGTCGACGGGCGCGTCTGTGTCTATGAAAAATCCGACGTAATCATTGAATTGCCCGCTGAGAACAATCCGGTTTCGGCGCAGATAGAAATTGTTCAACCCGGCGGAGTCGGTCGATGACGTATAACCCCGGCTCTGGTACCAAGCCTGAACATCATAATCGAGCGTCACGTAGCTATTTCCGGACCGAAGCGTCACTCCGCACACTGCCGGACCTGAAAATCCGGCAAGTGCCAGCGCTCCAAGCGGAATGATTGCGTATCGGACGGCCTTTGCGATTGGATTTGTTTTGGACTTCGGGGTTTTCATGTTTGGTTCTCCTCCCGATTTATTGCTTCTGGGGCGCGTTCACTTTCATGTAGCTGGCGACGAGCTTCTTAAGGTCCCCCCCTTGATGGCAGGTAGCGCATGACGTTTGGGGCGTCGTGCGCGGATCTGCGATCAATCCGGCGTGCGCCAGTGACTTTTTCATGATCCAAGGACTGCCCTTGTGGCAACCAACGCAGTCGTTGTCGACCTGCTGGTGATCGGTGTGCCAGACGCTGTTGTCGATGGCCGGTCCGCGGCCGCTGGTGTGACATTTGAAGCACGACGAGGCGCCCATGCCGCAGGCATTGGCTGCTGCAATCGGGGAACATGCCGCGAACGAGCCATGAAACGAAGAGATCGCACTCTCGCCCCATGCGCCCTTATGGGCGGCGGGCGCGCTGTATGCGTGAACCACGGAAGGCGTTTCCGGGCTAGCTGAAAGAATAGACCAGACTACCGCTACCACGGTTAAAAGCGTTATGCAGGTAGCGTAAAAAAAGACCGACCGCGAGGCCTTTTTAAGTATGCTTATGAAAGCTCTATTCATTTGCTAATCCCCCTATTACTGTGTTGGTCGGTTACAGCGGATTTCCCGGAATCCTCGAGGCCTTGACGCTTCAGTCGACGTCTCTGATCGGCAGCTTCAATCTGCTTTTCGGTTACCCCGAACCCACACAGGCAGACTGGTCCTTTGACCCCGAAATTCGGTCGTGGCGCGGGCGTGCGCGAAGCAGCCGGAGAGGTAGTCGTTGTGGTGGTTGCCGAAGCGGCCGCTCCCCACACGGCTGGCACCGCCGTGCATGAAAGCAGGCCTGCCATAACCGCGATCAACCGCCGTTTCGTCTGTTCGGAACTCATTTTTATGTCATTCAACATTACAGAGAGCGTTGCCAGCACTAAAGCACATTGCATGCCAGCCAGTAGACCTTGTAAAAACAGATAGTTA
This sequence comes from Pseudomonadota bacterium, assembly GCA_021785795.1. The sequence continues at coordinate 10,059 of JAJYEK010000054.1, forward strand.
CGAGATATTGATGCGAACCGGGCGTTGCATTTCGTTGTTTTTGCCGGTCGCACCGTCACCGGGCTTTCAATTTGCAACTTAATTCTTTTTGAATCTCCGCCTCCGAAAGCGCATCGTACTACGAGACGGGTCCGCTGATGGCGGGTGGTGATGGTCCGGGCGAATGTTCCGCACAGAACAATGTCCGCAACCTTGTCGTAGCGGCCCGGGTACGTGCATTCCTGGCGGAACGGGCTTCATCAGCGCACCTCGGGCGCGAGTTCGACGTGTTGCTCGAAACTTGTGGGATGGTACGGCCCCGGCTCAATCCGGTTTGCGGCCACACCCTGAACCACCGGGCAGAATGCACGAATCGAGAAACTCCGGAGCGAAGCACAGATTCCACTCCGTCCGAAGACCTGCCAGGTGACTTTGCCACCATCTGGGTCCAATGAATACCGCACTACATGTGCCTCGGGAACATCGGAATTCTCATGTTATTTCCGCTTATCTATTTCGATTTGCACGCGTCCGGCACGGTACCTCCCCACAATATCCCGCCACCCGGCCTAGTACCGGCATAAGTGACCTTCCGATACCGGATCGTTGACGCGGAAATGCGTCGATCGCTGGATTCGATCTGCAGCCATCGCCCCGGACGCCATTCGACTTAAAGTACCTATGAGAATGTTTCATCGCCCGGGCCACGAGAAGAAACCCGGCGTGTCCTGGTCGCAGGTCCAGACCCGTTGGATCGGCGAAGCCGGGGCTTCTGGGTGCCATGCACGGAACAGGCACGGCGCAATATCGGAGACTGGTGGTGCCGGCGCGGCTATGCCAGTGCAGGATATTCGCCCTGGCTGGCGCCCTTGGCCTCCGTCTCGGCAAAAAGCCAAAAAAAACCCGCTTGCGTCGCGGGCCAAAGGAGAGAGGCAGTGCGCCGCCCGATGATCGCTTTCTTGACCACCTCGGAACGAAAAGGGTCGGAAAACCGCCTTGGCCATAATCGCCGCATCCTGCGCGATCGCCCCCGATCCATACCAGCCTCAAGCGCGTCGCACCGGCTATACCGGGTCACGGCGGGCGCATAATACTGGATCACACCTTTTTGGCTTCGCCAAAGACCAAAGAACCAGCATTTGCTACTGGTTATAGTCAGGCCTCGTGTCGGCAGTCACGACAGCACCCAGCGTGATCAATGCAATTTCAAATCTCGGGGAATGCAAAATGCAACACCAATAAGATGCTCACCGCCAAACCACAATTGTCGCGGCACGAGCAACCGCGTCGAGAACTTCGCCATATTGCGCCGTCATGTCGTGGACCAAGACCTCGGCGCCGAGCGAATGCAGCGCGTCCGCCAACTGCCCCGCGCCTAGGCCGGAGGCCTCCGGGCGTAACTCGGGAGACGGGCGCAAAATCAGAATCGTCTTTGCGCCGCTCATAGCAGGAAAGCCACGTCCGCAGCCATCAGATCTTGCGCGATCCGAATGAGAGGCGCATCGAAGTCCACGATCTCGCACGGCACTTCCGCAAAATCGAGCACTTCTTTCTGCTCGCTTACGGCGGGCGAGTCCTCAAGTTTGCCGATCACATCCACTTTGATTATGTCGTTTAGCAGCGTCAGGCCGGCCGCCACCCTCAATGCCTCGGATTGATGATACTTCGCAATCACAAGCACCTGTTTCATAGGTCACCTCGCAACATTGTTCCTTGAGATGGCATGAAGGTCTGGCTCAAAAAACCACGACTTTGTCGCATTGATGTACCAGCTCCGCATTCTGATATTGGCCACCCATGACGACCCACGGTGGCGGTTCCCCGTCTCCGAACCGCTCCCAGCTCAGCTCACAGACGCTGGCACTCACTCTTCCAGACTCTACTAACTTCTGAAACGGCGCATGATGAAGAACCCGTGCGCCCGTGTCGGTGAGGAAACAGCGGCATTCCCAGCCACGCTCCGAGGCTGCGGCAAGCAGGCCTGTCGCATATCCGCCGAATTCCTCAGTAGTAATCGTGACACCAAAGCGCATTGCGCCTCCTAACACTGATGACCCAGATCTATGCCGCGTCTGCGGATCCTGACAGCCCAACCGCGCCTATGCCCTTCACTTCGCCGGTTGACTCCACGTTGCCGACGGGTTGGGCGTGGCCGGATGCGGACGGGAGTAGCCCATTATGAAGCTGATAAACGCAACAATAATCACGATGATTATCCACAAGCTGTTTTTCATCACGCCGCTCCGTCGTGCTGTCCTATGCCTTCTTGATGCGCCATCGCATTCCGCTGTCATCCTTCCCTCTTTCCATAATCTCGTTTCCTTCTGCTTCACACATTGAGATTATCGACTCGGCTGAGGACGGATTGTCGAACACCAGATTCAATATGTCACCCGATTTCATTTTTTCCAAGGATTTCTTTGTGAATAGCTGCGGATGCGGGCATACGTAGCCCTTCACGTTGAGAAGGTAGATACCCTCCGCCTCCTTCTTGAATTCGACTGCCATAGCTCTTCGTCCTCTATTTAGTCTTAAAAAATGTCTTCTTTCGCCATCTGGCGATTGATCCACCAGTTGTAGAACTGCACACAAACATAGGCTCCGATCCCGAGACCGAGCCCGAACAGCCAGCCGGACGGATCGCCGTTCGCAACCGGGATGAAGAAGGCGCCGATATTGCAGCCGATACCAATGCGCGCGCCGATACCCATCAGCGCGCCGCCCAGCAGCGCCCAAATGGCGGTCTCAAGCGTGGGAAGCTTGAGCCTAAATTCATTGCTGAGTCGCGCCATCACGGATGAGCCGAGGATAATGGCGATGGACATCCATCCCGGCGGGTTGAGCAGCGGGTTAGGAAGGCCGTTCTGCAGTCCGTAAAATATGTTGCGCATGTCGTGAACCCCGAGTACGTGCAGCAACCATCCGGACCACTGCGCCTCCTGGGTGGTGATATACCAGTAACCGGGGTCGAAGACGGTGTTCTGTATCGAGAGGCCTGAGGTATGGCCCATGGCCTGCAGCAGCTCGCCGGCGTTGAGCACCCCGAATACGTGACGCAGACCCTCGGTAACCCACATGTGCAGCCCGGCTGCCACGCCAATCACCAGCCCGGCAATGGCCGTACGTCGCGAGGCGCTGATCATCGACCAGTAGCCCCGCAGTTCTGCGCGCCAGCCCTTCGCGCCTGTTTTCGCTATGTTTTTGAGGTGCGACTTCCGGTACCAAATTACATAGACCACCGCCAAAATGAACACTGCCGGAATGATTGTATTGAGCAGTGAGTTGCCCACGAAAGCGGCGAGATAGCGGCTTTTGATGTGAGTCAGCTCGGCAACGGTCGTAGCCCGCAGGTTCCAGATATACCCTGCCATGTACTGGTTATACCAGCCGTTTGTCGGAGACAGCACAGCGGGCAGGTTCTTGGCCGCCGCCGAAGCCGTCCACGACGCGGGAACAAGGTCATTGAGCCATCCGCCGGCGCTTGCGAACCAGGTCTGCGAAAAGCTCAGCGAGAGGATGACGATCCACGACGCAACCGTGCCTTCCCCGCTCTTATAAAGGGAGCCGGAGGCGCATCCACCTGCGAATACCATGCCTAACCCGAAGATCACCCCCCCGATGACGTTCTGATAACCGTAAGGTATCGGATGAAACGTGCTCTCCCCCGCTCCGGTAACTACCGCGGACACGAGACTGAACAGCACCAGGGCGATAATGATGCCTACCGTCATCCTCGGCACGCCCACCGCGAACAGGTCACGGAAAGCCGAGGCCATGCAGAATCGGCCGTACTGTAAGGCCATGCCGTAGACCAATCCGAACCAGATATAGGTAGCCAGGTACACGTAGCGCACATCGACGGCATAGCTCCAGATCGTGATCAGCGCAAAAAAACCCACAATCCCGAAGGCCCACATCTGGTTTCTTCGCTCACGGTTCGTCTCAGCCGCCTCGGTACTTTGCAATACCGCACTTACCTCGCCTTCGGTGCTTGCCATCAGATTCTGCCTCCTCTTTAAAGCCAAAAAATTCCTCTGGTAACTCGGTGCTGCACCCCGCATGAACGTTCTACGGTCCGCGCCGTGGATCCTTGGGTTAAGTTAAAGATCCGGCCGCGTTTGCGGGACCACTCCGCCGGGCGCACCTACCGGCAATGTTCATGGAGAAGCAAACTCCGTGCCGTACATTCATATGATTGATTTATCAGAGGAATGCACCGCAAAAGGGCTCAACGCCATCTCGCATATCGCAATGCCCTAACGTTTAGGAAACTAGGCTTTGGATTTTGCAACGAGCCGGCTTTGTTCCTGCTCAAACCGCACAGATCCTTTCAATTTTGGCGGGAGGGATGGATTACGATTGCGTCGATGGGACGGGAGGCACCCATATTCGTAGACTTATTATAGTCAAAGCTAGGCGGGGCCCTGTCCGAGAGGAGAACGCCGACAATGACTCCATCCACGACCAGAAATGCACCCCGCCGTCGCACCCCAGAATCGCACGGCACGCATGAGCCTGCCCGCTACGGCGCGCAGCGGAACAGGGAGCCGACACTGCGTACGGACCCAAGGAGTCGTTCAGTGAGCCTTGAGCCTACTGCAGGAAAGCGTGAGCCCGGTCGCTCTTCGAGATCTGGCGCGCCCGGGTCACAGGGCGGCGCCTCAAGCCTTGCCAGGATTTTGCCACCATGATCGAGCGGCGTTGGGACGCCTCGCGGATTTCTGCATACCCGAAGCACGGTGGCGCTCGGCTCCGTCGAACGACTGGACACCATGATCCGCGTCCTGCAGCGCCGTGCCTTTAGTCTACGGGATGACGAATAGCTCGGGCTTAAAGATCCTCACCTCGATGCTGCCGCAGATTTGATCGAAAGATCAGCAACATTCACCCGCCCGCTTTCGCGATGACCCAAAAACGGGCAATGCATATCATGCTGTTATTTCGGAGACAAAGCGGGATCTTTCTGAACATAAATTTTCCAGCACTTTGCAGTCTGGCAAGTAAAGAGATGGACACCGCTGTAGTTTGGCGTCATGAATTGAATGGTTTCTATGGAACTCAGGTTGTCAGTGATGATCTCGATGATATCGCCACAACTGACCTCGGCGAGCGCCTGCTTGGTAACCATATTGGTACGTAGGCATGTATCGCCTATGAAGTTCAGGGACCGAGTGATGTAAAGGCAACCGTAGTCGCGTATCTCGACCCATTCAGCCTTCGCAGTGGCAGCTTCTGCGGCATGCTCAGACGCACCGAAGCGGAGTAATTCGAGGAGACCGTCGGAGTCGAACATGGTCAGAAATATGGATTTCGCCATCATAAAATCCCTTTGTTCATCAGGCTGCCGGCCGAAAATATCCACTGAATCACGCCCAATGAAAGTGCTTAGATTTCATTTCGACAGCCGTCGGTCCGCAACCAGGGGTAGCGAATTGATCCGGCGCAATATCCGCCATGATCGCCTCATGATTCCCAATGCAATCAGCCCGGCGACGGCCAACGCGCTGACGATTGCAATCGACTGCGGAATCACCGGTGTAACTCGCGCCGCCAAACCGCTCCATTCCAGGCTGCGCAGGGGATCCATGATCGGCCGACTCCCCTCGAACCAGACGTTGACCAGCGTACCGGTAACCAGCGAAAGGCTGACTAGCCCGCCTACGTACAGCAGTACGGCACGCGTGCCGAGCACCCGCTGCAATGCAAAAAACTCCGGAAGGTTAGTGGCGGCACCGGTCACCAGAAAAACGATCGCACTGCCCGGCCCGGCCCCAGCGGCGAGCAGTGACGCCGCCAGCGGAATCTGGCCAACCGCGCAAACGTAAATGCTCGCCCCCAATAGCGCAATGGGAATGAGCGAGGTAAACGGCGCCGATACTCCGAGGTAATGGCTAATCCAATCAGGCGGCACGGCCACTGAGATCACGGCAGCGAGGACTGCGCCAATGCCTATGTACGGCCCGATTTCCGGACCGAGCTCTCCGAAACCCCAGCGAATCGCTCGACCGAAACGGTGCACTGGAGACGCTGCATCCGATTGCGGCGCTTCGCAGGTACCCATCGCGCAGCACGGCTCCAGCTGCGCCGCAGTCGGCGTAACAGGTGCGCCGTTCAGATACTCGACAAGATAACCGATCAGAAACGGCGCTACTAATCCGAAGACCACATACACGAGCGTCAATTGCGGTCCGAGCAGCGCGTAGGACAAAATTACTGCCGCCGGATTGATCACCGGCGTGGCAACCGTGAAGGCCATTACGGTTGCCAGACGCACCCCGCTCAGATAAAAACTCACCGCAAGAGGAATTACGCCGCAACTGCACATCGGCAGCATCGCACCAAGGCCAATGGCACCAAGCACGCCGATCCATCCAGACCGCCGCATGAATGTACGCAAGCGCGCGGTAGGCAGGTACTCGTGGACCAACCCGCCCACGAAGAGGCTCAATATGATCCAGAATCCGGCCTCGACCATGATGCCGACGACGACGGATGTCATTTTTGTGAGCGTCTCGTTCATCACCACGGCTCCGGCCTGCCTTTACGTTCAACTTCCCAACGCCTTGAGTTGAGCCAATGCGGTCTTGACCTGGGCATTCAATTGCCAGATCAGGGTTGCTGGACACACCATGACACCGCCCTCGTGACACTCGGAAGCAGACTCCAGAAGCGCATTGAGCATGATCATGGCAACGAACAGTTGCTTGCGCTGCGGTGCCGGATGGGGGCCAGCCCGAAGGACTATTTCACGCAACCGTTCGCGACTTTGCTCCACTTCCCACTGAAATCCTGCTTCGGCCGTGTGGCTCTTGGCCATTGTCACCAACGTCGCAGCGCCATTGATCCATGCGCGCTCCGCCGATGCTCCGCCGGTCGCCCTGGCGTCTGTCGACAAGCAAACAACGATCGCCGCCATCGCCGCGATCCACCACCACTTCATCCGCTGCATCGTCACGGAGTTCATTCCTCTAACTGGTAGCGCTTGATCTTGCGCCATAGCGTAGATTTGTCGATTCCCAGGATTTCTGCCGCCAGCCCCCGATTTCCCTTGGTTTCGCGCAGAGTCTTGGAGATGAAATAGGCCTCGATCTCCTCGAGGCTCTGCGGTACGAGATAATCGAGCGCCCGGGCCGGGCCCTGGGGCGTATTCAACAGTCGCGGCGGCAGCACGTCCACATCCACGACATCGGTCTCGGTGAGAATGATCATGCGCTTGATGAGGTTCTCCAGTTCGCGTACGTTGCCCGGCCACTCGTGCTGCATGAAGGCGCGCAGAACCGCCGTTGTCACGCCCTTCACATTCTTGTCAAGCTGGGATGATATCCGGTTGATGAAAAAATTCGTCAGCATGGGAATATCGTCCTTCCGCTCGCGCAAAGGCGGCAGGGAGATCTCCATCACATTGAGCCGGTAATAGAGATCTTCGCGGAACAGTCCTTGCGCTATCAGTTTGGGCAAATCCCGATTGCTTGCAGCCAGCACACGCGCATCCGTTGTTCGCGGCACGGTGTCTCCCAGGCGATAGAAGCTCCCATCCTGCAGGACTCGCAACAGCTTCGCTTGCAGCGACAGCGGTGCATTGTTGATTTCATCAAGAAAGATCGTGCCGCCGTTCGCCGTTTCGAACATGCCAGGCTTGGTTCGGTCTGCCCCGGTAAATGCGCCCTTCTGATAGCCGAACAACTCGCTCTCGATAATGTTATCCGGGATCGAGGCACAGTTGATGGCAATGAAACTGCTATCCTTGCGGCGGCTCTGGTAATGAATCTGGCGCGCGACCAGTTCTTTGCCACAGCCACTTTCTCCGGTGATCAGCACGCAGCAGTCGTAGTCTGTTACGGCGTCAATCAGGCGACGAACGTTCTCCATGGCCGTTGCGCTACCGATCAGGCTAAATTCGCCCTCTTGCTTGTTCCGGTTGGCTGCACGCAACCGCAGATTCTCGCGCGACAGCAGATAATGCTCTAGCGCCCGCTCTACAGTGCAGCGCAACTCTTCAGGCTCGAAAGGTTTGCGCAAATAGTCATAGGCGCCGTTCTTGAGAGCCTCGACGGCCGACTCCACAGTTGCATACCCCGTGATCAATATCACCAATGTTGCCGGAGCGTGCTGCTTGGCAAACTTCAGCACATCCATTCCGCCCAAGCCGTGCATACGCATGTCGGTCACAACCACTGCAACATCTGTGTCCTCAAGCAACGCGATGGCGTCCTGCCCGTTTTTTGCGCTGATCACGGTGACCGGCAGCGGAGCGAGCAGGCTCACGACGAGCTCACGCATATTTGTGTCGTCTTCGACCAAAAGGATGGCCGGTTTATCGTCAGTTTGCTTGATGGGCACCGATTCCTGGATTTCAGCCGACATGGGCCATTTCCCTCGCTTGTTGCGCCAAGGGCAACGCCAGCACAAATCGCGCACCCTGCTGAAACGTCGAATCGTACCGCAAGCCACCATCGAGCTTTGTTACGATCGCCTGGCTGATGGCCAACCCGAGCCCGGTACCTTTGCCGACCTCCTTGGTTGTGAAAAAGGGGTCGAAGATGCGGCGACGATGCTCCGGGGGCACTCCGGGTCCGTTGTCCTCGACGATGACGGTGGCTTCGCCATCTCCTGATTCCACGACTTTCACCGTCACGCGTGGATTATCCGTGCCCGCCGTGGCATAGATCGCGTTCAGCATCAGATTTACCAAGACGATATCTAGCTGCCCCGGCGAGCCTTTGACCGACAGCTCAGGCCCCGGGTAAAACGATATATCGACCTGGTAGCGCTTTCCCTGGCAGTCGACGATGGTGTCAACCACGTCTTTGACGACGGAATTCAGCTCACACACCTCGAACTGACAGTGGTCTCGGCGCGCATAATTCAACAAATCGTCGACGACCCGCGCACAGCGTTTCGCCTCATGCAATACGATTTGCGTGTATTTCTTGATCTGGCATGCATCCGCGCTGGGTTCATCCATCAGCCGGGCGTAGCCGATGATGTTTCCCAAAGGGGTATTGAGTTCATGCGCCACGCCGGCGGCAAGCTGGCCGATTGCCGCGAGCTTCTCCACCGTGTAAATGCGTTCCTGCAGATGCTTGTAATCGGAAATGTCCACCACGATAACAACGGCACCAGCCTCATTGACACTTACCGATTTGAAGAAGGACAGGGTTAATGCGAAGTGGCGCGCATGCCCCCCTACCTGCAGCAGGACTTCCTTGTTGACGATCGGCTGTTCGTAGAGAAAGGCGTCACGGATCATATCGATGCTGGACTTGTCCGGCGCAAGCAGATCGAACAAGTTGCGGCCGAGAAGCATGTCTCGCGGAAAACCGAAGAGATCTTCTGCCTGACGGCTGGACAGGCTAACCTTCAGATCGCTATCCACGCAAAGAAGCGCGCCAGGCAAGCTGTGCAGGATCGCATCGTTGCGATTGCGCTCACCGATGACCCGCTTCTGACAGCCCTCCATCTCGGTAAATGCAGAATTGAGACGCATCATCAGCAGGTCGTGGTCGGATACGATGCGGCGCAGAAAGCGGTCGGGACCGCGAAGGTTGGAAACCGGGCACAGAATGCCTTCGAGGGCTTGCAAAATACTGCGGTGCATGCCGCTCAGCACCTTTCGATATGCGACATGAAGGTAAAGCAGGACTCCAAGCGCGGCCAGTAGGCAGCCGATAAGCAGGACATCAAGGCCCAGGTACACCGCTGAACCCTGCATAAGTGCGTAATGCGCGAGCGCCGTCATCACCTGCTCCAGCAACTCACAACTGAATTTGGGTGCATTTCCGTTGTGCAGCAACCCCGCTGGAGCCTGCCGGACTCCAACCGCAGCGAAGCGCCTTGGAAGAAATGGCCGACAGAGCGGTTGATCCGCTGGACGGAGATCATAGCAAGTTCCTTGTTCATGAAAGTCTGCTGACCATGCCGCAGATTAAAATCTCTTGCGCACCGGACAGCTTGCGTCCTCCGCCCTGTTTCCATTCCGCCTTGCAATAAACTCCTCTATCGCGCCCAACCTGATCTGTACGGCCGCTATCGCGCTGGTTGAATCCCGTTATCCCTGTTGCACAATCCGTGCTTATTGCAAGCACATCAAGCATAATATATGCCATCATGTTTTCCCATAAAATCAGATATTTTCAATTGCTTATGGCATTGCATAACCCTGTATCCAAACATATCTTATGCAATTTGCAATGAGCTGGATTGGATTGCAATTCGATTTGGTCTTAAGGAATATCCTTGCGTGCAAGAGTCACCTGGTACCGCTCCATTTTTACCTGTTCCAACGCATTCCGTAGCAGTTGACGCGATTCAGCTGTCAGTCCGGCAACATGTTTCAACGCGTATTGATACACGCGTATGTAGTGTGCTCCGGGAGATACAGCCATTTGCAGCGTGACGCTCCAGCCGGCTCCAGCTGGAAGTCGGAATTTTCCGCCCAGGACGCGGCTTTCGCCGCTTGGAATACGCGTATCGAACCTTTCCTGCGTCAGAGCGATGTTTACCCGGCGCGCGACGACGGTACGTGCCAGTTCGCCGTCTGGTCGGCCATGAGGGTCAATCAATTGCAGCGTGAATACCACTTCCGGGACTACGTAGGTGGGAAAATCATGACCGGCCCCCGAATTTGTAATCCTCGCTGCTGCCCACATATGGTCCCGATCGAGTTTGGTGAGGCGAAGCTTCACCGTCAGGGCACGTACTGTCATCGCCGGATCATGGATACCACGCCACAGATGCCGTCGATGGGGCATGTGGCAGGACTGGCACGTGACGCCCTCGCGGGCAAACCGGCTCGCACGCCACTCCGCGTAGGTGTTCTCAAACGGTTTGCCGTCCAGACCCCGGCCCCCGGGCCGGGACTGGTGGCAGGTGGCGCAAAAGCGGCTGTGCTGGAACGCCGTGCTCACGGTAAAGCCGTCGTGGGGAAGGCCCGGTGTATTTCCGGGCGGCATGCCCGGTGGCGGCGGCGGTCCGAACCGGTGTTGCTGGCGAACATGGCAGGCGGCGCAGACCAAGCCCTGATGGAACAGCTGCCGCCCGACATAGGCCGGCGGAGGCGTTGACGGGGCGTTCGGCCAGTGAAATTCCATCGCAGCAAGCGCCTTCTGTTCGGCCAGCGGCGCGTGGCAGCGCAGGCACTGGTTCGCCTGTGCCTGCCCAATGATGCGGAACTGCCACAGCAGCCCCGGCCCCACGGTTCGGCTGTGCAGGCTCGTGCGCCAGTCCTCATACTGCTGCTGGTGACAGACGCCGCAGGACTGGGGAGACAGGGAACCCTCGAGCGCCGTGTACCCCTTGGGAGGCGGGCCTTCGGGAGGCAGGGGGTAGACCCAATGATGGGCCAGAAAGCGGCTGATCGGTCCGGAGGCGGTGTGTCCGCGGCCGGCGGCCGGCGGAGGTATCCAGGCGGCTGCTCCCGTGGTCAGCACCGCCAGCGCTAGGATGACAAGCCGCATCGGGTGGACTGATCCGGACACCTCCGTTCTATCTCCCGTATCGGCAATGGACTGACTGGCGTAGTGTACCACCGCTGCGGACCCATGTCTGTGCCGCCGCGGTACAGTCCTGGTGTTCAGGCTCCCGGATCCGGGAAGAAGGCTCATCCGGATAGCGCCAGAGGGCTCACCACTTCGGGCCGATTTCAATTTTTCTGCGTCACTGTCACCGGCGCGACTGCATCTCGATGATCGGTGGACTGT
>JAJYEK010000246.1:0-1836 GCA_021785795.1 Pseudomonadota bacterium
CTGGGCGAGTCGCGTGACCACAGAGCTGTCGAGGGATCGCGCGCCCGATTTGCGCAGTTCCACGTCAAGGCGAGCCGCCGCAAGAACCGCAATCCTGTGGGCGTGGGCCGACGGCAGGGTTGCGGCAGGTGGCGGCTGTGGTTCGCCCGGTGTCGGGGCAGGCGCCGCCTGCCGCTGAGATTCTGCCGAACCTTTTCCGGGCGCGAGATCGACGGCGTTCTGGAGCACCGGAATGTCATCCCAGTACACTTCGACGGTAGCGGGCGCGTGCGGCGATTCCTGGCCGGGATCGTGCCAGCTGCCGGCCGTAAACCCTGCCGGTATCCCGGTGTCGGCCGGTGGCGGATGTTCTACGCCCGATTCGCTGGACGTGTCCGAGCCCTCGGTCTGCCGTACCGCGATGCGCTCCGACGGACCCGGTGTGTCGGGGACTTCCCGGGAAACCACGGGTACAGCATCGGTAAATGGCAGCTCGCGCTGGCTGACTTCGCCTCCGAAACGCCGGTCCGGACGCTGATTGGCCGGGACGCTGCTGCCGCGCTGCGGGATGACGGTGCGGGGCGGATTTTCCATTGCCGCGGGTGCAGACTGGCTGAGACCTCCCGGCGCGGGTTGCGCGTCTCGGGCGATGCCAGATTGGCCTGCGGCATCAACGTGCGGTTCCCGTACCTTGGCGCCGCTCGTACCGTCGGCAGGCCCGTGGCCGTCATCATGACGGCCGGATGCCGGTGGCCCGGTGTGCGGCGCCGCGATGCCGTGCGCAGCGTCCTGCCCCGAAGACCCGAGCGCGGCAAGGCTCCCTTCGAGATGGGCGATCATATCGGTGGGGGTAGGCGAAGCGGGCAATTTTCCGTCGTGCGCCGGTGGTTCCGCGGCCGGTGGGACGGGTTGCCCCGCGCCCTCCTGGAGTTCGTTGCGCAGCAGGTCCTGCAACGATTGCAGAACTTCCTCCAGGGTGTGTCTGGACGATGGGGTATGTTTCGGCTTGTCGGCGGGCCCGTTTGTCATTGGGCTAGTTTAGGTCGCCGCAGCGGACCAGGCTAGACGTCGTGGTTCTCCAGCGGGTAGCCGCGATCGCGGTAGAACCGGAACCGGACGCGCGCCTGCTGCTTGTCCTCCTCGCCGGCGCCGACGAATTCGGCCACGCGTTGGAAGCGGCTGAAGCAGCCCGGCACTTCCGGCCTCAGCGATACCAGGATGTCATGACAGACCGCGGGCGGTTCCTCGTGTCCGATGAGCACCACCGGACGTGGGTCTTCCGCAGGGTCGAGTCCGCACGGACTGAGCCGGTGCGGGACGAAGCTGCCGGGACTGAACGTCCATAACATCTCGTCCAGACGGGCAGTCTGCTGCGCATCCGCGGTCAGGATGTAGGTCTCGTGGCCGTGGCGGAACGCCTTTTCCACGAAACGGCACACCAGCAGATCAGGGCTGCCGGCATCCGCGTTGCGAGTCACGTAGAAATCTATGCGGGTCATGCCTCCGTCTGTCCGTGATTTTCGCTGCGTTCGATCAGGAACGTCGTCAGCAGCGGCACTGGCCGCCCCGTGCCTCCTTTCTCCTTGCCGGTTTTCCACGCGGTGCCTGCGATATCCAGGTGGGCCCATTTGAATTTCTTGGTATAGCGGGCGAGAAAGCAGGCGGCAGTTATCGCACCAGCGTCGCGTCCGCCGATATTCGCCATGTCCGCGAAATTGCTGTCGAGCTGCTTCTGGTAATCTTCCCACAGCGGAAGCTGCCAGGCCCGGTCGAAGGAATATTTTCCGGCCCCGATCAGCGAGCGCGCAAGCGGCTCACTGTTGGTCATCAGGCCGCTGGCGTGTCTGCCCAGAGCGA
>JAJYEK010000246.1:1846-4445 GCA_021785795.1 Pseudomonadota bacterium
AGGCGCCCCTCGGCGTCGGTGTTGAGGACCTCGATGGTCTGGCCCGACATGCTCGTGACGATGTCGCCTGGCTTGTTGGCGTTGCCGTCCGGAAGATTCTCCGAGCTCGGGATCACGCCGACCACGTTGATCGGCAGCTTCAGCTCCGCAATGGCCTTGAGAGTGCCTAGCACGGCCGCTGCGCCACACATGTCGTATTTCATCTCGTCCATCTCAGCCGCCGGCTTGATCGAAATTCCGCCGGCGTCGAAGGTCAGGCCCTTGCCCACCAGCGCCACCGGCGATTGGGTTTCGCTGCCGCCCCGGTATTCGACGATGATCAGCTTCGGCGGCTGGCTGCTGCCGCGCGCCACCGACAACAGTGCGCCCATGCCGAGCGCGCGCATGTCGTGCTCCTCAAGCACAGTGGTCTTGACTCCATACTCCTCCTGCAGCGCCCACGCCTGATCGGCCAGGTAGCCGGGAGTGCAGACATTGCCGGGCAGATTGCCCAGGTCTTTCGCCAGCTTCACGCCGGCGCTGATGGCCTTGCCCTGGCGCACGGCATTTTCGGCGGGGCCAAGATCGCTGCGCTTGGGAACCATCAGCACCATGCGGCGCAATGCGCGCCGCTTCTCGCTCTTGCGGCTCTTCATCTGATCGAACCGGTAATACGCCTCTTCCGTCATCTCCACCGCGTGGCGCAGCTTCCAGTTGAGGTCGCGGCCCCTGACCTCCAGATCGGCAAGGAAGACCGCCGCTTCGGTTGCGCCGGTCTCACCCAGGGCGCGCGCGGCGTAGGCGAGAATCGCGCGGTAGGACCCATCGCCGAGATCTTTCTCTTTGCCGCAGCCGATCAGCAGCACGCGCTCCCCGGGGATGTTCGGTACGTGATGCAGCAGCAGCGATTGCCCCATGCTGCCGGAATGGTCTCCGCGGCGGAGGATGGCGGTGAGTGCACCGCCGGAGATTTGGTCGAGCTGCCGGGCGCTGGCGGTGAATTTGCGGCCTTCGAACACGCCCACCACGATGCATGCGCTGCGCTGTTTTTCCGGGCCGCCGCTCTTTACGGTGAATTCCATGGACACCTCAGGGTTGTGTGAGCTTTTGCGCGCGTCGATTATGGTATATTTTGCGCCGCAAGCACATCCCCGCCGCCGGTTCGGGCCGGTGTCTATACGACGAGATTGCAGGGGAGGCTGTATTCGGAATGGAGGGGTGAGCTATCGCCATGGTTGTTTCCCGCGTTCCGCACGCAGGATATCCGGGGATTGTGCCTGAGGCTTCGGCGCGGGTGCGCCCCGGCACCGCTGCCGGCAGCGGTGCCGGCGAATCATGCTGATCATCGATCGCGCGCTCATGCGCGAGACATTTCAGTCCAGCGTTGCGGTTACGCTCATTTTTCTCGTGCTTTTCCTGGTCATCAGCCTGGTCAATGGGCTGGCGAAGGCCGCGGTGGGCGACGTGCCGGTGGCGATCCTGTTCACACTGCTCGCGCTGGAAACCGTAAAGACCCTCGCCCTGATGTTGCCGCTGTCGGTATTCATAGGGATACTTCTGGCATTCGGCCGCTGGTACCGGGACAACGAAATGACGGTGCTTTCCGCCTGTGGCCTGGGTATCTTGCATTTCCTGCGTCCCGTCGCGCTGTTGGCCGCGGGCTTTGCCCTGGTCGCCGGGTTCTTTTCCTTTTATCTGGAGCCGCTCGCCTCCGGCCTCATCCACAAGGCGCAGAGTTCCGGCAGCAGTCACTACCAGGTGAGCGGCATTATTCCGGGTACTTTCAACCAGGTGAAAGGTGGCGGCTTCTTTTATGTCGGATCGGTCAATCACGCCGAATCCAGCCTGAGCGACATCTTCGTGAACAATGAACAGCTCGGAAAGCAGGGCGTGCTGGTTGCCAAGACAGGTCATTACTACACGGACCGGAACACGGGAGACCAGTATCTGGTGCTGGATAACGGTACCCGCTATGAGGGGTTGCCGGGACGGGCCGATTATCGCATCCTCCAATTCCAGACTTATATTGTGCGGATCGTGCCGCGGGTGGCACCGCCAGTGCCGACACAGATCGACGCGATGTCCCTGGGGCAACTGCTGCATACGAAAAGCCGCAACGCGGTTTCCGAGCTGCACTGGCGGATCGCCAAGCCGGTTACGCTGTTCATCCTTGCCTTCATCGCTGTGGCTTTCGCCTATACCAACCCGCGCCGCGGCCGTTACGCCGGCCTGTTCAGCGCGATACTCGTGTACTTCGTATATGCCAACCTGCTTGCCGTCGGGGATGCACTGATCAAGAGCGGCCGGGTATCCGCGGCGGTCGGACTGTGGTGGGTCCACGGGATTTTTATAGTCCTGGCCGTTTACCTGCTGATGCGGCGTGCAGGCAACAGGACGCTGCTGCCGTATCCACGGTTTCTGCGCCGTTAGACAATGACCCTACTCGACCGGCACATCGCGCGCAGCATTCTGACCAGCACTGCCCTGGTATTCCTGGTGCTCATGGCGTTGTTCATGTTTTTCAAGTTCGCCGATGCGCTCGGCGACTACGGCAAGGGAAGCTTCGGGATGTCGGAAGTCGTCGTCTACGTGCTGCTGCGCATGCCCTGGGAAATGTATC
>JAJYEK010000247.1 GCA_021785795.1 Pseudomonadota bacterium
AGCCTGGCCCGGCCGGAATCCCGCAGCGCTCCGGCAACGATCTCCGCCGCGCTGGCCGTTCCGGAGTTGACCAGCACCTCCATCGGCAGCATGAATTTAGGTGTCCCGTGCCGAACCGGCACATTGCGCACCTGGCCGCGGACGTTTCTTTCGAGCAGTACATTACCGTGCTCGAGGAACAGACTTGCCGTATCGATCGCCTCGTCAAACAGGCCGCCGGGATCGTTTCGCAGGTCGAGTATGATCGCCTTGGCGCCCTGTGCCTGCGCCGCTTCCAGCGCCTTGGCGAGCGCTTTCGCCGTTCCCTTGCTGAACAGCGCGATGCGCACGTGTGCAATGCGTGTTCCGGGCAACATATGCCAGGTTACGCTGCTCAGCCGGATATGCGCCCGCACCAGGTGAAACTCGCGCACCTTTTTGGTTTTCGGATCGCGGATTGTAAGCGACACGCGTGTTCCCGGTGGTCCCTTGATTTCCCCGACCACCTTGTTGATCGGTTGTCCGGCGATGCTTCGGCCATTCACCTCGAGGATGATGTCGCCGGCCTCAAGACCCGCTCTTTGCGCAGGCGAGCCGTCAATCGGAGCAACGATCAGAAGTTGCCGCTTCTTCATCTGCACTTCGATGCCGATCCCCGCAAACTGGCCCCGCAGGGATTCGCGTTCCTCGCGCACCATGCTTGGCGTGAGGAATGTGCTGTGGCCGGTATCGCCCAGGGAGTTGACCATGCCGGAGATGGCCCCATAGGCAATGTGGCGCGGTATGACCGCGGCGCGATCGACGTAGTGCTGCTGTATGGTATTCCACGCTTCGGCCATCAGCCGGAAGTCCGGAACCGCCTTGGTGGGGACTGAGCACGCCCTGACGATGTCGGACACGGACTGGCGGTCGACCGCAACGCCGGTCACGATTCCGACCACGAACGTGAGGAACAGCACGACAGCCAGTCGCAGCCGATATGAGTAATGCCGTGGAGTCATGTCTTCTTCTCTTTATCCCAGGGGACGTCCGGGTTCGGACACGGTCCACCCGAACGGGAATCTCCCAAGCCGCGGCGATGACCGTCCTGATAAGGAATCGCAATTACATCCATGCCGGGTGCCGCTACTATACCCTTGAATCATGGAAATTGAAGATGGCGCGATGGGCGCTGCAGGATTTTTAAGTGTATCAATTTCAGGGAAGTTCCTGGAAACCGTGGGGGAATGCAACATACTTCTGATTATGGCAGAGGGCGACCCGCCGGTCGCGATCCCGGGGGGCAGGAGGCTGTGCTGCGGCAGGCGAGAGCACGTAGCAAAGCGGGGTTCCCGCGTCCGCCCCCGCTGTCGGGACTTCGAAGCCGGTGCTGCCGATGTCCGCGAAATGACCGGTTCCGGCCCGGCTCACCGGATCCGGGCCGCCGGTTCCTCCGGTTTATGTACCTTTTTCCGGCTGGGGCGCTATATTGGGAAAGACGTACGTCAACGAGACAACGGCAGACCGGCCCCTTTCAGCACGCGGAGTCGCCGACAGACGGAACAGCCATGAAGCCATCGATGCTACTCAGTTTTGACGCGGCGGTTCATATGATTTTCGGCATTGGGCTGATGTTCTTCCCGCGCATCCTGATCGGCGCGCTCGGCATCGCACCGCCGGGGACGGCATTCTACGCGAGTGTCCTGGGCGCTGTGCTCACCGGGGTGGGACTGGCCCTTCTTGCCGAGCGCTTTCGGCGGATTTTCGGCATTCCCGGCCTCGGCTCCGGAGGTGCGATCTGCATCAAGATCTGTACCGGCGGCGTGCTGACTGCATGGCTTGTGCATGGCGGGCTGCCAATCCCCGTGCATGGCTATGTGCTGCTGTGGCTCGTCACGTTCGTTCTGCTTGCCTTGAGCGGTGCCGAATTCTGGATTCAGCTGAAACAGAACCGGGATGGCGTGGACCGCCGCAGTGGCGTGCTGCCCTAGATTCTGCCGCCCCTGGTCAGCGCGGATCCGGTCGAATTGTCGACCTGCGGGCTGTTGATCCGCAGGTCCCTGGTTCGAGCCCAGGTCGGGGAGCCTGCGCAAGGTGACAAGCCTGAGTTCATGGTGCATCGCGGTCGCGGCTGGCAGGCTGTCGATAGCGGGTACCGGCCTATTCGCTCCAGCCAGCAGCCGACCCCACCGATCCGCGACTGGCGCCGAGACTGGCAGCAGGCGGCCTTCGAACCAGCTGGTGAGTTCCTGTTCCAGCCACAGGCGCAGCTTCTCCTTGGGGAAACAGCCGGGATGGGCTCTTCGGAGATACGCGCCCATAGCGGATTAACGCCGGCTTCTCTGCCATGGTTTTGCCATGGTTTCCGGGCAAATCCAGTTCATATAGGCTCATCAACGGTACTAAGAATAGCTAGTTAAATCAGGTCGTTGCCAGTATAACAGGGCACGAGTGCTTGATAGTTTTTCAACTGTTATGCCGCGTAGCGACGATCGGGGCCGCTGTCGCACAAGCGGATTGCTCCGGCGCTTCTGAATCCCGTGGAAATCGCCGGTCCGATAGCTCAATGAATCCTGCACCCTCGCCCGGTCCGTACGCGGGCGAGAAGCAATCCGGTGACGTTGCGTGACCGCCTGATCGCGAATCTCGAGTCCCGCTCGTGGAACCGGGCCGGTGCGGCCGACCGACGCCAGCGACCACCACGCCGTGCACATTGCGGGCTGGTTTCTGCAATGCGGCTTCGCGCCGCGAGCCAGTGACCTCCGCGAGGCACGCGGCCACTGCGCGTCACAACGCTGTGTCAGCCGCCCACGGCGGGGGAAGGGCATGGCCAGGAGATCGGACTGCCGTTGCGGTCAGTGCCGGTGCCGGTGATGAAGATCCGGGTAGTGCCGATGGCTGTGCGACAGCGGCGGATGAAAGTGCGGGTGTGCGTGCGGTTCGCGCCCGTCCCATGGAAAATCATGCGTGTGCTGATGGTGTTCGTCGTGCCTGTGGCCATGGTCGTGCGTGGTGGCGTCATGCTGGTGGAAATGCTCATGGTTTTCGTGCAGGTGCAGCCAGACCCCGAATGCCATGAGGCTCGCCGCGGGCCAGAACAGTGATCCCGGATATTCTCCCAGAACCGCAATGGCCGCAGCAGCCCCGACGAAGGGTGCGAGTGCGAAGTATGCGCCAGTGCGGGCCGCACCGATCCGGCGCAGCGCAAGCACATACAGCATGAGGCTGAGCCCGTAACCGGCAGCTCCGACGGCGAGGGCGCCAGCGATCCCGCCGGGATGCAGATGCGTTTCGCTGAAGAACAGACCGATGCCGATGTTGACGGTGCCCGCGACCAGTCCCTTGGCCGCCGCTATCTGCACCGGGTCGCGCGCTGAAATCTTGCGTGTCAGGTTGTTGTCGACCGCCCATGCCAGACATGCCGCGACGACTGCGAGCATGCCCCAGAATCCGCCACCCCTCGCGTCGGAGGCAGGCCAGGCCAGCAATGCGCCGGCGACCACGATCGCAACCATTCCGAGGGCGATGCGCCGATCGAAGTTTTCCTTGAACACAAACCATGCGAGAAGTGCGGTAAACACGTTCTCGAAGTTCAGCAGCAGCGATGCAGAGGCGCCGCTCGCCGAGCGCAGTCCGGTCACGAACAGCACCGGCGCAATGATCCCGCCGGATGTGATTGCCGCTGCCAGCGTCGGCAGATCGGCAAGGGTGATGCCGGCCTCGCGACGGATCTCCCGGTTGAACAGCAGCCGGCGCAGTGCGCGAAAGCCGAGCAGCGCCGTTCCCGAGCCGAGATAGAGCAGGCCGGCCAGCAGTACCGGGCTGATTTCCCCGGCCAGCAGCTTTGCCAGCGGCACGCTGGTTCCGAACAGCAGCGCCGCCACCACCGCGTCGGCGATTCCGGAGTCGAGACCAGACATGGGTTCAGGTGATCATCCGAAGTTGCGATGCCGTTATGGTAGCCAAATCGGGCGTTGGCCCCAAGACGGCTCCGCCGGCACATGCCACCCAGCGCCTGTTCGATCCGTATGTGTGTTCCCGTAAAGCGAGCCGCATCGCGGGCTGCTGCCAATCTGCGGCATGCGATGCATGCAGCCTAGGATCGGTCCGTCCCGAGCAGTTCCATTTTGAGCCGGGAGGTGGGCGGTTTTGGACCTATGAAGACCAGAAGATAAAGGTCGGCGAATGCCTTGCCGGGGATCGCGAGCGTCTTGGAGTGACCGGCGAGAAACGTAGAACCCTTGCCCGGTTCATAGGTGAATACCAGCCGTTCACCGTCTTTCACGTTCGGAAGGAATGCCAGGAACCGGTCTACGGCCGATTTCTGCGCAGCCATCAGTGCCGGTGCATTTTTTTCGAAGGCCTCGCGGTAAGCCTCCACCAATTTGGATCGATCGATATCGCGCACGAACTGCATAACCAGTGCCTTGGGCGCGTTCGCATCGATGATTGCTGC
>JAJYEK010000248.1 GCA_021785795.1 Pseudomonadota bacterium
ACCGTAGGGCTGGTCGGTCGGCATTTTGATCACCTGGGATTTGAACGGCTGCAATACGACAGCGGGACGCGGCGGAAGCTTTTTCGCCGGAATTCCGCCGAAGAATTTCCTGACCTGGCGCAGGGTCTGCTGCGGCCGGACATCGCCGACGATCACGAGAATTGCATTGTTCGGTACATACCAGGCTTCGTGAAATTTCTTGAGCATCGCTCCCGTGGTCTTGTTGAACGATGCACGTGTCCCGAGTGCATCGTGAGCATACGGGCTGCCCTTGAACATCGTCCCGATCAGTTTCGTGTAGAGCACGTACTGCGGACTGGAGAGATCCTGTGCGACCTCCTGTTCGATCGCACCGCGTTCCTTCGACCACAAGGCCTCGCTGTCGAGTACACCGCGCATCCGTATGGATTCGACATGCAGGGCGACATCCAGGTCCTGGGCAGGAATTGTGAAGTAGTACTGGGTCACCGTCTGCTGCGTATCGGCATCGAAATTGCCCCCCATCTCGGCGATGATACCGGCAAGCTGGTCAGCGGACAGGCCCGGACTTCCGCGGAACATCATGTGTTCCTGTGCATGGGCCATGCCGGGGAATCCCTCGGGTGCCTCATTCGACCCCACCAGATAATTGACTTCGGTAGTGACCACCGGGGCAAGGGTGTCGCGTACGATGACGACGCGCAGCCCGTTGGCCAGGGTCGCACGCAATACCGAATGCCCAAACACCGTCGTCTGGCCGGAAGTGGCAGCCGCTGCGGTACCGGCAGCCAGCAGTGCCAACATCACCATAATACTGACCAGACCGCTGCGCCGGACTATGGACAAAAACCTGCGCTCAAGGCCACGGGCCTCATGCCTGCTTTCTTGCCTGCTCACGATTATTTATCCTGATTGAGACCAAAATCCGATGATTGTTTTTGCCCGCACGATGCGGCGCACCTAGTTGGGACGTCCGACGCATGGACGCAGCCATGACTGCGTCGCCGCAAGGTCCGCGCTGCTTGCTAACATAGCACGTCGCCTCTGCTGCGTGCCACACGCTGCAGAGGCCTTAGCGGATGAACCGTGCTCGCACCTGCGTCATGGCACACGCGAAATCACGCCTCCTTGAAGAAGAAGAAAAAAGCCGCAGCATGCCTCCTTTCAGACCCGTCCGATGGAACGCAGTTCCCTGCATCGGCCGGCATCGGAAAAATTCCGAAGCGGTTCCAGCCAGTCTTCGTCAACCGTCCGTCCCCGGGATCTTGTACGGCATGGTGACCCGCCGTACCATGGATACAGAGGGAATTGCCGGTGCCGAAAAAACAATGAACGAAAGGCAAAAGCCGTTACTCCGTTGCCGACTGCATCCGGGAATCCCGTATCCCCAGCCCGAAGCGCTCCACGAATCAAGCTTCACCCTTGCCCGGCGTTTTCCATTCCGGCCCGGGCATTTCTCGAATGTTCTGCGGTTATATCCGGCCGCGGGCCTGCAGGCATTAGGCCTCGCCACACGTCCTGATTGGAGGACCAGCTATGACAGCCAATGAGACAATCCTGAGGGAAATCCGCGCGGCCCTGGAACACGAACCGCGCGTCAGGACGCATCACGGCGCTATTCACATCGCCATCAGCGATGGTGCATTGACCGTTGAGGGAGAGGTTGAGAACATTGCGGTCAAGCGCCTGGCACTGGAACAGGCCAGGGCGCTCAGCGGCACCCACAGCACAATCGACCGGCTGCGCATTGCCCCGGGCGAACGCAAGGGGGACGGGGCCGTGCGCGATGCCCTGTCACGTTTTCTGCTCACCGAAAGCGTGTTCCTGGACTACGCGATCCGCGCGAGGGCCAAGGGTGAGTTGATTGTCCTGCGCGACCCGGGCGCACAGGCGCAGGGCCCGATCACCCTGGAGGTACAGGAGGGCGTGGTGACGCTTAGCGGCAATGTCGGAAGCCTGTCGCACCGGCGGCTCGCAGGCGTCCTTGCGTGGTGGACCCCGGGATGTCGTGACGTCATCAACGAACTGGAAGTGACGCCGCTCGAAAGCGATCACGACGACGAGATTCTCGACGCATTGCGGCTCGTGCTCGAAAAGGATCCGCTGGTGCACGCCGACCAGATACGCGCCGATGCACACAACGGCGTCGTCACACTGCACGGGTTTCTGGGCACGTCGGAAGAGCGCAAGATGGCCGAACTCGACGCTTGGTACCTGCTCGGCGTGCGGGATGTGGTCAACCGCATCGAAGTCCGTCAGTAACCGGCCACGGCCGGTTACTGTCAGAATTTCTCGACATCCGGCCTCAGATCCAGCTCCTGTGTCCAGGCAGACCGGTCCTGGCCGATGAGCTGCAGATAGCAGTCGGCGATGGCCTCGGGCATCAGACATTTTTCCTCGGGAACACCGCGGCGCATGTTCCCGGACCAGATCAGGCCGTCGATGACCACATGCGCTACGTGGATCCCGCGCGGCCCGAATTCGCGCGCCAGAGACTGGGTCAGCCCGCGCAGCGCGAACTTAGCCGACGCAAAGGCAGCGAACCCGGCTCCGCCGCGCAGCGCGCCGGTCGCGCCGGTGAACAGCAGCGTCCCGCGTCCCTCCTGCAGCATGCCGGGGATGACCTTCTGTGCGCACAGCAAGGCCCCCAGGCAGGTGACGCGCCATGCGTCGGAAAAATCCGCCGAAGTGAGCTCCAGAGACGGCGTCGCAACCAGGCGGCTGGCGTTGTGGATGTACACGGATGCGGCACCGATATCCCGGGAAATCCGCGCAAATGCGGCATCGACGGATGCGCCGTCGGCCACGTCGCATTTCACGGGTAACAATGAGCCGCCCGATCGCTGCAGTTCTTGCGCCAGATCCTGCGTGAATTCCTCGGTGCGTGCCAGGGCAGCCACGGCATAGCCAGATCGCGCCAACGTCCGGCACAGCGCGGCACCGAGGCCTGGTCCGACTCCGGCGACAACCGCAACCTGTTTTTGGCCCATCACGATTCCGCCCCTCCGCCACGGCAGCGCCGGCGTTCATGATAACCTGTTGTCTGGCTCTGTTGGTCCTTCCTGCGACGCCGATGCCACAGAATCAGCGTTCATCTCTCTGGCTGGTTCCGCAACCGGCAGACACCGGCGTGCTTCAGCGCACGATTTGCATGCTCGCGCAGGAGCACGGTGGCGCGCCGTTCCGCCCCTTACCGGACCCTGCTCGGCGGACTGTCCGCACCGCGGCAAGCGCTGGCTGACTGCGCGGCGCGTCTCGCTGCCGCACTCGACCCCGTTACGCTGCGTCCGCTCTCGGTCGACGGAGAACAGAACCACTTCCGCTGCCTGTACCTACGCTGTGCACACAGTCGCAAACTCGACTCCGCCCGACACCGGGCGGAGTCGATCATGCTGCCGTCAGACGGCACGTTTCTGCCATCTTCCGGCTTCGGTTCCTGGTCCGGCCGGAGCCGGCGCTACCGCCACCTGAGCTTGAACCGCTCGTCGAGGCTCAGCTTGCCTGCGCCATAGGCTGCCAGTATCAGAAACCCGCCGGTCATGCTGATGTTCTTCATGAAATTGATCATCTGCATCTCGTCTTGCGGGTGATAATGCACCAGCACCGCAGTCGCGATGCAGAATGCAGCCAGAGCGAGTGCCATCACGCGCGTATACAAACCCAGCAACACGGCGATCCCACCGCCAAGCTCCAGCAGAATGACTAGCGGCGTAAGCCAGGGCGCCAGCCCCAGGTGCTGCATGTACTGTTCAAAGCCGGCATAGCCTTTGATCTTCCCCAGAGCGCCCCACAGGAAAATCGCCACCATCAGGATACGCCCGATCAGGTTTGTCGCATTGCGCATGAATTGTCTCCTTGTCGTTATTGTGAAGGTAATCCGGCCTGTCGCGTCAGGCTACCGGCGAAAGCGCCGGATAGTCAATGAAGCCTTTGCTCCCACCCTGGTAGAAGGTCTGCTGGTCCGCCTGGTTTAGCGGGGCGCCGCGGCGGAAGCGCTCGGGCAGATCCGGGTTGCCGATAAACAACGTACCGAATGCCACAAGATCTGCGTGACCCTTGCGGATCACCTCGTTGGCCCGCTCGCGATCAAAGCCCGTGTTAGTCATGAGGGTGCCCCGGTACACGCGGCGGTAGTGCTCGGTCACGTTGGTCACCATGTTCGGAATGGCCGACAGGTCGCCTTGCGCCTCGCGCAGGTGCAGATAGGCCAGATCGTATCCGGACAGGGTACCGATCACGCTATCATAAAGACCGCGCATATCGGAATCTGCCGGCACGTTCCAGGTATTGGCCGGCGACAGCCGCACACCGACACGATCGGCGCCGATTGCGGCGATGACCGCCTCGGTAACCTCGAACAGAAAGCGCGCGCGGTTGGCCACACTTCCGCCGTACTGATCGGTACGCCGGTTGGTACCATCACGC
>JAJYEK010000249.1 GCA_021785795.1 Pseudomonadota bacterium
GAGGTCATGCGCCGAACGTATTGCACGAGATTATCTACCGCTTCGAGTTCCCCGAGCGCCCCGGAGCGCTCATGAATTTTCTGGACAGAATGGGCCAGTCGTGGAACATCAGCCTGTTCCACTATCGCAACCACGGCGCTGATTTCGGGCGCGTGCTGGTCGGAATGCAGGTTCCGCCGTCGGATAAGTCTGCGTTCCGGCAGTTCCTGGACCAGCTTGGCTACGAATTTGTCGAAGAAACCGCGAATCCGGCTTATAAGCTGTTTCTCAGCTGAAGTGCGGCCCGGCGTCAGGCCGGGCAGTTCATCGGTATCCCGCCAGTTCCATTTTTTTGATCACAACGTCGCGCAGCGGCACATCCGCAAACGGTCCGCGGGTTCCCGTTGGAACAGCGTCGATCTTTCTTACCACACCCATACCCTTGACGACCTTTCCGAAGACGGCATAACCCCAACCCTCGACGCTGTCGTCGCGGTGGTCAAGAAACGGGTTGTCGGCGGTGTTGATGAAGAACTGTGATGTAGCGGAGTTCGGGTCGCTGGTGCGCGCCATGGCGATGGTGCCAACCGAATTCCGTAGTCCGTTGCCGGCCTCGTTGCGGATGGGCGTGCGCGTCGGTTTCAAGCGCATTCCCGGCTCGAAGCCGCCGCCCTGGATCATGAACCCGGGGATGACGCGGTGAAAAATGGTGCCGTTGTAGAAACCCGAATTCACATAGTTCAGGAAATTTTTGACCGTGACAGGCGCCTTGTCCGGGAACAGTTCCAGCTCGACCGTGCCGAGACTGGTGACCATCCGCACGATCGGGTCACGAGCCGGGACTGGTTGCGGTTTGGCATTGGCTCCGGCGGCAGACACGGTGAATAGCAGTGCGGCCAGAGCAGGGGTCAGCTTGCGTATGATGTCATTCATCTTAAAGGAGGCTCTCGGTTGCAGATCGGATGGCTGGAAAGCATTATTGCCGGCCGGCGCCTGTCAGCGGGTTTTCCGGAACCCGCGTCTTCGTGCAGCGATCGTGCCTTGGCAGGTTCCGTAGGTCGCATGCGCGGATATCGGTGTCCTCCATCCCGGCAGTGACGGTCGTTTTGCTGCGTTCATCGTCAGACGCATGTCGTGATCCAAATGCCGGCTCAGGTACTACATGCGCCCACATGGCGCCACGCCGAAAGTGCCGGAAAACGGCGTGGCCCATCATTGTTCAAGAATCAATTCCATTTGACAAGCGGCGTATTGATGCCGCAACCACTTCATAGTGCCGCGAACAGGCCTTCGCGCAAGCTCGTATGGCAGGTATCCTCCACGCGCTGAATGTAGTACATCAGGTCAATCGGCAAAGTGATCCCGTCGAGCAGCTGAAGAGGAAACAGGTCCGCTGCGAGCAGCATATCGGCAGCGGACGGCGATCCCAGGTAAAAACGGTCCCGTGCCAGTCGCACGGACAGCTCTCTGAGGCGTGTCGCCTGCATCAGCTGGTCGAATGCTCCGTAGCGATCGTTCGACAGTTCCTCGATGCTGGTCCCGAAGCTGCGGCCTACTTCCGCCTTGTAGGCTGCCATCGCCTGCTCGTTGTCTCCGATACCGCGGTAGGCGGGCAAAACAGGTGCATGCAGTCGGGCGATCAGCGCATCGGCCGATCGGCGCCAGGAAAGAAGGCCCTCCCATGCGTCCTCTGTAAGAAGGCCTTTGGAAATCGGCATGTCTGGCCAGCGATGGTCCAGATTCTTGAGTATCGTGACCGAATCTGTTTCCAGCCGGCCGTCATCGTGCTTCAGCACCGGCACAGCGCGTGCTATGCCCAGTGCGAAGAATGTCTCGTCGTCATCAAACGCGATCGGCCGGTCTTCGTAGACGATCCCCTTGTAGCCGAACGCAAGACGGACACGTTGCGAGTCGGAGGACCACCAGAAGTGGTAGAGGGTGGTCAACGGCGTGCCAGCTTGAGAATGTAATCCCACTCGCGGCGTTCCACGGGCATGACCGACAGCCTGTTTCCGCGGGTGAGCAGGCGCATGCGGCTCAGTGCCGGGTGTGTCTTTAACTCGCGCAGCGTAATCGGTTGGCGGAATTCGCGCTTGAGATGAACATCGACCATGTACCATAGCGGCCGCTGTGGCGTGCTTTTCGGGTCATAATGAGCATTGAGGGGATCGAACGCAGTGAAGTCCGGATAACCTGTACGGACGATCTCCACGATGCCTACTATGGCCGGTTCGGCGCAACTCGAGTGATAGAGGAAACCCAGATCGCCGGCTTGCATTTCATCGCGCATGAAATTGCGTGCCTGGAAGTTCCTCACGCCATCCCAGTGTTCCGTCCGGTTGTTGCACTTTGCGAGGTCAGCAATGCTGAAAGCAGCCGGTTCGGATTTGAACAGCCAGTAGCGCACAGGCATCCGTCTGCTGTGGCTCACGAATATCTCTCAAACTGCGGAAGGATTTCCGTTTCGGTGCACGCACTCTCGCACCACTCCTGCAGTGCCGGCAGGGCCGCGATGGTCCGCATGTAAGCTGTTGCCGCCGGGTCGGTTTCCACAGCATAGGTGATAAATCGAAGCACGACCGGCGCATACATCGCATCCGCTATTGTAAAATGCCCGAATAGCATTGGTCCGTCGGCACCGAAGCGGCGCCGGCACTCGTTCCAGATTTCGGTGATGCGTCCGATGTCTGCGGCCACGCCAGGCGTGCGGCCCTTTCCCGGAAAGGAGCCGCGACAGTTCATTGTCATGTTGGTTCGCAATTCGGTAAAGCCCGAATGCATTTCGGCGCTGACCGAACGTGCAAATGAGCGCGCGGCTGCATCTGCGGGCCACAATCCTTTGTCCGGATGGCGTTCTGCGAGGTATTCGCAGATCGCCAGCGAGTCCCAGATGACGAGATCACCGTCTTCCAAAACCGGCACCTTGCCGGAGGGTGAGTGCCTCAGTATTTCCTGCTTCGCGCTGTCCGTATAGAGCGCGATGCGCTGCTCTTCAAAGCGGATTCCGCACTGTTTCATGACCAGCCACGGACGCAGTGACCAGGAAGAGTAGTTTTTGTTTCCAATAATGAGTCTGGGGACAGGCATCCTCAATTGCTCCTGGTAGGCACACAATGCAAATTGCGGCTTGCAGTCAGCCTAGATGGTCAGATAGAGCGCGCAATCGGTCGCGATCCCCTGAAGCGGCACGTCCCAGGGCGACGGAACCAGAGCGTCCAGCCTTTGGAAGTCGTGGGCCAGCCCGAGCAGCTTGGGACGATTCCAACTGCGGCGGTTACGCAGAAACTCGAGACTGCGGTCGTAGAATCCTCCGCCCATCCCGAGGCGATTGCCCTTCAGATCAAACCCCACCAGCGGCACCAATATCAGGTCAAGCTCCTGCGCCCGCACCCAAGTGCGCGGTGCGGTGACCGGCTCCGGAATGCCGTAGCGGTTCGGCGAGAACGTGCTCGATGGCGTTACCGGCGCGAACCACAGCCGGTCATAGAAAAGGTGCGATAGAACGGGCAGGTAGCAGAGTTTGCGCATCCGCCACATGCGTTGCATCAGTGGGCGCGGATCGATCTCGCCATCGTTGGGGATATAGCAGGCTACCCGCCGCGCCGACCGGAACATCGGTGAAGCCGCGACTCTGCTGGCGAGGTTGGCTGCAGCCCGCGCTTGCTGCACCGGTCGCAGCGCCTTGCGCAAGGTCCGCAAGCGCTGCCGCTGCTCGGTCTTGGATGCAACCGTACTCACACTAAAAGGAGGCGTCCTCCGCCTGTGCCGTACCGCCCCTTTGCCCTGAACCGAAGGTTCAGGTGGGAGCCACTGAGATGCATCAGGCTTTCCGCTACGTGGCGGACTTGCACAACAGCACCTGCTTTAGCGGCCCCCAGGCATTGAATATATAGGTTCAAGGGACCAAAAGCGGATACGTACACCGCAGAGGACGCCATAACTCTGCATGCCAATTTCGAAAAACCAATGCCTACAGGATCTCTTCATGCAAGGCGGCGTCGATCTTGCCGCGCAGAAACTGCAGCCGGTGATCGATGTCGGCCGGAACGTTCGCCGCCTGCTTGCGCAACTCCAGCAGCTCATTGGCAAGATTCAGCGCAGCCATTACCGCGCAGCGCTCGGTTCCCATGACTTTTCCGCTGTCCTGGATTTCCCGCATCTTCTCATCCAGGTAGCGCGCAGCAGCAATCAGCGCAGTACGCTCACTGTCGGGGCATGCAACCATCAGATCCTTGCCCAGAATCGAAATGTTGACACCGCCCTGCGCGGTTTTCACCTAGCTGCGCTCCAGAGCTTTAAGGCGGCCGATCATCGCCTCAATGCGGGAACGCGCGACCTGGGTTTTCTCGACCAGGCGTGCGTGCTCGTCCGCAAGATTTCCATGCTCGTCCGCAAGATTCCTGTGATCTGTTTTCAGAGC
>JAJYEK010000250.1 GCA_021785795.1 Pseudomonadota bacterium
CGCTGCTTGCAGGCATGTTTTTTATCACCTATTTCAGCATCTCGGCAATTGTCCTGACGAGTGTCAGCGCTCATCTGCGGAGCGCCGCGGTCCGCACGCACGTCGACGATGCCCGGCTGCAGCTGGGTAGCGTTGAACAGCTGTTTGCGCAGCAAACCACCGACGTCCGTGCGTGGTCCAGGCTCGATGTGATGAGCGATCTCGAGACGAACGATATCAACGGTCGCATTGCGCATGCCCTGCGGCAGATGAGCCGTGACTATGCGATTCCTGGCGCTCTTTATGCTTTCAACCAGTCCGGACAGCTCGTTGCAGCGAGTACCCACGTCCGGCATCCGCGTCTGCGCTTGCCAAACCGCTGGAAGCCCGGCCCGTCCGGGCACATCCGCTTCATCGACAAGGCCGTTGATCCCTATGCCGGTGATGAGGTCGTTGCGTTTAGCGCTGCGGTCTTTGCCGGCTATCCGCCGCGATCCAGGATCGGCACTCTCGTTCTCGCCTACCACTGGTCGGCGATATCGACGATTCTGTCATTGGCCAATGTTCGCCTTCTGATTGCGCGCCCGGACAGCGTGCCGATATTTTCCGAAGTCGGCAATCTGTCGCCGCAGGCCGTCCGGCAGGCTTTCGCCAGCACCCGCCTGACGACGGACGGGCGAACCTACGACGTCAGCCGGGTGGCTCCTGTTGCGGGCGTGTTCCCGCTGCGATGGAAAGTGCTTGTCGTCCCGTCCGGTGCCGATGTCACAGCGTCCATTCGCGGTGCGCTGGAGCAGATTGCCTTCTGGGGCGTTGTGCTCGCGGTTCCCATGGCGCTGTTGACCGCACTCGCAACCCGGCGGTTCATCGCGCCCATTCGGCGTCTCACGGCGGCGGCTATCGATATCAGCCATTCATCGGACACTTCCCGGCGGGTCGCGGTCGACCGCGCAGATGAGATCGGTGCGTTGCAGAGGGCGTTCAACTTGATGACTGCGCGGCTTCAGGAGACGCTCGACGAGCGTAAGCAGGCTGCGGCATCTGTGTCAGAGCTTAACGAGTCGCTGCAGAAGCTTGCCATGACTGACGCCCTGACGGGGTTGGCGAATCGTCGCGCTGCGGAAGCGCGCCTGAAGGAGGAATTTGCCGCGGCGCGGCGCGCAAACGCGTCGTTCTCGCTCGCGATCTTCGATCTCGATCATTTCAAGTCCGTTAATGACCGCTACGGGCATGATGCCGGTGACCATGTGCTGCAGCATTGCGCAACTGTGCTGCGGGACGCCCTTCGTGCCGGGGATTGGGCGGCCCGTTGGGGTGGCGAGGAGTTTCTGCTGGTCTTTCGCGATGCGGATCAGCCGGAAGCCTGCATTGCGGCAGAGCGGATCGGTCAGGCGCTGCGTGCGGCGATCGTCGACATCGATGGTATTTCGCTGACTGTTCGCGCCAGCGGCGGCATCAGCACCTTGCGTGCGGCGACACGCGATCTCGCCCAGATGCTTTCGGAAGCCGACCACTGCCTGTACGCGGCCAAAAGGCGTGGCCGCGACTGCGTAGTGCATGCCGGGCAGGTCGCCCGCGACTTCGCGTGGAAGACAAACGAGCTTCAGGAGGCCCTGCGGGAAGACCGTGTGGTTCCGGCTTACCAGGTGATCGTCGATCTTGCGACCGGTCGTCCCGTGGCCGAAGAAGTTCTGGCGCGGGTCGCCCTGCCGGGCGGACGGTTCGCGACAGCGGATGAATTCATCGAGGCAGCGGAAAACATAAACCTCGCCCATTGGGTGGACGCGGTGATTGCGCGACAGGCCATTGCCCGATGCGCCGGCCTCGTCGATGGACGGTCCGATAGATCGCGGCGGGCATATTTCCTGAACCTGTCGTCGCAGTTCCTCGCCCAGAAACAGCTCCTGGTGGAGTTGCTTCAGGATATCAAATCCGCTTTCCCGGTGTGCGCGCAAACGGGGGTCGGTGGTGCGAGCCCCATCGTACTCGAAATCACCAAGCGCCGGGCGCCTTCGGATATCCGTCGCCTGTGCGAAGAGCTCCAGCCGCTTCTCGACTTCGGATGCCGAATCGCCATTGACGATTTCGGCAGCGGTTTTTCCTCATTTGTCTACCTTGCGGAGCTGCCGGTGAGTTTTATCAAGATCGAAGGATGGATGGTGCGCAGCCTCAGCACCAACAAGAACATGCGGCGTATCATGGAGAACATCGCAGTGCTTGCCGATGGTCTCGGCATCATTACGGTCGCCGAATCGGTGGAGGACGCAACGGCGGCCCGGCTGTTGCGGGAGATCGGCATTGGTTGGGGGCAGGGGTATTACTTCGGGAAACCGCAATGCGACATCAGCAGCCGCGTTGCGCGGATCGATATGCACTGACCGGAGTGGTGACCGCCGGAGGGTGACGCGGACGGGGTGGCGCCAATCCTGCCGGAGTATTGCGTCCATATCCGTCCCGGCAGCGTGCGGCGATAGTGGTCGTGGCGCTCGGGTTGCAGTTTCTGAATTGTGCGTGAAAGGTAACTGGCCGGTACGCCGGACATCAGTCAGGGCTGTACGGCAGGGGGACGGTGTGCCACCGACCTTGTGCCCGGGCGCGGTGTCGGACCCGGACCTGACCTGCCGTCCTGCCACCGCATGGGGCGGCGCCGGTCGGCCGTACGCGGGATGATATGGGTCAGGTATTCGCAGTTGGGTGTTTTCAGACCGGTGGGCCTCTGGCCAAAGCGCAAAGGCGATGGGGTCATGAAGGTGGCGCCCACGGCGCACGGGGCAGGCAGAAAGGGCTTTGGTGATTCGCTTCTGTGCGCGGCCCGGTGCGAAGATAGGGCACGGTAGGGTGCATATTAATGTCAACGGACTAGTGACGATTTGCGGCATGACTGGTTGGATCGGAAGGGATAGCTGCAGATCGTTGCGGACCTCGCGAAGCCCGGCGGGCAGCCGGTGGCCCGACACCCGGCTGCCGTGAATTGCGCACCGGATCCTGTTGGTGCGGCCAAATTGCCGATATCCAGGCTTCCGCGCGGCACGGGCACCCGCTCCGGCACCGTGCATCGCAAAGGGCAACCAACCCATATGGCACAATTCCTGCATTCGATTTTAACGGACCCAGTTGCCATCTGTTCGTATCGTTGCGACATTTTCGCCAGGAGGCGGTCCGCCGTGCTCGCGTGCGGGATTTTCCGGAGAATGTCGTGATGCAACAGAAACATGGAATTTTTCCGGCAAGCGCATGGCTTATAAAGATCGAGACGCCAACGGCAGTCGGAAACTCCGGGCGGACAAGGGCGCTGCCGCGTCGCCACGGGTGTTTCTGGGGCGCCAGCCCATTCTTGACGGCAGGGAGCAGCTGATCGCTTTTGAGCTCCTGTTTCGCCATACCGAGGCGGCAGCAGGGGCGGTCATTGCCGATGAGGTCCAGGCCACAAGCCGCCTGCTCGTGAATACCTTCAGCCACTTCGGCATCGAACGCGTGCTCGGCGGCAAGCAGGCCTTCATCAATGTTTCCGCCTCCATGATCGAAAGCAGCGTGATCGAAGCACTTCCCCGCGAAACCTTTGTTCTGGAGATTCTCGAAAGCGTCAGACCCGATGCAGCAATCATTGCACGTTGCTGTGAGCTTCAGGCTGCCGGATACATGCTGGCGCTTGATGACTTCGTCTACCGGGAGGAACTTGAACCGCTGCTCGCGCTGGCCAGCTACGTCAAACTGGACATCCGGGCGCTTGGTGTTGAAGGCTGCGCACAGCAGCTGCCCAGACTGCGCGCGCGCGGCCTGACGGTCATCGCGGAGAAAGTCGAGACGCGCGAGGAATGGCGCGCCTGCCGTGATCTGAAGGTCGACGGGTACCAGGGATACTATTTTGCGCGCCCCGAGACGCTCAGCATGCGGCGCATAGACCCTTCGGTGCAGCGGCTTATGCAGCTGTTCAACCTTATCATGGGGGAGGCCGACAGTGCGCTGATCGAGCAGGAGTTCAAGCATGATGTCGCCTTGTCCTTCAACCTGTTGCGCTACATCAATTGCGTAGGCTTCAATTTGCTGCATCGTGTCGACTCCATCAAGCATGCCCTGGTCGTTCTCGGGCATGCGCGTCTGGCTCGCTGGGTGAGCCTGTTGCTGATGTCGCACAGCCGCAGCGATCAGCCCCAGGCGCTGTATAAAACCGCGCTGGTTCGAGCCCGAATGATCGAGCTGCTCGGGCGCAAACATCTGCCCGCTGCCGAGCAGGATTTTCTGTTCATGACGGGAATGTTTTCGCTGCTCGATGTGATTCTGGAAATGCCGCTGGCCGACTCGCTCGCCAATCTGACTCTTCCGCAGGCTGTGAACGACGCGCTACTTAGGGATTGTGGACCGTATGCCCCGTTCTTGAGGCTGTGCCGTGCCAGCGAAG
>JAJYEK010000055.1:0-13743 GCA_021785795.1 Pseudomonadota bacterium
TTCTTGGATTGGCTCGATTCGCTGAAGAGCCCTCAGGAGTTCCAGCCAGCGGCCGTGCAGCTGTTTCATCACTCCGCCACCTTCCCAAAGGTGATGGGTCTCATGCTGGCCACAACCCCGATGTCGGAGAACCACATGATGCCATTCTACGCAACGCACGCTTACGGAGAGGCAACCCATCACGAGTTGCTTATGCAATGGATGCTCAGGCACCGATTGCTCCCCGACCGGTCCGCAATCGCTTCGGTGATCCCAACGCTCGCGACAAACGCATGCATTAATCTTGCCTATCAGATGGCGCTCGAGGGCGACCGGTACAAGTGGGTACTTACAATCAACAGCGGTATCGAGCGGTGTTCTAATGATTTCTTCAAAATGGCCGCACCGAAGATGCGCGCACTCGGCGCCGGGGACACGTATTTCGACATCCATGTGGAGGCGGACGAGCATCACAGCATCATGGGTATGGCGCACCTCGAACCGCAAGACCAAGACTCTGTGCGGGGGCGGCAGCTCATCGCCAAGGCGCTCGAAGGCGTAGCGCTTTGGGCCGCCATGATCCATTCTTGGATCGGCTTGGACGTCCTACCTTCTTTTGGACTGGATGGCACCCTGGCGCGGCCACAACGACAGGCGGCCTGATGCTGGCAGCGGGCTGACACGGCCGGGCGCAAGCCCGGCCGTTCTTTATTTAGCCTTCCTCCAGACTACACGACATCCTCCATGTTCTCATTGTGTCACTTGCGCTATATTCATAGCGTTCAACCTGGTGCGGCGCGGCCACCGAGGCTACCTAACCTCAATGGCAGCTATAGTCTCTCGGGACTTCCCATGAGATTAATCAGGCGACGAGCAGGCCCGGTTGGTCACCAACGGCTCTACACAATCTGTATCGGTGCCAACAACGTTGGAACCTTAGCCACTCTGTCGAATCTAAGCTTTCGGCAAGGATTAACTACACCAGTATGGAGGTTACCCATGAATCGCTGGAGAAACTTCGCCCTGCTCGTGGGGATCTGTGCGATACCGGTCGCGGCATGGGCATACCAGCCGCCGGCAAGTCTTCCGCGCGTCGCAGTGAGCGTAAACGGGCACGCCTATCCCGTCACAACGCATATCAAGACCTATCGGACCCCAAATGGGGTGGTGCGCGTCGAGACCCTGTCCTGGCACGCCAAAAACAGTGTCGGAAGCGTGGTGAGTTACACGGAAACTGGCCGGGCTCTGCCAGACGCGCCCCTGCCCTCCGGTCTCAGAAGTACCATGAATACTATGGCGCAAATGCAGATGATGCAGACGCAGTTCACGCAGATGTTCTCCCGGATAAACCGGGTGTTTTCTGCAGCCTTCTCACCACCAGTGATACCGCCACTGAATGGCCCAAAAAACTTGATGCAGACAAGCGCGCACTCAATGA
Organism: Pseudomonadota bacterium; assembly: GCA_021785795.1. The sequence goes on from JAJYEK010000055.1 coordinate 1,418, forward strand.
CACGGGCGCCGCTAGGCGGTCATGGGTCAGAGGTTCTAATGTGACCGCTCGTTTGGGCTAAACATGGTCGCATTATTAAAGCGCGGCCGTTGGATCTGAAATAAGGGATGGCCGGGGGGTGAGCGCCCAAGTATCGTCGATGCTGAGCAATTTCCCGGGGCGGTAATCTCTTGGTCTCACCCCGGGCCCACTCAGCCTTACCGCCAGAAAATCACATCACAGACTATCCAAGGGGAACGCTTTCTTGCTCCTGATCTTACGCTCGATCACATCAGCGGGCTGCGGCTTGCCGAAATAGTACCCCTGTGCCAGATAACAGCCCTGCGCGCGGAGAAACTCGAGCTGTTCGCGTGTCTCGACGCCCTCGGCAATCACATCGATGTCGAGGCTCCTCGCCATCGTGATGATTGCGCGCACAATCGCTGCATCGTCCGGGTCGCTCGTGATATCGCGCACGAACGTCTGATCGATCTTCAGGGTGTCGATGGGGAACCGTTTAAGGTAACTAAGCGAGGAGTAGCCCGTACCGAAATCGTCGATCGAGAAGCGCACACCCATCCCGTTCAGGGTTTTCAGGGTTTCCACCGCCGCCAGCGCGTTCTGCATGATAACACTCTCGGTGAGCTCAAGCTCAAGCATGTCTTTATCCATGTTGCTCTGCCGCAGAACACGCTCGACCATCCCGATCAGGTCGCCTCCCCCGAACTGCCGGGCCGAGACGTTCACGGCCATGTGCAGCGATGGCAACCCCGCCGCGTGCCAGGCTTGACGTTGGGCGCATGCCGTACGCAGTACCCACTCCCCGACCGGCACGATCAGCCCGGTCTCCTCCATGAGCGGGATGAACTCCATCGGGGGAACGAGGCCCACCCCTGGGCGTTCCCAGCGAATGAGCGCTTCACAACCCGTGACACTACCGGTCCTGAGGTCGACCTGAGGCTGATAGTGCAATATGAACTCCTGCCTCTCAAGCGCACGTCTTAAATATGCCTCAAGGTTAAACCGCCTCAGGGCCTCCGTATTCATCTCTGCCTGATAGAACTGGTAACTGTTACCACCCCGTTGTTTCGCGCGGTACATGGCGGTGTCGGCGTTCTTGAGCACAGTCGGTGGGTCGTGTCCGTCGTCCGGGTAAATGCAGATACCGATACTCCCGGTGACGAAGAACTCGTGGTTATTGATGGTGAGCGACGGCATAAGCACATTGAGAAGTTTCTGTGCGATCGGGGCAACGTCATTCAGGGAAGCGACGCTATCAAGGATCACGGCAAACTCGTCCCCTCCAAGGCGTGCCACCGTGTCACCCTCGCGCACACAGGCCAGTAGCCTTTCCCCGCAGACCTGTAGCAACTGATCTCCCGCCTCGTGGCCGAGGGTATCGTTGACGAGCTTGAAACGGTCCAGATCAATGAACAGAACGGCGACTAGCCGCCCCAACCGGCGAGATCGGCTGATCAACTGTTTGAGGCGCTCCATAAACAATGCCCGATTCGGCAGATTGGTCAGGACATCGTGGTGCGCCAGATAATGCAGCCGCTCCTGAGACTGTATGCGCTCCGTGATATCCTTGCCCGTAGAAACGTAATGCGTGATGTCGCCGTTCTCCCCTGTCAGAGGAGTAATCGTGATTTCCTCGTAGTACAGCTGGCCATCTTTTTTGCGGTTGATGAAGACATCCCGGTAGGCCTTCCCCCCGCCAATCGTGTCCCAGAGTTTCTTGTAGAACGCTGCATCGTGTTTTCCCGACTTCACGATCCTAGGTGTGTGACCGATCGCCTCCTCGCGGCGGTATCCGGTGATGTGCTCAAACGCCGGGTTGACGTACTCGATCACCCCGTCCGGACCGGTGATGAAGACCGGATCTGCGGTCTTCGCGATGGCGCTCGAGAGCTTGCGGATCTCCACGTCCGCCAGCTTGCGTTCAGCGATCTCGGTAGTGAGTGCTTCCGTGCGCTGCTGCACCACCCGCTCAAGATGTTCGTGCAGATGTGCACGCTCAAGGGCAATGGCCACCTGGTTACCGACACCATGAAGCGTCTTCAGATCCGCGTCGTCGAAGACCTCCGCGTCGCTACCGACCAAATTCATGAGTCCGAGCCTGCGGTCACCGATCCAGAGTGGGATACTTGCGTGGTAGCGCAAACCCTGAGCGTCTCCGTTCAACCGTTTCAGCCGCTCGCACTCAAGGTTGACCGCCCCATCAAGGTCTCCGGATCGCAACCACCGACGGCAGGTGCAATCGCCCTCAAACGCTCCAGGCGTTGCGAGCGACGGGGGAAGATTGCGCGTGGCAGCAACCCGGAAGCTATCCTCGTGGTCCCGCAAGACCACCCAGCCGGCGCGGATACCCGGTAGTTCCAGGGCCCGATCGAGTGCTCGGTTGGCCACCTCGTGCTCCGAGGTCGCCCCGTTCAATCCGACTGCAATGTGATAGAGTCCGCTCAGTGACTGGTTGGAGTGCGAGAGTTCCTGCTGGCGTGCCTTCAGCTCCTCGTTGAGGTGAACCGCTTCCTCGTAGATCGATATCATCAGGTCCACGATCTGCTGGCGCTCGGCCGTGATGAAGTGTTTCTGACCCCCTAGCAGGATCTCCGCGCCCACCTGCATCTTCTGGGTCCGCCGTAGCTCCCAGTTCATCAGGATGTAATTAATACGCGCGAGGAGGTATTTGCTTTCGTACGGCTTGCGTATGAAGTTGTCGGCACCGCATTCAAGGCCCCTCATGACGTCCTGTGCGCCGCTCAACGAGGTCACCAGCATCACTGGGACGTTCTTGAGCTTCTTGTCGGATTTTATGGCCTTGCAGAGCGCATAGCCGTCCATCCGCGGCATGACGATGTCGCTGATCACCAACTCAGGCGGGTGCTGACGCGCCGCGGCAAGCGCCTGTTCGCCATCCGTGACAAGGGTAACCCGAAAATCCTGTTCTTCCAGCAGATGTTTGAGATGCTCGGCTTGGGTAAGACTATCTTCGACGATAAGAATCTCCGTCCCTTCCGGCGCCGATCCCTTGCCAGAACGTCGTCTTGCCGTCATACCCATTTCTCCCCTTAGTCTTGCATGATCGGCCTGCAGATTCTCTAACTCTTTATGTATTAAGCGAATATAGATGAGGCCAATGCCGTTGTATAGACGGGCTCAGGAGCGGATGAGCCCCGGCGGATCTCACCCTGGCCGGGCGAGCCGCGATAACAGGGTGGCGATCGCGGCCGGCCCGAGCACGTACGCCGCGGCCTCAAGACGGATTGCCTCGCCCGGCATGCCGTGCACGACCGAGGTCTTGGCGTCCTGTACGATCGTGACCGCACCCCTCTGCTTCATGAGGCTCAGCTCCTCCGCCCCATCCTTGCCCATCCCGGTGAGAAGGACACCCGCCGCCTTGCGCCCGTAGGTCTCTGCAACGGAGCGGAAAAGATAGGATACCGAGGGCCGATGGAGATTTATCGGCGCTCCAGAGGTGAGGCTGATGAGGCCCGCGCTGCGTACCGCCATCTGGTAACCGTCAGGGGCCATATAAACACTGCCCGCCCGGATTGATTCCCCCTCCCGTGCAATATGGATCGGCAATGCACAGGATCCGGCGAGCCATTCCACGAGTCCCTCGAGAAACCCGGACGCGATGTGCTGTACGATCACGACCGGCGCCGGGAAGTCCTTAGGAAGCCCCGAGAGCAAAACATGTAGTGCCTGCGGTCCGCCGGTTGACGCCCCGACCGCAACAAGCTCGACGCGACCGGCGAGGCGCTCAGCGCTTGGCTCCCGGGCCCGGGTCAGCGGTGTGCCCGCACGCGACTGCGCCCAACGTTTGACCACCTTTACCTCGGACATGAGCTTCACTGTATCGACCAGCCCCCGCGCGGTTGTCTCATGCTGCGCATGACCAATGCCGTCAGGTCGCGGAACAACGGCCAAGGCCCCCATTTCGAGCGCGCGGAAGGTGGTCGCGACCTCATGAACACTCGTACTGCCGCTGACAATGACGATTGGCGCAGGGCATGTCTCCATGATCCGGCGGGTTGCCTCGAATCCATCCATCTTCGGCATATGGATATCCATCGTAATGACGTCGGGTTTCCGGATCCTGGCAAGCTCAAGCGCCTCCTCGCCGTTTCCCGCAGTACCGATCACGCGCAACCCCGGATCAGAACCCAATACGTGCGTCATGAAATCGCGGACCGATGGAGAATCGTCAACGACGAGGACAGTGATCATTAGCTGTGCATGCCTTCCCGGGGCGTGTTCCGCGACAGGATGCGTGTTTCGACGCCCTTCATGCGAGCCTCTTTACGATCTCCAGAAGATTTCCCTGATCGAAACTGCTCTTCACAATATAGGCATTGGCCCCGACGTCGATCCCGCGCTCGCGGTGTTCGCGCGAGCCGAGCGCCGTGACTAAGATGACCGGCAGCTCCGAGAGATCCTTATGGGCGCGGATCTTCTCTGTCAACTCAAACCCGTCCATCGCCGGCATCTCGACGTCTGACACGAGGAGGTCGAACCTGCGTGTCTTGAGTATGGAGAACGCCTCGGCCCCGTCCACCGCAGTGGCTACGTCGTAGCCTGCGGCCGTCAGGATATTCTTAAGGAGCATACGGGCGGTGATGGAGTCTTCAGCGACCAGGATGGATCTTGACTGGGAGGCCACCTCTTCGCTGGCCTTAGACGGCGCGACCCTCACCTGCACCGCAGATTTCATGAGATCAGAGACGTTCAGGATAGGCACCACCTGGCCGGTCCCGAGGATAGCGGCGCCCGCGATATTCCTGACGCGCAGTAGTGGCGCGCTGACACCCTTGACCAGTATCTCCTGTTCACCCTTCACCGTATCCACCCGAAACGCGATATGTTCGCTGCCAAGGCCGAGTATGACCGCAACCACGCTGGAATTATTGGCGCTCATCCTGGTCCGGTCCCGTGGCAACTCCAGCGTATCTGTGAGCCAGACGAGCGGGAGCGTTTGTCCGCCCCGCTGGATCGTCTCGTGGTTTTCCACAGTCTTGATGTCATTTGTTGCCACCTGGACTACCCGTACGACATTTGCGACCGGCAGCGCGAAGAGTCGCTCCCCTGTGGTAACGAGAAGCCCGCGTACAGTCTGGAGCGTGAGCGGTAGCACGATCCTGAACGAGGTCCCAAACCCAGGCTCGGTCTCGACCGAGACGGTTCCACCAAGCCCCTCCACCTTTTCGCGCACGATGGCAAGCCCAAGACCACGTCCCGAGAGATCAGTGATGATCGGACTCGTAGAGATGCCCGAGCGGAAGACAAGCGACAGCGCAGCCGCCTCACTCATGCGTCCGCCCTCTTCCGGCGCGATCAGCCCAACCCTCGCCGCCGCATCCGTGACCTTGGCAACATCAATACCCGCCCCATCATCGGACACCAGTATCTCGACCTTGCGCCCATTCTTATGGCGTGTGATGACCGACAGCCTACCCCGCTCAGGTTTGCCTCTGCTCCTGCGCTCAACCGGATCCTCGATTCCGTGATCAATTGCATTGCGCACCAGATGAATAAGAGGGTCCTTGATCCCCTCTAGGATGCGCTTGTCGATCGCGATCTCGGCACCCTCGATCATGATTTCGACCTCCCGGCCCTTATCCCGCGAGAGATCCCGGACGAGCTTTGGCAGTATCTCGGCCACCGCCCCAAACGGCAGCATCAACATCTTTTTCGTGTCCGCAAGCAGCGTGTCCACCATGCGAGCGAGCGCGTGATGATCCTGTTTTATAGCGCGCGCAAGCAGCGAGGCCTGCACGCTCAAGGACTTCGCGCGTTGCCCGGCGTGCTCGAGACCCGCGACAAGGCGCCCAAAACCCGGCTGCGCTGCGCCCCTTCTGCCATGCGGGCCGTCCGCCTTTTTCAATGGGCGCGCGATATCCCGTGCCTCACGATATGCCCAGACCCATTCTTTCTCCTGAACCTTCAGTGCGCCGTGAAGTGCCTTAAGTTCCTCGGCACGCTGGCCGACCGCATGCTTGAGCGAAAGCATCTCTTCGGTCTTAAGCAACAGCGCATCAAGGACCGGGGCCGGGATCCGGACGGTCTCGCTGGATGCTGCCATCGCCTGGTCCCGCTCCGAGGGCCGCGCACGCGGAGCGGGTTCGGGTACTTGCGCGCGTTTCTCTTTATTCGACCTAGCATTCTTCCTCAGGCGCTTTCCCGTAGGTACCTTTGGCGTCGTCGCGCCAGGCAGGGAACGGCCTTTATCCAGTACGCGATTAAGACGCGACTGAAGGTCCGTCGCACGAGAGTCGAGCGACACGGCGTCCCCCGTAGCGGCACCCACAAGCATCGCGCCAAGCCCGTCTAACACCTCGTGCAGCACGTCAAAGAGATCCGAGAACACGGCAAGGCGGTGGTTTTTGAGATCCGAGAGTGTGTCCTCAAGCGACTGGCATACGGTCTCGACTGTGACCAGGTTGACCGCCCGCGCCGCACCCTTGAGACTGTGCGCCTCCCGGAAGACCGTCTCAAGGAGGCCAGGCGCCGCCTCGACATCCCCGGCCCCTTCGAGCGCGAGTAGCCCGGACGACATCACCTTCAGGTGCTCCTCTGCCTCGACCCTGAAGGTCGCGAAGAGCCGCTTCAGGAAATCCTCATCCTGCTCACCCATGACGCTCCCCGCCCTCTTCGCCTCGCCCGCACATCGAGACTTTCTCCCGTCCGCTCACATTCAGGTAACCCCGTCCGAATAAAGCGATCACACTTTGTACCGCTCGATGAGCTGCTTCAGCTTCTGGCCAAGCTCGTGCAGGCTGTGCGCTGACGCCTCGGCCTGCCGGGTGCTCGCCATATTCTGCGTACTGGCCTGCCTGATGTTCTCCATGGCCAGGGCCACCTGATCCATGCCGACGAGTTGCTGCTGACTCGAGGCCGCGATCTGGGTCGCGGCCTGCGCCGCCTCAGCGACACCATCAGCCAGCAGGCCAATCGTCTCACCCGCCGAGGCCGATTGCCTTACACCTGCCTCCACAACCTTGCTGCCCTGCTCTGTCGCCATTACGGCGGCGCCCGTCGCCTTCTGGATATCGCCCAGGATCGTGCGTACCTGGGCCGTGGCCTGCTTGGATTGCTCGGCGAGATTCTTGATCTCCTGGGCGACAACCGTGAATCCGACCCCGTGCTCACCGGCCTTGGCGGCCTCAATCGAGGCATTCACCGCGAGGAGATTCGACTGTTCGGCAAGGTCATTGACCGTGGCGGTGATCTCGCCGATGGTCTGGCTTTGCTCCGAGAGTCGGATGATACTCTCCGCGACCGCCTCCATCTGCTCGCGCACGCGATTCATGCCGTCACCGAGATCTTCCACGACCTTGCGCCCGTCATGAGCCACCTGCACCGCTTTCTGCGCGCTCTCCGAGACCTGCCTTGCCTTTTGGCTCGAAAGCTGCGCCGTCTGTTTGACCTCCTCGACCGTGGTACTGGTTTCGCTCACCGAGCTCGCAGTCTCGGTCGCGCCGGCCGCGACCTGGGTCGTTGCCGCGAGAATCTCGGCTGCCGAGGAGGCCAGCACGGTAATACCCTCGCGTATCTCCTGGCCAAATCGGCCAAGCACCCCAAATATGCTGAGCGTGAGGAATAATCCGGCACCGACTACAAGTGCGGACGCGAGCAGGGCCCCGAGCGTCAATGCGAACACTGTCTGCCGGACCCTCGAGTGCTCGGCACGCGCCCGTATCGCAAGGAGCGCACGCTCCCTGAATTCCATCTTGCGCAGTACCCCTCGGATCTGATCCATGGATGTCTTTCCGACACCGAGGAGCACGACGCTGCGCGCGGCGCCAAAGCCCTTGCTTTGCCTAAGGTCAATGGTGTCCTTGAGCTCGGCAAGTTTCGTCGAGACAAGTGGGCGTAGCGCCCGCATCCGCTGTTGCTGGACCGGATCGTTCGCGGTGAGTGTCTTGAGACTCGAGAGTGCGCCACTAAGCCCCTGGAGCGCCGTGTGGTAGGGCTCCAGATACCGCCGCTGCCCGGTGAGGATGTAGCCGCGCTGACCGGTCTCGGCATCTTCGAGCAGAGACTTGACGTCCCAGATATTCGTGATGACGATGTAGGTATGACTGACCCATTGCTCGTCCTTGCGATCCTTTCTCGCGTTCTTGTACGAAATGCCGACGAGAATGAATAGAATCAGTAGAATGGAGCAAAGTGCCGCCCATATTCTGATGCCTATCAGCCGCTTCATAGTTGATTTCCTTGTAGTTTTACAAGATTCGTCTCAGCGTTCGAAAGCTACTTCGCGCCCCGGCACCGCAAACCTGTTCCTGCTTTCCCGACACAGGGCGCTTCCATCACCACGGGCATCTATAACGAGACCTCTTCCCGAACGATTAACCGCCCGTCTGACAGGAGCCTCGCCATGTCGAGGATTACCATACGCTCTGGGGTGACACCCATGAGATAGTGATCCCGCGCCCCCGTGACTGTTGGAAGCGTCGATTGAATCGCGTTGCGCAGAATCGTACGCACACCGAGAACCTTGTCCGCGAGCACTCCGAACTCAAGCCCCTGGCCGGCAACGATGATGACCTTGTTAAGGTCCGTCAGGCCTTTCTCCGGAAGATCGAAGAATTTCTTGATATCGATCACCGTGAGGATACGACCGCGAACATTGATGATGCCGAGCACGAACGCAGGCGTGCATGGGAGTGTCGTGAGATCCTTCATTGGATAGACCTCGCGCACAAAAGCGGAGTCGATTCCGTAATGCTCGTATGCGAGCAGAAACTCGACGATCTCCATGCGTTCTGAGACCAACTCCGCCGCAACAGGCTCCTGCGCAATGGCAGCGGCGCGCGCCTTAAGAATCTCTTGCACCTGCTCGGGCCCCGGCACCCATCCCTCCTGCACGACCCGCGCGACATCCCGAAGACGACCCTGGACGGAAACCCAGTCAGTGGTGGGGGAAAGCGTGCGCGGCGGGGTTTGTTTTCCGGTCATACTGTAGTCTCCATAGCCGTAGCCGCCTGAATGATCTCCTTGAGCCTTCCCGCGGTCACCCCCTCAGACTCTGGCGGGCAATCATCCTCGCTGTAGTTTGCAAGCACAGCAATCGCATTCCCGAAGTGTCGCTGCGACTCCTGGTGCCGGCCCTGCAAACGGGCCAGATTACCAAGCGCGAAATGGGCGAGCGCGAAATCCGGGTCGAGATAAAGCGCGCGCTTGAGTGATACTGCGGTATTGGCATCTTGACCTTGCTCCTGAAGGATGATTGCAAGCAGATAGTGCGCCGCCGGATCGAGTTTGTCTGCAGCGATTGCCTTCTCACACCACACCACCGCATCAGCGAGTCGGCCTTGGTTTGCGAGCGTCTTTGCCAATCGGGTCATTACTTTTGCGTTTACCGGATTCTGCGCAAGCACTACCCGCAACGTCTCGATCGCTTCATGATAGCGGCCCTGATCATACAACACGTCGGCTTCGCGGAGCAGATCGCGGGGCGCGGGCCTATGGAGACCGGCGGCGCGATGGAGAGTCGTCGGTCTGTGGGACATCAGCGAGCGCGTGTCTGCTTCACGCGGCGAAGATCCGTGCGAAACGGGTAAGTTGAAACTTTGCACCGTATCTGCACCCGTGAGCCCTGGTCTCAGTGCACCTTTCTTGAAGAAAATAGCGCCCGGGTAGTTTACCGTCGTGAATCCCGTGAAGAGTCTCTGAGACGCCTCACTTGGGCTCACGACGAGCCACCCGTCGTCCGCAAGGCACCGGTGGAGCTTGCAGATCACCTTCTGCGTGTGCTCCTGAGAGAAATACATTAAGACGTTACGGCAGAAGATAATATCGATCGCGTTCGTGCTGTTAAGAAGCGATGGGTACACGTCCTCTGCGAGGTTGAGGTAGGAGAATGTGACGCGCCTGCGCACCCCTGCGTCGATGTCAAAGCGGCTCTGCCCTGCCGCGCTGAAGTAGCGCTGCCTGATCCACGGAGGCGTTCCGCGGAATGACCACTCCCCATACTGGCCGCTCTCCGCCTTCCGAAGGAAATCCGGGTTGATGTCGGTGGCAAGCAGGGTCAGGTTCCAGTCGTCAAGATTCGGGATCATCTGCCCGAGCAGGATCGCGATGGAATACGGTTCTTCTCCGGTGCAGCAACCAGCGCTCCAGATCCGAAGGTGCTTGTCGTCCTCCCGCCGCCGGATCAGCTCCGGTAGGGTATGGGCCTTAAGTGCCGCAAAGGCTGGCTCATCCCGAAAAAAATAGGTCTCGCCCACTGTCAGATAACTCGCGAGCCGCTCAAGCTCGGACTTCGCGACGGGGTGGGACAAGAGCCATTCGATGCAACTCCATGCGTCCCGGTGCCCAAAGGTCCGGGCACACGATCCGGCACCGCGTGCAAGATCTTGCCAGCGCTCGCGTGGGAAATAGAGGCCGAGTTTTCCAGAGACGAATTCGCTGAATTGGGCGAGCAGCTCCTCGGGGATCGCGGGGTCTTCTCTCATGACCTCCCTTCCGCCATACCGGAAAGTGCCGAGTCTAGATCCTGTTCTTCCTCAGTGCCGAGAAACCGATCGAGGTCATAAATCAGGATCATGCCATCTTCGAGCTTGGCAACACCCTCGACATAATTGATCCTCGGGAGAATCTCGCCCGCATACGCAATCTGGGGCTCAGGTATCTCAATGACTCCGATAGCAGCATCCACGATGAGCGCGATCCTGCGGCGCGATGTGCGCGCGATTACGATCCTGTCACTGAGCACAGACACCCGTTCCGGCAGGTGGAGCCGCTTACGAATACTGGCAACCGGGACTACCCAACCCTGGATATTGATCATGCCGATGATGACCTCCGGGGCTTGCGGCAATGGCGTGATCTCGATAAGCGGGATCACCCGTTCCACTTGCGCAAGATGCAGGGCATAGCGCTGCCCGTCGAGGACCAAGCCCACAACGAGGCTTGAGGCGCTTATATCCGTCGCTGAACCAGTCACCTTTTTATCCACCATGATCAGAATGGTATGACAGGACATCACGATGTGAGCCGTATCGGGTAAATATAGTCTACAATCCCTAGGCTTTCAGCTTATCCCGAGGGTACGCGCCGAATGAGCCTGCTAAAACTGGTAACGGGCGGCTCATCGTACAAAAATGAAGGATTCTCCAAAATACAGTCAGAATAAGCGTGTGGAGGGGCGCCTACCCAGTAGACCTCAACTTTTCTGGGTAACGGCATCGTCCGCCTGTTGATCGATTTCTTGGTGGATCAGTCGCAGTTCCGTCAGCCCAAGAAACACCAGTGGATGCTGAAGGATCTGATTGCAAGTTTCTAGAGTCTACTGATCCTCGCCCTGGATGCGTAAATCCACTGCGATCGCGGGGTTACGCCTCTGGCGGAATGACACTCCGCAACCGCTTGGCGGCGGCGCGGCGGCGCTTGTCTTCCATACGCCGCCTTTTAGAAGTGGCACTGGGGCGGGTGGCGATACGCGGTGTCGGGCGTTGCGCTGCGCGCCGAATCCAGTGGACAAGGCGATCCAGGGCATCACGGCGGTTCCGTTCTTGCGTCCGGAAGCGTCGCGCATTGATGACCAACACCCCCTCGGTGCTAAGTCGCCGGTCTGCCAGCCGCAGTAGCCGTGCGCGGATCTCCTCGGGGAGTGAGCGCGAAGCGGCCACGTCGAAGCGAAGCTGCACCGCGGTGGCCACCTTATTGACGTTCTGACCACCCGGACCGGAGGCACGAATAAACCGCTCCTCGATCTCACGCTCATCCAGCGACAGGGTGCAGGTAACGGGGATCATAGGTTCATGGGTACACGCCGGAGATATGGTGTCTCAAGGCCGCTCGGCGACCCCTGATTATCGCCGGATGATCGTACCGCGTTCTCGCTCGAAAAACGAATCGTGATGCTGTTATGACCGACTACCAGGCAGATACCCAAAGTTTAGGATAGGAAACGTCAGCTGCAGTCGCGCAATCAGCTAACGCTTTCGCATATTGATGGTCGCGACAGTCGCGAGCAAACATTCGAGAAAAGTCGATAGCGTTTGCGCCAAGCGGCGGGCGCTGCTCATGCTGGGCATGGTCCCGAGATCTGTCGGCGCAGTTCGGCCAACGGTCGCGATCAGAAGTCGTAGCCTAAGTACTCTGGCCCGTAAGTTCGGTGACGTATTCCACTCAGGCTGCCTTGCGGAAGGTTTTTTCATGGGCGCCGATTTTGGCAAGCAGTGCGCTGAGGTCCTCGCGGCTGAACTTCCATTGGAACGGGCGAGCAACGGCGCCGTAGTGATCCTGGAAGCGCAACAAGCGGTCTTTGACTTCAGCCAGGGAGTGGAAGTCGTTGGGCGTGAGTACCTTGCGCTGGAGGACGGAGCAGTACACCT
>JAJYEK010000055.1:13753-18890 GCA_021785795.1 Pseudomonadota bacterium
CAGCTGGCGTGCACCGGAGTGTGCACCGGGATGATCGTGGGCCAGCGTCGCTGCAAGCGCCGGATGCACGCTTGACCGCGGTGCGAGGAGCCGTTGTCCATGATCCAGAACACGCGCGGGGCGGAGCGATAGGGTTCTTGCCTCATAACCTGGGCGACGAGGCGGCCAAAGGGACGGATCCCGGTCGTGGTTTCGCAGCGGCCAAAGACCTTGGCGCGCCGGACATCCCAGGCGGCCAGATAGGCCCAGGCACCGCGCCGTTGATATTCGTGCTCCACGCGTATGGGGCGGGCAGGCGCTGGAGGCAGAGTGGGATGGATCCGGCGGCGCGCCTGGATGCTGGTCTTCTCGTCCGTGGAGAGGATGCAGTCAGATGGGCTCAAGGGCTTTCCTTCCCATTCCCCGTGATACAGGTCCAGCACTCTGAGGGCCTTGCGCTCGAAGGCCGGATCGCGCGGGAAAATCCAGGTGCGATGCGACCACGGGCGGATTGCATCCTCGGTGAGCCAGCGCCACAAGGTGGTTTGTCCGATCGAGGCGACCAAGCCGCGCTCGATGACCTCGCGGCGGATCTCCGGCACACTCCAGCGCGACAGCGGCACCTCGGGCTCGTACGGCAGCTGGCAGGCCAAGGCCTTAATGGCGACGAGGACGCTGGGGGGAAAAGCGCGCCGGGCGCCCAGTGCGGGAGCGTTCCTCCAGGCCCCGCAGACGCTCTCGGAAGAAGCGCTTGCGCCACTTGCTGACCATCTGGCGCGGCGTATCCAGGCGGGCTGCGATCTCGCCGTTCTCGAGCCCCTCGGCGGCGTACAGCACGATCCTGGCGCGGATGACGTCGCGATACGGTGACGTATATTTCCGAGCCGTGGCCTCAAGTCGCGCTCGTTCAGCGTCCGATAAGTCGATACGAAAAGGGCACTTTCTTGGCATAGACCTTCCTCCTTGGCCGTCAAGAATGCCACGGAAGGCGGACATATGCCAGACTTATAAGTCATCGTATTTATGGATTTAGGTACTAAGGCCAATGTCACTTCCTTAAGCAGCCCATTGCCGCCGTTCCTGGCATCGGTACAGCCGCGCGCGCAGCGCATGCCGCGGTTTTTGCATCCACGTAGTCCATCGTGGGCGTCGCTTGACCACGCGAGGTTCAACACGGTGGGGTCGATGCGGCACTCGGCATTGGGCAAGCGCCTTCCACAGCACGCGGCAGCGTTCGGTTAACTCCCCCCGCGGACTGTGGCGTAAGGTCATCTCAAAGGCATTCAGCAGTTGCAGCGAGGCCTTGAAGCTCAGCGCCCGCGGCAACTGATGGCTCAGCCAAGCCGCCTGGGCCATGACGGCACGCACGAGATTGTAGGCCAAGAAGTGCACAGCGATCTCCTTCTCGGCCATCGTGGGTGTCTTGCAGCGAAGGATGTCCCTCTGCATCACGGCCTTGATCGAGCGCAGGTCGAGTTCCAGGTGCCAGTGTTGCCGGTAGAGTGCGAGCAGCTCGTCTTTGTGTACGTCCTTGGCGTCCGTGAAGGTGATAACGATGGTATAGCCACCGATACGCACTTCGCGAAGCGTGATCATTTCGGGCATCGTGGCGTAGGTCGCCTCGTCCATCCACGCCGGGCGCAGCGGGCGCGCCCAGCGCACGAGATGATCGCGTACGCCCAGGCGTTGGCCCCTGCGAAAATCGGTCGCTCGGCCCGCGTGTTGGCGAAAGACGACATCGACCCCGAGTGCTGCGAGCGCGGCGATGATGAAAAAGCGCGTGTAATAGCGATCGGCGATGACCACATCGCCCGGGCGAAGGCGTTCTTTATAAGTGCCAGAGGAGGGCCGTTTCCCCGGTGTTTTTGCCTTCATACGGAGAGAGGGCCCACTCAAGCACGGCCCCGCAGGAGAGCGAAACGATCGCCACAAGCCGGATGATCGGAAACCCGCAACCTCGCTTTTGGGATTTCGGTTGAGGGAAGCGCGTTTGGTTGGCGTTCGTATCCGGCATCGAGACGGTGGTGCCGTCGACCAACTTTACCTCCCGTTCCCGCCAACGCCAGGCAACCGGCTGACTCGCGCACCACTGCCTGCCCACCTCACGGGCCGCCCGGGTGGGTAGTGCGAGCGGCAATCGGGCGCGGGCCTTGCAGTAGGCGCCGGTATGTAGGCTCAAGGGCGACTGCCCGAGGGCGATGCGGCTACTCAACCCTCGTGCCACCGTATCCTGGCAGCTGTGATCGGCGGAAAGCACTTGTTCGATAAAGAGTATCAGGGTCGAGAGGGGTCCGTAGAGGCGTTCCCGATAGGTTCCCGTTTCCTCGACGATCCAGCGCATCAGGCGCTCTTTGGAGCGTACTTGACCGAGGGCGGAGGGTAGCGATTGCGCAAATCGCGCGCGAAACCGACCGACCTGAGCCAACAGCTGTTTCTTTTTGTTACCATGCATCCGGCTGATCCTCGTTGTTGGTTATCGTGATACGGCGTCGAGAACCGCCATGATAACCGGAGGATTCAGCCTTTTTTATTGCTGAATTGGCGAAACGGTTACGTTAAGGAAGTGACATTGCAACTACTTCCTGATTGCGACCCTGATTGCGGCGGGCGTGGACGTGCTGTTTGAACAGAACGGTGCGCGCCATACGGACCTTCGGCGCGGCACCCCGCTTGCGCCGCGCGATCACCTTGTGCGCTGGGCGAAGTCGAAGACCCGACCCGAGTGGATAAGCACAGAGCAGTACGCCAGATTTCCCGAGGAACCGACGGTGCGCGCAGCGCTGGAACGTCGAGCTCGATCTGTGCAACATCAAAACCGCCCTCGGTATCGAGGTTCCTGCGCTGCCTCACGCCGCGGATGGTCGAAAAGGAACTGTGGGTTCATCTGCTCGCCTACAATCTGATCCGTCTGCTGATGGCGCGGGCGGCACTCGATGCCGGCGTTCATCCGTAAAGCTACAGTAGTTCAGCGTGTAGCCTGCCCTGCAATGCTACCCATTTTTCTTGTTGAGCTCGCCCTTTAACCGCTCCAAGTCCGCGTCAACTGTACTTCCCGTGCGTAATTTGTCGAGTTCCCGTTCCGACTGCGACCTTGAGTCGAGCTCATCGTCTAGGACACCACTATCTGACAAAGAATCCATAGCCTGAGCTCTGGCCTGCATCTGGGCCGTTTTGTCCTTAGCCCGCCGTACGTTTTCGCCGACATCACCGAGTTTGTTACTCATACCCGACACAGACTCATTGACTTTGACCTCGGCTTGGGCAGTGTCATATTGGCTCTTAAGTATTTCCTTTTGCGTGCGAAATTGGTCAATTTGCGTCTCAAGCTTGTGTTCGTAGTCAATCAACTTCTGGGCCTGAGTTGCAATACTGTCACGAGCCTGTGTCATGGATATCAGTTTGGTACTTGCGGCTTGTTTCTGCTCGAGGACCGTCCGTGCAAGATCTTCACGTTTTGCCTGCAAGGCAAGACGTGCATCGTTGTCACACTTGGCCATTTCGTCCTTAGCCGCCTGCATCTGTTGTTCAAGCATTTTTTGTTCTGTTACAACGTCTGCCATATGCCGCTTTGTTTCCTGCAGACTGGACAGCATCTTTTCGTAAGACAGGTCGAGCGTTTCATCCGGATTTTCGGACGCATTAATAAGGGCATTAACCTTTGCTTCAATTATTGCGGCGCTACGTCTAAAAAGGCTCATAAAAGACCTCCTTATTAATCATTAACAGGAATAACAATCTGGGGTGTAAGCTTTTCTGGAATGACCGTCGCATCTTCTATGGGTGTAACAGCTGTGCCAACAGCAAAGAACTCAATAATATGCGGCTGCCAGTTGTGCGATCCTTCGTGGAGCGCGACCCCCACAACGCCTTGCGCCTTGGATGCGAGCGCCTCTTGCTGCATGCGCTCCATAGCCAACTCGCGGGCGTCGTACATGGCTTGCGTAAACTGTGGGATTTCAATATTCCGGCCTAGATTGCCGACAGATTGCATAAAACCCTGATGGGCAACGTGATAGACGCAGGATCCCATGACAAGGGCAAGAGGGCGATATCCAGACTGAAGCAACATCCAAAGATCTTGTCCAGAAAGATCCGAGGTAAATGGCTTACCGTCAGGCCCTTTGAAGCCGGGATGATTCTGGCTGTGACCAATGGCAGTACCAATAGCAAGAAACTCGAGGATATCCTTGTCCCAATCCATGCGTTTGACTTCGAGTCGGACGCCGACAACACCATCCGCTGATAATGACTGGGCCTCCTCTTCCATGCGTGTCATAGCCAGTTCGCGCGCCTGATACATGGCTTGCGAAAGGACAGTCATCTCCTGATTTTTGGTCCAACTGGCATACTGGATTCCGGTGTGATAGATACAGGATCCAACGACAAGACCAAGTGGCTCAAAACCAGCTTCTCCTACCATCAGAAACTCATTGACAGAAAAATCTGATGTAAAGATACCCCCTTTACGACTGGTATCGCGCAGACCCTTCAGACGCTCAACAGCGTGTTGCGGAAGCCCTTCAAGGGCGTTGCTCATTAGACCACCTCTTTTGTAGTGTCTGTTGCCGCGAGAAGGCGTCCATCACTAGCGCTCATAACTGGTCGCACGCCGAAAGGACGCCGTCGACTGTCATGGATGACCGCCGTACCAAAAGCAATATGGCGTGCTAGAAAACGCAGGTAAGGATTATTCTCGTCTGGCTCAATGCGGTAAAATTCCGAGTGCTGGGTATGTCCAAGAACCCCGCTCCCGATACGCAATCCATCATCACGGAATTCCTGTAGGGCCTTGCGGCGTACATTAGTCAAAAATATGGAAAGTGGTGTCAATTCTTGGTTCCAATAGCCCGAGGGGTTCCCGAAGCCCGAATTGACCGGCGACCAATAATCGTAGTGTGCGCCGATGGCGATTCCTACAGGTACGATGCCGGATTCTAGTAAACGGGCAAACTCCAGCGCTGAAACCGTTGCCAGCGCAGGATTCGTAGAGGGTGAGAGACCTTCCATGCGTATGGCAGTACCGAGCACCGAGTAATCCATGTGCCCCGCTCCTTCCTGACCAGCCATACGGGTGATCTTCATGGTGATATCGACAACCGCATGGGCGCCCATGAGACTCGCTTCCAGGCGGAGCCGATCAATAGCGTTATGCCACCCG
>JAJYEK010000055.1:18900-21068 GCA_021785795.1 Pseudomonadota bacterium
CCCGTCATAATGACCTCGCGTCCAGGAATACCCGAAGTTGTACCAGCAATTGCCAGATACGAGACCAAGAGGTTGAATACCATGCGATCTTTGTGCGAGCAAACCTGCTACTGAGGCGGTGGAAACCCATGGCAGCTGGCCCGCTGCAGTATCAGTGAGCCGCTTCTTGACGAAGTCCGGCAGATTTCCGTGGGAAAGCGCCTGAATCCAGACATCTTCCCGAGCGATCCCTGTTGCGTCGGATTGATCATTATCAATCGGTTTCAAAGGCGCCATTGGCCATACCCCGGTTTATCAGGAAACCAAAAAATTATGGAGGACGTCGCTTGCACCTTGCGCTGTCCCGGAAAGTCGCTTGAGCTCCTCTTGCAGTCCCGCCAGCCATTCTGGCAAGGAGAGCAGTTCGGTTCTAACAACGACACCACGTACCTCATGTAAACGGCTGAGTTGCATGTCGGCGGTGGTTGCATCAAGCACGTAATGCCCATTATCGGTACGAATGGTAATACCACGAACACGCCGTGTTTTTGCAAGAATGCCATCACGTTTGCGTCTGACTTCAACGTGCCCCGGCAATCCCTGTTCGAGGCGAACTGCCAAGGCCTCCAGAAATGCCTTGAGATCCATTTGGGCGCGGCGCAACCAAGCAGCATGCAAGTCAAAATCGTTAACGTCTGCCATGTATCTCCCCGAGTCAGCTAAAATGCGTTACCAGCCAGTGTCCTTAAGCCGCCCGCTCATAACCATATGTTAACTGCCACCGTCAAGGAGCCCTGTAAATGTTAAGTACTCCGCTAGTACACCCCGCATCATGGAAACCCGTTCGAATCTACTGCCAAACTGGTGTGTAATATCCAGATGAAAATATTAATGGAGCCCTTTTATCGTGAATTCCGAGCGGATACCGTCTCAGATAGAATACGGTCAAAATCCCATGACGAGGAATCATGGACACGGCGAGATAACGTTGTTTGAGACGACCCAGACATTGAAGTACTTTGGTATGAATCTTCCTCACGGTACGCGTACCCTGCGTGCGGTCACTAATTGGGCTATCTGGGGAATCTATCCGCTTCGGGCCCAGAAGCTTGCCGGGTTCAGGTTGCTGTTCAATACCTTGGTCTTGATACTCTGTCGGCAAATGCTGTTTGCGGCCGTCGTCCGTCCAGGAGGGAGAACCCCCTGGCGATCCGATGGAGATCGCACAGCACATATGTCGATCTGGCCTTTTCTTAGGCTAACTGCTTAGAGGCCACCGCGCAGCGTCTCTGGACACATCGACAACCAAATCAATGGCATCACGACGCGTCTGGCGAACGCCCCGCTCCCCTGTGGGCCGATTTACCACCATCCGTCCCGAGGGGACCAACCCGTAGCGGGGAAGCAACTTCATCGCACGTAACTCAAAAGAACCATTTTACGGAAAACTTCTAAACCGAAGTGGTCCCGCCCCCTAATTAAACGGATAAGACTGCTCCATATCCGGCTGCTCCGAGTGAATCACTACACGTCATTAAGAGTCTGATCCTTGCTTTGAGTTCCCGTCAAATAGGCAAACCCAGAAATTAATACATCAATGTATTACCTGCTTCAATTTGATGTACACCAGCCCATGTTGTTTTAAGTTGTTTCTCCCGCCGGTTCGGCATCCCAACCACCCCTTTGAACATCATAGGGAGAGGGTTATCGACTGAAAAACAAACGTAAATCCAGAGGACTCGGAAAGACACCCGGCATCGAGGCCGCAGAGGCAGTGGCCGTGGGGCAAATAAGGTGACATTTTTACAGGCGGAAAGTGGGCAAGTTTAGCGGGCATTGGCAACCCGACTGGGTGGCAGGTTTAACCGGAACGGGTGGCAGGTTTGGACCGGAATCAATTGCAGGATTGGGCCATAATATGCTGCGCCTTGCTGCCCCGACACCACCCGCGCCGCCGCACCGGATACAGTGGTGTTATGAGGCCAGGAACAGGGATGTCGGTACCGGCTCAAATTTACTGCTGAGAAGGGTAGGACTGTTAGCTGACATAGCTAGAAAAAAGCATTGGTGGAAATAGTGATGTAACAATGATTGCTCTATCCGTATAATCAAAAAAGAGCTACTGCAACCTTGGGCCTGTCCGTAGCGTGGCGGATCGTAGATATGAAAAAACTGAAAGAGCGGGCGTT
>JAJYEK010000251.1 GCA_021785795.1 Pseudomonadota bacterium
ATGGCAAGTTCGTCGTCCGGGCGCGCGAAATGATCCATGCCAATGTACACGTAGCCCGCCGTCCCGAGCTTTTCAATGGTAAGCTGCAGGATATCGAGTTTCTCCGCCGCGCTCGGCAGATCCTCGGCTTTAATACGCCGTTGCGGCTTGAACAGTTCCGGAAGGTGCGCGTAGTTGAACACCGACAAGCGTTCCGGGCCAGCGGCGATGACGCGATCGAGCGTGCGCGCAAAACTCTCTCTGCTTTGATGGGGAAGTCCGTATATCAAGTCGATGTTGACCGATCGGAATCCGTGCTGCCGGGCAGCATCGAGGACAGCCACCGTCTCCTGCTCAGACTGCACGC
This sequence comes from Pseudomonadota bacterium, assembly GCA_021785795.1. The sequence goes on from JAJYEK010000251.1 coordinate 347, forward strand.
GGTTAACCGCCTTCTGCACCACCGGGTCGAAGTCCTGCACTCCAAGACTGATGCGATTAAAACCAAGCTCGCGCAGCATCAGGATCGTCGGCTCGCCGGCGGTGCGCGGGTCGATCTCGATGGAATATTCCCCGCCGTCATCACTGCGAAGGCTGAAATGCTCGCCCAGCGATGTCATGAGCGCACGCATTTCGGCAGGCGATATGAATGTCGGCGTGCCCCCGCCCCAGTGCAGCTGGTCTACCCGCCGGGAACGATCAAACAAAGCTCCCTGAAATGCGATCTCGCGGAACAGTCTCTGCAGATAAGGCGCCGCACGCGAGTGATCCTTGGTAACCACTTTGTTGCACGCGCAGTAGTAGCACACGGTGTCACAGAATGGCAGGTGGACATAAAGCGAAAGCGGCGGCGCGCGATTGCCGTCATTGCTACGCGCAGCCCAGGCGCGGTACTCCTGCTCGCCGAAACCTTGATGAAACTGGACCGCCGTCGGGTACGACGTGTAGCGCGGTCCGGCCTTGTCGTAGCGGCGCAGCAGTTCTGGTTCGAATTTGAGAGAATGGTTCATAAATCAATGGGCAACCGGGGAACCGACATCGCTGGTAAGCCGTGGCGGTCGGTTCTGCATGCCAGAACCAGTCTCCGGCGACATCCCACCTCCCCGAATGACGAACTTCCGGCCGCACCGCCCTGCCGCACACAGCCGCCGTGCCCGCCGTTCAATCCGCAGCCGGCACCTCGCGTGAAAGGAGGCTGCCTGAAAGCACATAAGGGTACCTCAGTCCGCAGGTACGGCGCCATCTTTTCTGGTACGCTCCAGCCAGGACAGATCCCGTCCCGGATCCAGAAACATCCCCCGGCTTCCTGGTCTTGAGATGCCGTGGAACCACGATAATTATTTGAATCCAATGAATTGTTATGGCTTACCGTGGTTCTTGTGCCTGGCCTACAGGCCCGTCCAGTAGCGGACGGCGACCAAGGCTGCCCGTAGCCTTCCCCTTCCCCGCACAGCCCGGCTGTGCCGATCCTCGGGAGTGATGCCAGAAATGGCCCGCTCCGGCCGATTTCCGGCTGCAGGGCCCGGTAGCTATGAAAGGCCGGTACAGACCACACGGAAAGCGCCAAACCTGAGACTGTCTGGGCAGTGTCGGGCGCCCTGGCCAGACGCGGGGTCCCGTATCCCGGATCTCTCGGTTCGCGTCGTTGGCCCACGGTGGCAGCCCGGGGATTTGTTGACGCGGATCAATCGTACGGCCGCCTCCCTCGGGGTATCATCGATGACCGTCCGTACTGCAACCGTACCAGGGACCCATTTATGCGTCTGCCCGTCCAACCTATTCTGTTTGGCCTGCGTCTGATTCCCGAAGCTGTGCATGCACAGGTCGTCGCGCACGCCCTCAACCGGCTGCTGCGTGGTCAAACGATCGAACGGCGACTGCCTGAACTGGAGGGAAAGCGCATTGACATCGAGATCTCCGACGCTCCCTGCACGCTGCGACTCCGCGTGGCCGGATCCCAGATCCACGCCTGTATGAAGAAGGGTTCCGCCTGCGACGTGCGTATACGCGGATCGCTTGCGGACTACTGGAAGCTCGCCACCCGTACCGAAGACCCCGATACGCTGTTCTTCGCCCGCCGCCTGAGCCTGGAAGGGGATACGGAAACCGCTTTGTACATCAAGAATCTTCTGGACGCACTCGAGTTCGACTGGCAAACCCATGCGATCTCGATGCTCGGTCCGCGTGCCGGTCTGGCAATGACCGGCTTGATCCGCAATTTCGCGGCCAGCGGCACCGTGGCTTCGCGCAAACCCAGATAGCCGTAGTATTTTGAGATACGTTGCAACCGCTGCCGGCGAAACATGCCGTTCAGGGCCGAAGCTCCCGGCCAACCACCGGGTCAGCATTTGCCACTCCTGGATAAGGGTATGCGGGCCGTCAGCTTGCGCACCAGCTCGATATTCAGCTGTGATTTCGCCTGAAAACTACCGGCATAGGCAAGATCCTCCTGGCGCAGCTCATAGCAGTTCGACCCGCTGATATCCATCAGGACTGCCGGCATGCCGGCCTCGTCGAAGGCCACGCGCCGCTTCAGGTAGAAATTCTCGCAGCACATGCCTACATAGGCCGCCGCGCCTTCGCCGCGCATGCGGTCCAGCGTCTGGCGCAGGTGTTCGTAGTTGCCGATCGAGATCACCTGCATGCCGCGCTCGCGTGCCAGCCGGTAGGCTTCGCCAACCTCACAACGGCCGCACTCGGTGCAGCCGTCACGGTTCCGCCATTTGCACCACAGCGGCTTGGCACAGTAGGGAACCAGCATGACAGTAACCTGCGACAGGATGTCGCCCAACTCCAGGTTACGTCCCGGACTGTGCACCATGAGCATGTTGGCCGCGGCGGTCTCCAGCCCCAGGTCCTCCTGCTCGTGCCGATGATTCACCGCCAGCTGCAGCACGTAGCGGAGATCTTCGGCGGTCGCCCCAACCATTTCCCAGTCCATCCCCTGCAAGGCCTGGTCCAGCAGTCTTCCAAGCTGATCGATACGCTGCCCAGCGAGGGCGAGTTCGACCCGACCAAACAGATCCGGCGGGCTCAGCTGGATGCTTCCCGAAAGATGCACGTCTCCGGCCACCACACTGCCGCTGTACAATGCAACCGCCGCGTGCAGGACTCCTCCGGCGGTGCGATGGAACGCACGAAACGTGTCATTCGACACAGGCCGCGGCACGACCCCTGGGCACGCCGGCAGGTCTGCGCCTTCCGGCGACGCACACATCGGCGGTGGGAACTGCCCACCCAGCGCCTTCCCTAGGGCGTGTACGATGCAGTACTCAATGTCTTCCAGAGGCGGAATTCTTCCGAGCTGCTCGCGCAGAGTGGTAAAGCGCTCACGGGCACTGCGCATGCCCTGGGCAGAAAGCTTCTCGGTCGGCACCCGCAGCGCCTTGAGCATGGTCTCTACGTCCACGTCCAGCAGCAGACTTCCCTGAAACAGCATGCGTCGTCCGTCATCTGCCAGAAATCCACAAGCAATCTTGCGGCCGTCGATCTCGACATCGTTGAAAGCCTTGAACGTCGCCGCGACGCCCAGGCTGCACAAGGCGTCGGCCACGGCCCGGACAAGACGCTCTAGTGCCGCCTGCAGGGTCTTACCGGCGGCGCGCCCGCATGCCGACGGCATCGTCAGACTCCAGCACAGCTGGTCATCGTCCAGATACAGCGCGCCGCCGCCCGTCAATCGCCTGGCGAGGTCGATTCCGTGCTGTGTGCAGTATTCAATTCGCGCGACACGCTCGGGATCCTCGTGCGCGCCCACGATCACACTGGGTGTGAAACGGTGAAACCGCAGGTGTGTGGCCCCTGCAGCACCGGCATGTATACAACTGTCTAGGCTGCAGTTGCGGCGACCGGACAGGATCCCGCTATCCCGCCATGTCCACTCGGCGCAGGTCACGGAACGAATTCCGACAGCCAGTCCATTCCGGCAACACCATGCCAGAAGCCATTGCACGGACCGGTGGACACCGCGTCTCCGAGCGCTCGGGCGGCCTCATCCAGATCGACGCTTCCGTCGATGGCGCGCCGGAACCAGTCGATGACCGTTTCCATGCCACGTGACTGCGGTGAAAGGCGCAACACGTCGACTTTGAGCGCCTGCAGTGTCGGGAGTTCGCGCACGAGATTGGCCGTGTAGCCAGACTGAACCTGTATGCCGTTCAGGGCGAGGAACTGCTGCCCGTCGCGGGTTTCCAGCTCCATTCCATCCGGATAGTCGGCGCAGCGGAACTCGCAGCTATCCTTCGGCAGACCATGGGCACGCGCCGTAAAGCAGCGCGCCGAAAAGGCGAGCGGCAGGCGGCCGAAGGCAAAGACCTCGGTCTCCATGCCGTCCGGGCGCACTGCTTGCAATGCCGCCACGGCTTCGCGACCGAGCTCGAGAGGAGGTACCCAACGGAAAGCCCCCAGGT
>JAJYEK010000056.1 GCA_021785795.1 Pseudomonadota bacterium
TCGGTCGGTTCGGACCCAGACCTGGGGGCGTGTTCGAGTAGGTATAGCGCAAGGCGATACGTCGCATTTTGCAGGGTCAGTCCGTCAATCTGGTTGACGAGCATATGCAGCCGGCGGCTCATGGCAGCGAGCATGCCCAGGCTGATTTCGGACGACTCGGACAGGACCTTGAGGAACTGTTTCTGTTCGAACGCGTACAGCCGCGATTCAGCCATTGCCTGGGCGTTTACCGGGTAGCGTCCCGGAACGCCCATGAACATCACCGCCTCGGCAAAGGTCTGTCCGGGCCCGATGATCTCGATGATCTTCTCGTGTCCTTCCGGGGACAGCCGAAACAGTTTGATTTGCCCCGATCGCACAAAGAAGAAACGGTCGGCCGCCTGTCCATGCGTGAACAGCGTATCCCCCGGCGCCAGCGTCACTTCATGCATGATGTGCCCCAGGATCGCCAGCTGGGAGTCATCAGCTTGGGCAAACAGGGCCGCGCGCCGCAGTTCGCCGGCTTGTTTAACCGTGTCTGTCATTCGGCTATACTGCCCATCGTTGCTTCCGGTCTTGATCGAGGTCAAATGGATTTTGGCCGTCTCGCGCCATTCTAAGCAAAAATCGGGGTTTCGGCATGCATAAACGAAACCGTCTTTTCGTCACGCTCAGCCTGGTCTACGCGTTGATCGGCGGGTTGGTGGGAATCGCGTGGCTCTACGATCCAGGCCTGATTCCGGGGGATGTCGCGAGCCTGCACGGTCACATCATGCTGCTCGGCTTTATCGGCATGATGATCTATGGCATAGGCCTGCATGTCCTGCCGCGATTCTCCGGCAATCCACTTTTTTCCGAGCGCCTGGCGAACTGGCAGCTGTATGTCTCCAATGCCGGACTGTGGCTGATGTCAGCAGGATGGGTGATGACGTTCAACCATCTTGTATTAATCGGTGGTGTGGTCAGCTGGGCCGGTATCGGCATGTTTGCGCTCAACATCATGCTTACCGTGAAGGCACACGGACCGGCGGGCTGAGTCATGTCTGAATACCGGGGCTGCGAATTGCCGGAAGAACTGTATTATGACCTGGACTATGTGTGGGTACGTCCGGAGGCCGATGGCGTCTATACGCTCGGCATCACCGATGCCGCCCAGACCATGGCGGGTCGGGTGCAGTACATATTTTTCAAGAAGCCCGGAACGCATCGCGACAGCGGCAAACCGGTGGCACGCCTCGAATCCGGGAAATGGGCCGGAGGCATACCGGCTCCGTTCGACGGGGAGATTCTGCGCATCAACGACCAGGTGGCAGCCCGGCCCGGCCTGGTCAATGTTTCCCCCTATGGCGAAGCCTGGCTCGTGGTCATGCGTCCGGATGACCCTTCCGCGGCGACGGCGCGTCTGCACACAGGTGCGGCGGCCATAGAGGCATTGCGCAAATGGATAGACCGCTACGACGTCCAGTGCATGCGCTGCCAGGATTGATGCTGGCTGCAGGCACGCTGTCCCGGGGGCATGCATGAAGGTGCAACTGTTGGTATCGGATTGGTGCGCCTCCTGCCACCAGGCCGAAAAGGTCTGGCGTGAGGTGTCGGAAGAGCGGGAGTTCGAGTTCGATGTCGTGGACATGGGTCAGTCCGAAGGCAGGGAACTGGTCAATCGGCTACGTTTGAAGACGATTCCGGCGCTGGTGGTCGACGGGAAGCTGACCGCGATCGGCGTGCAGACCCGGCAGCAGGCGCTCGCCATCGTCGCCGCGGCGCCCCCCAAGGCTGCGGCGCGGGTGCACCACGTGGGGCTCAGCATGGAGTCCAGTGGTCGGGTTGCGGTCCACTCCTCGCTGGCCTATCTGGTTGCGGCCGGAGGATTTCTAGCGGTCAAGGGGTCTTTTTTCCTGCAGGGGTTCGCGCGCGTGGCGCCTTTGCATCTGTTTACGCTCGGTTTCATGACCTTCATGGTGTATGCGCTTGGCGAACACATGCTGCCGCGGTTTACCGGCAACCCGATCCGTGGCGGGTGGCCGGCGTGGATGCAGCTTGGCTTGGCCCACGCCGGGCTCTTGACGCTGGTCGCCGGCTTTTTCTCGGGCTGGCGCTGGCTTGCGCTCGGTGGCGCGTGCCTCGCTTGGCTGGCGTTGCTCCTGTTCATGTTGAGGCTGTGGCCGGTACTGTGGCCACGACCGGTCGGCACCGTGTCGGCGGCAGATGGCGCCGCGCGCGCTTAGGCCGGCATGGCTATCAACAGGAATCCGATGCCGCGCGGATCCGAAATTCGACGCAGCACCGGACTGCCCCCCTGCTGGCGGGTCCCTGGCCCGGTGCCAGCAGGCAGCGCATGCAGCCCGAAAGGCCCCCGCTGGCGTTACGCCATCGGGCCCGACTATGCGCGCGGCTTGCGGCAGCCGGTGGCGTATGTTCAGCTCAGGACTTGATCCATCATGGCGTCCCGAATAGCGTGACCATGCTGTCCTTGGATGAGGCGCGCGCCGCAATTCTCAGCCGCATCCGGCCCTGCGCCGGGGCAGAAGCAGTGCCGCTGCGGCGGGCGCTGGGGCGCTTCGTCGCAACGGAACTCTGTGCGCGAGTGGACAACCCGGCATTCACTAATTCGGCCATGGACGGCTATGCCCTGGCCCTGGCCGATCTCTTGGCCGCCGGCTTCAGCTTGCCGCTCCAGGGCGAGTCGCGCTGCGGCGATCCTCCGGGAGTACTTATGCCGGGCACGACGATGCGCATTTTTACCGGGGCGCCACTGCCGCAGGGCGCAGACGCCGTGGTCATGCAGGAAGATGTCCGGCTTGAGAAAGAGGTGGTGAAATTTCCGGGTGACGTGCAGCCGGGAAGGAATCTGAGGCGGCACGCGGAGGATTTCCGTGCTGGCGACCGGCTTTACGCGCCCGGCCGCCGGCTGGCTGCGTACGATTTGGCGCTTTTGTCTTCGGCTGGATTCGACCAGATTCCGGTCTACCCCAGGGCGCGGGCCCTGGTGGTGGCGACGGGCGATGAGCTGGTCGCGCCCGGAACGCCGCTCAAGCCCGGACAGATATACGAATCAAACCGGCTGGCTACGCTCGTGCAGCTTGAGACCCTCGGCGTCGAGGCGGTCGACGGGGGCACCGTGCCGGATGATCCCGAGGCGCTGCGCGCGTTGCTGAGGACCTGCGCCGGGTATGATTTTGTCGTCACCAGTGGAGGTGCGTCGGTCGGTGATCATGATCTTGTGCGGCAGGTTTTTTCGGAGATCGGCGAAATCGATTTCTGGAGGGCGCGGATCAAGCCGGGTAAGCCGCTCGCGTTTGGTCGCCTGGGCGCGCGCGGCCATTTCTTTGCGCTTCCCGGCAACCCGGTGTCGAGCCTGGTCACGTTCAAGCTCTTCGTCGAGCCCGCGGTGCTGGCGTGGAATCACGCAGCGCCCGGGGCCATGCCGGCGTTCAGGGCGGTGGCCGGTAACGGACTCAGACGTGAGCCCGGGCGCACGGAGTTCGTGCGCGCCCGCCTGCACCTCGACCACGAGGGGCGCCTGATCGCCACCGCGCTGCCAGGACAGGGCTCGCATCAGATTGGCGCCTTGCGCGATACCAACGGGCTTATCAGGATTGCGGAAGAGAGCACCGGCTTTGATCAGGGCGACACGGTGATGGTGATTCCGCTTGGCTTGGACCGCCTCTGATCACCGTTCCGTCTATCACGTAGGCACCTGCGGCTGGCATTACCCGCATTGGCGCGGTCCGTTCTATCCGCCCGAGCTGGCGCCCGAGGAGTGGCTAAGGTTCTATGCGCGCCATTTCAGCACGGTCGAGGTGAACAACAGCTTCTACCGTCTTCCGGACCTGCAGACCGTGCATGCCTGGACCGCAGACGCGCCGCCTGCGTTCTGCTTCGCCATCAAGGCCAGCCGCTACATCACACACATGAAGAAGCTTGCGGACCCGGGGCGCAGCCTGGAGCGGTTTGTGCGGGTAGTCGATGCTTTTGGTGCCAGACGCGGACCGGTGCTGTTTCAGTTGCCACCCCACTGGCATCGCGATCCCCGGCGCCTGGCCCTGTTTTTGCGGGCCCTGCCCCGCAGACTGCGCTGCGCTTTCGAGCTCCGCGATCCATCCTGGCACGATCCCGAAATCTATGACCTGCTGCACCGTCATCGCGCAGCCTTTTGCATCTGGGAGCTTGCCGGGTTCCGTGCGCCGATTCAGCTCACCACGGATTATGCCTATGTGCGATTGCACGGGCCGGGTGCCGCCTATGGAGGCTGTTACAGCAGATGTAGACTTACCGAATGGGCGGAGAGAATCCGGTCCTGGTCGGGAATCTCCGATGTCTATGTTTATTTCGATAATGACGAATCCGCCTATGCCGTGCGCAATGCCCTTGAGCTCAAGGCCATTCTTGATGCGGATCGTTGACCACAACGCAGTGGGGAATGCGGTTCGGGCTTTCGTGGTAACGCGAAGATCCGTTCCGAGGCGTGTCGGGGCGCTACGCAAGGCGCCCGGCGTCGAACAGTACGCCAGGGCGCTCGCCATGCGTAGCGCCCTGGCTCTTGGATTTATCATCGCCGCCCCCATGTAAAGTGCAAAGACACGGACACCTGGAGGAGTTCCCATGCCCGCGCTGAGCCAGTCAGAGATCCAGAATTTCAAGAAGCAGCTTCAGGGCCGGGAATTGAATCTGCGCAAGGCAATTCACAGCTCTTTGATTCATTCCGATGACAAGACGTACGCTGAGGTTGCAGGCCGCGTGCTCGACATCGGCGAACAATCGGTAGCGGACCTGCTGGCTGATTTCCACATAATCGCGCTGGAGAAGGAGGCGGTCGAGCTCGCCGACGTGGAAGCCGCGCTCGCCCGCATCAGTGCCGGAACCTACGCACAATGCGCGGATTGCGGAGCGGACATCTCGGTGGAGCGGCTACGGGTCTATCCGACAGCCAAACGTTGTACCGAGTGCCAGATGCGGCACGAGCGCATGGCCAAGGACATGACGCCCAGCCTGTAGCCGCAGCGGGCGCCTCTTAACTTACGAAGCGTCCGGGGTAGCGTATCGCTTTGCGGCAGCTGCGGCCGTGCGCCCGGCGATGCTGGGTGCGGAGTGCCCACAAGCCGGCCGGCGCGCCTATATTCCGCCATACGGCGAATCTGGCCGCCTTCCGTATCGTCAAATGGATCGGGCAGGTCTATGATGCGCCTCGGTGCGCGGGATTCGCGCGCGCCCTGACAGCGAATCAATTCCATGCCCGTTTCTCGCTTCTACTGTCCCCTGCCTCTCGCGGTCGGCATGACCGTCGAATTGCCGCCCCGGGCGGCGCATCACGCGGCGCACGTACTGCGATTGCGTGTAGGCGATGAAATCACGATTTTTGGCGGCGTGGGCGGTGAATATTCCGCTGCAATCGTCGGCATGGTTCGCGAGCACGTCACGGTCGAAATCGGTGACCACATCGCAGTCGAGCGTGAGTCACCGCTTGATATCACCCTGGTCCAAGCAGTTTCATCGGGAGATCGCATGGACCTTACGATCCGCAAGGCGGTGGAGCTGGGCGTAGCGCGTATCGTGCCTGTGATCGCGGCGCGCAGTGTCGTGCAGCTAAGCGGCGATCGTGCTGAAAAGCGCGTCCGGCACTGGGAGGATGTGGTCATCGCAGCCTGTGAGCAATGCGGCCGCAATCGCCTGCCGCCGGTGGACGCGGTGCTTCCCCTGGCTGCATGGATCCGCGACGCGCCGCGCGCGGCTGCGCGCTGGATGCTCAGCCCGCGCGCGGCCGGTACGGCGCGGGTGCTGGGGCGTCCGGAAGGCGCCGTGCAGCTGCTGGTTGGTCCAGAGGGCGGTCTCGCTGATGAAGAAGAACGCGCCGCCGCGGAGGCGGGCTTTATCGGGATCAGGCTCGGCCCGAGGATTCTGCGGACCGAGACCGCGGCGCCAGCGGCATTGGCGGCGTTCGCGGCGCTGTGGGGGGATTTCTGAATATGCTGCTTGGGGTCGGGGTCGCGGACCATGAAGCGTTGCATGCAATCACCGTTCGTGGCAGATTGCGCTGCGAATTCCGGCTGGGCCCACAACCGCTGCGGCGCGCCGATGGACAGACAGGACCGAACAGGTAGCGGAGCGAGTTGTTCCCGAGCCACCGGAGGGATCCGTGTGCGACCGTGAGATTGATCTGGATTCGGTTCCACGTCAGGCGCCGCCGGTGCTGACACTACCCGCAGCGTTTCTCCGGAGCTTGGCCAAGGCCGGCGGATTTCCGAATCCCTGGCATTTGTCGCGGCCATCGGCATGGTAAGCGGTTTTCTGGTAGTCGAGAGGTTCCCGGCTGGCATCTCGGTGGCGCAGGCAGAATAATGGCTGTCACCGGCTTTGTGATCGACGTCTCGGCCACGGTGATTGGAAGCTTGGTTCTGGCCGGATTCCTGAATCTGGCGTGGTTGGCGATGGGTTCGCGCAAAGGGCATGGAAACGCATATCGCTGCAATGCATGTCTGTCCGCGATATTTCCCGCCTTGGCGCTCACAGGCTTCATCTCCTATCTAAATCTGGTTGAGATTCTCCGGGGCCTGAATCTCGTTGTTGCAGCAAGAGTCGAAGTTCATGGGCTTCCGGCACGGTCGGCTTGGGTCGTCTTCGGCCTTATCGCCTTACCCTGGCGATGCAATCTTTCAGTGCCGGGTACGCCGTGCGGACGACGTGCACCTGCTCGGCGATGGCGGGGCGTAGACGTGGGCCGATGGGGCGGTCCGAAGGCTGACCGGATGACGATCGGACCACGGCACAGCAGAATCTGACAGCCGGTGGCCGCGGAGCCGCCGTATCGGGTTTTAAAGTGTGAGGATCCAGACGATGCGTCATGACAGAGATCCGTGTGTAACGGTCCACGGCCGCGGTCGAGTTCGAATTCGGCTACCCGGGTCTTCCAGGGTGGTCCTGGTGCTGTTCCTGGCCGCGGCGGGCAGCCGTGCCGTGCAGGCGTCCCCGGCATTGATCCGTCCGGGCCTGTGGCGGGTGTCGGTGGCGTTGAATGCGCCCGGCGCCCCGCCGGGCGCGCAGCCATTCACGCAGGCGCGGTGCCTGACTCGCCATGATGTCCGGCACGCACGCGCCATACTTCAGGTGAATCCGGCGCACAGCCCCTGCCGGTTCGTGGATTTCCATCGCACCCACGGCAGCGTCAGCTGGGAGCTGCGATGCGACAGCCGTACTGAGGCGAGCGGTCATGTTCGCCTGGCCTATGGACGCGACTGGTATCGAGGCGTGATTGCGATGCGCATCGATGTGCCGCAACGCGGGCCGCAGGCCGTGATGGAGCGAGTGAACGGCCGGCGTATCGGCGTTTGTCGCTAGCCGGTGATGCAGGCTGCCCCAGAGGACCGGGCGGTTGCTGTGCCAATTCGACCTCGCACACGCAGATGTCTCGGAGCCCTTTTCATGGCTGCTTCCATATTCCGCTGAAATGAGATGTGCCCGCGAGGCCAGACGGTTGTGGGCGTGCCCCGGCATTTTCCGTTCTTGTCATGCGTCCCTGCTACGAAATCGGTCGTCGGGTTGGCAGGGTTTGTCTGCGCCATGGCTGGCGGGGCCAGTGGCGGCACCGGTATGCCTGCAGGGGCCGCCAGCTGAATGGACGCAACGGGCTGTTCCGGTTTCGCGGCTCAAGGCTGGATGAGGTTAAGGTCGCATCGTCATGTGTCCGACCGACCGGCAACGCATCCCGTCGTCGGCTGATAAGTATCACGAAGGCGCTTGCGGAGTGGACGTACAGAAAGCCCGGCTTTTTGCCGCGAGATACCGCGTCAATCTTGACTTGGGTCAAAGTCGGCGTGATGGGGCTGGAGTATCGTCGCCCGCAAATTGGCCGCATCAGGCGGTGGATTGTCCGGAAACTGCCGGTTTGTCGATGTGCGTCGCGGTGTCAGGGGGCAGAGGCGACGGCATCGGTCGGGTTCTGTCAACGAAGCAAGGGGGAATAACATGTCGAAGGTTTCTTTATCCAGAAGTCTGATCATTGCTGGCGGAGGCGCGATCGCTTTGCTGGCGCTGTCTTCGCAGGAGGCGCTTGCGGTGCCGAGCTATGCGCGCCAGACCGGCCTCGCCTGCGAAGTCTGCCATACGGTGTTCCCGGAACTCACGCCGTTCGGACGGCTGTTCAAGCTGAACGGCTATACGCTGACGGGTCTGCAGCAGATCGAGGCTGCCGGGGGCAAGTCGCTCAAGATCAATGCCGGGGCCCCGCTGTCGGTCATGCTTCAGGTCGGCATGTCGAACGAAGGCAAGCGCGCACCCGCATATCAGAATAACAATGTGGAATTCCCGCGCCAGCTGAGCCTGTTCTATGCCGGCGAAATCTCGCCGCACATGGGCACGTTTATGCAGATCACCTATGAGCAGAAGGCGGCGGGCTCGAGCTTCCAGTGGGACAACACTGACGTTCGTTATGCCAATCATTTCACGATGTTCGGCCAGGACCAGATCTACGGTCTGACCCTGAACAACAACCCGTCGGTCGAAGATGTGTGGAATGACACCCCTGCCTGGGGCTATCCGTGGATCCACTCGGGCGAGCATCCGTATGATCATTATGCCAACGGTGCTCCCGGTTCGCCGCCGGATTCGATGCTCGACAGCCTGGGCGGCAATGTGGCCGGTCTCGGTGCATACACGCTCATCAACAATGACTGGTATGCCGCGCTGTCCTTCTATCGTACCGCAATCCAGGGCAACCTGGTCGAGCCGGTCGGGGCCGGCGGGGGCGGCTTGGCAGACACGCTCGACAGCATCAACGGGCTGGCGCCTTACTGGCGTCTGGCCTGGCAGCACCAGTTCGATGATTCGTACTGGGAGATCGGCACGTTCGGCATGCAGACCAAGGGGCTTGACAGCGTAGGCGCGATCGACAAGTACACGGATGTCGGCGTGGATACGCAGTACGAGTTGCCGATAGGAATGGACCTGCTGGCGTTGCACGCGCAGTATCTGCACGAGAGCCAGGATTACGGCACGTCTGTAGCGGCTGGCAATGCCGCGGCGCCGACCTCCAATTCGAGCGATCACTTGAATGACGTTCATCTCGATGGCGCGATGCACTGGAGCCATGATTACGAGCTGATTCTGGCCTACGACAATTGGAGCGGCAATTCGGACGCGACGCTGTACTCCTGGACCAATAACCTGTCCGGCAGCCCGGACACGGCCTACTGGACCGCAGAGGCGGACTACCTGCCCTGGGAGAACACCAAGCTCGGATTGCAGTACCGTGCCTACACCAAGTACGTGGGCTCGACGACTGATGTCTCGAACGACAACTACACCTTCCTGTACGGCTGGTTTGCGTGGTAACGGACATCTGACGAAGCAGCAGAACGCATCTTGAGCGGAATTCGCGGGCATCGTATCGGGTGCCCGCGAAGACCGCCAAAGAAGCGAAGGACCTGAAGATGGGACGCGGCCTTGCAATCGGCAGCCGGGTGGCATCGATCCCTTGGAGGTCGCAACACCACGAGGCCTGAATCGTGCGCCCTGCTTCCCCGGCATCTGGGGAGAGGAGAGAGGGGTCCGGGCCGAGCGCTCCCCCGGCTCTCTGGGGGCTGCTGGCAGGGAGGCCCAGGCAACGTACTAAGGACTGCTGTCCAGAAGTGCTTTAAGTCATTGTTTGGAAGTGTGTTGTTGAATCTGAGGGGCGAAGAGCTCGAGATCTGCTACCGATGTGCCGGACCGTATATTTTTGGGGAGGTCGAGGCAGGCGTACATTGGTGGGCGGGGATTTAGATCTGTGATAAATTGCTTGCGTGTCGTTTAGTGATTAATTGTGCCGTACAAAAATGAAAGGGGTAATAACATGCGCAAATTTATTATGGTGTCGTTTTTTGCAGGACTAATGGCAGCTTCCGTAAGCGCGGCATTTGCGGCGGGTCCGCACAGCGTAACCGTGATCATCCATCCCGAGCCTGGGTTCTATGTTCGCGAGAGCGGCAAGGCTGTACTGACGGCGGAAGGCGACAAGACCCGGGTTGTGGTAACGCTCCGGGGCGAACCAAAGGGGGCGGTTGAACCCATTCATATTCATGAGGGCGTGTGCGGCCACATCAATCCGAAGCCGACATGGGGGCTCAACATGCTCCGCAATGGGCGGTCGGTGACCGTGGTCCCGGTTTCGCTGGAAACCCTGCTCAAGGGCAAGTACGCGATCAATGCGCACAAGAGCCCCAAGGAGCTGACCGTCTACGTAGCCTGCGGTAACATCACCGAATAGCGATCCGGTTATCGCAGAAGTTTTGGTTGGTCAATGAACCTCCGGGCACCGCGCCCGGAGGTTTTGTTTTAGGGCGATTCCGAACAGGCCGATCCGGCCGGCGGCCGTTTCCTGCTCATAGCGGACCTGCCGCCATCAGTATTGACTCCAGCAAGCCGGGGAAGCAGGCATCCAGATCGTCCCGCCGCAGCGAATTGATATACTGGGTTCCCTCAGGCTGCATCCGGATAATTCCCGATTCCCTCAGCACTCTGAAGTGATGCGAGGCCGTGGACTTGGCCACCGGCAGGCCAAAGGTTCCGCACGGTTTTGCGCCTTCCGACACGAGGCGTTGGACGATCAGCAATCTGACCGGATCGCTCAGAGCATGCAGGACCGCCGTCAAGTCCAGGTTTCTTCGCGAAGGATGATGTAACACGCGCATGTTTGCATTATCGCATGGATGCATGATAGTGTTCCATTGTTCGATAAATTACGAACAAAAGGAAGGGCGGCTGATTCCCCGATGTTGCATGCGCCGGACATTCTTTGCAGCAATGGAGCGGCATGCGAAGGACTCGAGCGCTCAGCGCGACTGCGTTTCCGTTATTGTCTGTCTGGCCACACATAAAGGAGGTTCCGTGGCGTACGTGATGCGCATCCACAAGACTGGTGGCGCCGAAGTGCTCAGCTGGGAAGCGGCCTCAGTGGGCAAGCCGGGACGGGGCGAGGTCCGGTTGAAGCACACCGCAGTCGGCTTGAATTTCATCGATATTTACCACCGAACCGGGCTTTATCCGGTGCCGCTGCCGACGGTTCTCGGTCTGGAGGCAGCCGCAGTAGTGCTAGAAGCCGGACCGGAGGTGACCGAACTCGGCCCCGGGGACCGTGTCGCTTATGCCTCTGCGCCGATGGGGGCCTATTCGGAAGAGCGGCTAATGCCCGCGGATCGCCTCGTTAAGCTTCCTGCTTCCATTTCCGACCAAGAGGCGGCTGTCCTGATGCTAAAGGGCATGACCGCCCAGTTCCTGTTGCGCCGCACCTACCCGGTCAGGACGGGGGATACCATCCTGATCCACGCTGCCGCCGGCGGAGTCGGGCTCATTGTCTGCCAGTGGGCATCGGCCCTGGGTGCTACGGTGATCGGTACCGTGGGCAGTGAGGAAAAAGCGATCGTGGCGCGGGCACACGGCTGTACCCACCCGATACTCTACAGACGCGAGGATTTCGTGCAGCGGGTCCGGGACATCACGGCCGGCCGTGGTGTGGATGTTGTATACGACTCGGTCGGGCGCGACACATTCATGAAATCGCTCGATTGCCTGCGACCACTGGGGATGATGGTCTCGTTCGGCCAATCCTCGGGATCCATCCCGCTGTTTGACCTAGGGCTGCTCTCGGCCAAAGGTTCGTTGTTTCTCACCCGGCCGTCGCTTGTCTCCTACACTGCCAGGCGTGAAGACCTGCTGGCGTCCGCCAAAGAGCTGTTTGGAATGGTGGAGGCGGGCAAGGTGAAAGTCGCAATCGGACAGACGTACCCGTTGCGGGAAGCGGCCCGCGCCCACCGCGATCTGGAAGCGCGCAGAACCACCAGCGCGACAGTGATGACGGTGTAAAGCTTGCGCCTGCCGGGGACGCCGTGATCCGGGTACGGGGCATGGCGAGAAATTGTTCGTATGGCGCCTCGTGAATTACCGCACCGTATCATCGCGCCATTCCAGCTTCTCCCGGGATGAGCGCGGGCGTCCGGAGCCGCGGTCAGGGCATGACGAACCCGGCGACGGACTGCGACTCCGGAAGCATCGCAGACCCCCGACAGAACGGCATCCATCGCGGCAGCGTAATTGGCCATTGCTCCGCGACGCGGTAACCCGCCGGTTTCATGCCGGGCGTCCCGGGTTTCTTTCCCGGGCGGACTGTTCCTTGGGCTATTCCTTTGCATGAGGTGCGCCGGCCTCAGGGAGGGCGAGGCGGGTGCGGACCTGCAGGATGAGATGATCTGCCTCCGGGCACCTGCCTAGCAGGGCCTCCCACAGCGGGAAGAGGCGGGTTTCCTCGCGGTGTTCATGCTTGGACAAAGCTGCAGCCAGCAGCCCGAACCAGATTTCTGCTTCAGCCGTATCGGGCGACGCCTCCTGGAAGAGCTCTTCGATCAGAGCTGCCAGTCGCAAGATGTCCTGGTGTTCGCGCAGCATCGTAGTGACCGGGTTGTCCTCCTGCGGCTCGTACAGAGACGGGAAGGCTGGTGCGAGCACATCGTTCTCCACACCAATGTGGCGCCGCAGGCCCTGCAGAAAATCAAGCGTCTCCGCAGCAGCGGCGCCGGCCCCGACCGTGCGGAGCCGTGTCAGCGTCTGTGCCAATGACCCGTCCAGCCGCTCATGATCGCGACTGAGGATATCCTGGAGCGATACCGCCTCGGTGTCTTGCCGCGGCCATATGGACACTTTCCACAGCTGCTGTTCGCGCACGCACGTCCATCGCAGCCGGTTGCGCAACTGCAACTGCAGCTGGTTGAGGAGCAGCGCCGGATCTTCGTCGGTAACGAGGATCACCTCCATGCCGCGTTCCAGCTCCCTGAGCGCGTAGAATGCGTAGGTATGTGCCGGCATTCCAGGCGGGGCAGTGCGAAGGTCCAGGTAGCGAATATTGGTGCTCATGGCTTCGCGTCAGGTCGGATCCGGCCGTGCCGGGTGTTGGGGGGCCACCGGTTCGCGCAATCGCAGCATGGTCGCGCGATCATATTCTGCCACGAGGCGCCGGAATTCAGCCGGCGCGGGCGCACAGCATCCGAAACGGCGCCGGACTGCGTGTCAGCGCCACGGCGATGATATAACCTGCTACCAGCAGCGCCCCAACCCAGGCCATTACCCGTATGCTCCGGGTCTTGCCACGCTTGAGCGCAACCGTCCCGAGCCCGATGTAGACGATAACCCCGAGCGTCTTCGCGGTAAGCCAGCCGTCAACGAAGGGATATTGGCGGATCTTGATGGCAAGGGCGGCTCCGGACACGAGCAGAACCGTATCGACGACGTGGGGGGCAATCCGGACCCACCGCGCTTTCAACAGGGGCGAGCCCGTCATCATCCAGACTCCACGTACGGCGAATCCGGTGACCGTCAGGATGACGCACGAAACATGGGTTACGAGCATGATGCCCATCAGCCGCACCTCCCAGCCAGATTTTTCCCGTACAGCCGGTACGCGCTGAACAGATTTGCCCATAGCAGCAGATTTGACAATCCCAATGCTGCCGCGCCCGGATAGGTCAGCAGGCCGGGCAGCCAGGGCGCACCGGTCAGCAGTAGCAGAGCGGCGACATGCAGGTCCAACTGGATGCCGGCACGCCGGTCGGGGATGATCTCTTTCATGTTCGGCAGCTTGCCCCGTCCTCCGGCGCTGGCCTGCAGGTGCAGCCAGACTAAAAATGGCACGATTTTGTATAGCATGCCGCTGATTACCGAGGCACCAAAGCCGAAGATCACGAGGATTCCCCAGCTTAGCTCGACCGGGGGCGGAACAGCGCCGGGATTCCACAGGGCTGTCCACCCGATCAGCACGCTGCCGAGCAGGCTGGCCATGCCGATGCGCCAAAATCGCACGGTGACGTCCGGCATCTCGCGTCGCCGCCGCCGCTGGAGCGCCAGCGTCGTGACCGCAAAAAGGGCGAAACCAAGCCCCAGCAGAGATGCCAGTGCGGCTAAGACGTCGCGTGCTGGAACCGAGCCGGTCCCGATCCAGCGAGCCAGAGACCACAACGACAAAGTCGCGAAGGTCAGTCCGGGAAGCCAGGCGGCAAGGTTGCGAGGGTAGGGCGGTGTTGTCTGAAACATGGGGACGACCTGGAATCCGACGCTGACGACGAGGAGCCCCACCCATCCCATCAGACCCCAGACAAGGTGCAGGGCCGTGATCCGCGGCACGGCGAGCCGCAGTTGCCAGGCGCGTGCCCCTCCAAGCAGCAGACCCAGGCATACCGTCACGGTGAGTGCAGCGATGGAGTAGCGCATGCCACGGACTGTAATGGTTGCATTGCGGGCGCGCACCAGACTGTCTGCGGCAGCGCCGACGAATACGATAAAAGCCGCCGCGAGCAGCATCAGGGCGAGGCGCAGCATCCGGACATGCCTGAAAAGGAATCCGTCCACGAGCGCCAGGGTTCCCAGACCCAACAACGCATGCACCGTGCCGGACACGATAAGCACGTGCCGGATGGGCGCGCCGGCAACGACCGGCAGAATCTGCATCAGGGAGCCGACCATGACCATGGCCAGAAAACCGAGCGTCATGAGATGCGTCAAGGCCAGCGTTCCGGCTGACCAGCGTGAAATCCAGATTCCGGTTCCCTCGAACAGCACAACCAGCGCAGCAGCGACTCCGAACAGTGGAGCGGCCAGAAAGAACCGCATCGGAACGGAGATCGGCGGGGCCTGCTCGAATGACACCACTGCCGGGCGCGCCAGTCCGGGGCGGCGCTGCGGGCCGGAATTCTCCAACGGCATTTTCCGTGGGTCGAATGTCACGGTTCCGGGGCAATGTTTGCGCGCACGCGCTGCAATAACCCGCTGATCTCTCCAGTGAGCGCCCGGTCGGCCAGCGGGTACAAAACCTGCTCCTCCTTTAGGTTGTGCTGCTGTAACAGGGTGAGCAGGGTTTCCGATAGCCCCAGGTAGTGCTGACGGTCCCGCGCCTCGATGTCCTGGCGCATGTTCTCGAACAGGGCGCACATCTGCTGGTGTTCCATGCGCATAATGCGTGTCGGTCCCCATACCTGACCTGTGCGCGCCTCGACCGCGGGGAAAAGAATCGACTCCTCTGCGTCAAGATGATGCAGCATGGCGCCGACAAACGCCCGCAGGCTCGTTTCCGCACCTGGCCAGTTTCCGCGGTGGACCAGGTTTTCGGTAGCGTTCAGCAGATCGTCACAGTGCCGGTGATGGGCGCCGAACACGGAACAGATGGAGTCTTTCATGAAGTCACCCTGTCTGATATGTCCCGCCGACATCGACTGTGCTTAACGCGCCGGCTGGATGCCTTGATTCAGGTCAAGGCGCAAAACGCTCATCAGCCGACTCGGCCATCGACGCGCCTTCGCAGATACATCGGCGCGTAACGCCAGACCCAGGGCACGAGCCAGCCAAGCCAGGCGCAGGCGGCCGCGAGGTTGAACAAATCGGCATGGACAAAAAATGGCGCGGCCAGTGCCGCCGCCAGGCGTAGCAGCGCAGTCACATTGACGCCCAGCAGCGTATTCCACGTGAGGCGATCGGCAGCGAGTGCCCTGCCCGAATGGCCGAGACTCACCCGCGATACCATAGCCACCACCATGCCCAGCATGAAGCCGATGCCCAGGGCGTGCAGCGGTGCCCGTCCAAGCAGCAATCGTCCGCTGCCGAGCAGGATCAGGCTCTGGATGGCGTAGAGTGCCATCGCCAGAGAAAGCCAAGAAAATGCGATATGGAGCATGGCCAGCAGGCGTTGCTCGAAGCTACGGCGAAAGCCCCAGGCAATCGTATGGTAAATAGCGGTGAGCATGAGCGGCAGATCGCACAAAAAGAGCCAGCGCCGCTGCCCAAAAAGCACGAGTGCAGCATGGCCGGCAGCGCAGGCCAGCACCAGGGGTAGACTCCAGGCCGGCTGCACGACGCGATAGTTTTGCAGCACACTACTGCCGAAGAACGGAATCATGCGGTGGCTCACGCCGAATAGGACAGGAACCAGAAACACCCACAGTCCGAGCTCGCGTGCCGCGACGAACCAGCTATAACTTCCGCCTACCGCAGCCACCGTGAAACAGACAATGCCCGCTGCTCCGGCCGCAAGTGCCAGGTTGAAGATCCATTCGTATGGGTCGATCCGGTTCGCCAATCTGCAGACTCCCAGGAGCGCGACGAGGATGGTCAGCCAGCCGCAGAGCAGGATGACTGTGGCGAGCGCCACGATTGTGGCACCCATGTACAGCCCGGCGTAAAACAGGACAATGCCGCCGCCCAGCAGCAGGGACGCGCTGACATAGGTGCGGCGCGACAGGGCGGGAGTGTTCATCCAGCGGGGATAGACCGTCGCGAGAAAGCCGAATATAAAAAGCGGGAACAGGCCGTAGATCATGAAAAAGGCGTGGGCCCAAACCGGATCCAGCGCTGTCTTTGCGGGCGGAAACAGTCCATAACGGCCGCACAGCGTGAAGGCCCACCATGCCATGATCAGCACGATTTGGGCCGTGCCGACCAGGAAGAACATGCGATGGGGCGCGGCACTGAACGCCTGCCAGATGCCAACGGGACGCGTGGTGGTCTTTTCCCTGGGTGTCGTCATGGACTCCGGTTCCTGATGCTGGCGTCCAGTTATTCACAGCACCTTTTACGCCGTCTTTGACATTGGTCAAGCGCCGGTCCGCCGCCCGGATGACGGTCGCGTTCGCGAACGGGTGCGCTGCAGCAGGCGCAGATTCCGGACATTCCGGATTCCGGACGAAAGCGGGACCGCTCCCGGCCTTGTCGTCGCTGGGCCGTTGCCGAATTCAGGCGGTGGTCGGTTGCGCGTTGCGCATGGCGTGGCTCGTGAACACGGCGATGGTGAACAGCATCAGCGCACCCGCCTGGTGCGCTGATGCGAGCGGTGTGGGCACCACGAGCAGCAGCGTGGTGATTCCGAGGGTAACCTGGATCGCCAGCATGGCCAGCAGTAGATGAATGGCGATACGTGGGCGCCGGGGCAGCGGCGTGCGCCGTGCCATGAACCAGAAGGAGGAAATCACGATGATCAGCAGGTAGGCGATCATGCGGTGGTCGAACTGAACCGTGCCCATGTTCGCGAAAAAGTTGCGCCACAGCGGATGCAAAGCAAACATGCCGAGTGGCAGCCAGCGACCGTTCATCATCGGGAACGTGTTGTAGATAAAACCGGCCCTGAGGCCGGCGACAAAACCTCCGGCGATGACCATAAGGAACACGAGTGCGGTGACGCCGTAGGAAAATCGGCGCAAGCGGGTAAATTCCGGTGCAGGGATCGGCGCGGTCGGCCCCAGAAGGTCGAGTGCCACCCACAGGATGTACGCGTAGATGATAAAGGCTAGCGAGAGGTGCGCAGTCAGCCGGTACTGGCTGACGTGCGGGTTGTGGACCAGGCCGCTGCTGACCATGTACCAGCCAAGAGCCCCCTGCAAGCCGCCCAGTATGAACATGGTGACCAGCTTCGGTATCAGCCGCTTCTCGATCCGGCCGCGTATCAGAAAATAAAGAAATGGCAGAAGAAAAACCAGACCGATGCTGCGGCCGAGCAGGCGGTGGGCATACTCCATCCAGAATATGGTTTTGAACTGGGCGAGATCCATGTCCGAATTGACGTCGCGGAATTCCGGCGTCTGCTGGTAAAGATGAAAAACGTGATTCCACTGTGCCATGTTGAGCGGCGGAATCGCGCCCATAATCGGGTCCCAATGCACGATCGAAAGGCCAGAATGGGTGAGGCGGGTGATGCCACCGACGATCACCATCGCATAGATCATGGCACAGCAAAGCAGCAGCCATATGGCAATAGCACGCTGCGAGCGGGCCTTCGGTGCCGGCACCGAAGGCCGGGTTTCCTGGGCGAATGCGAGGTCTGTCATGGGTCAGGGTTCCGTGGCGAATTGAAAGTCGGCGTTAGCATGCAAGTCGGGCAATGTGCGGTGCCGCCACGAGGGTTCCCGATCCAGGCCCGATGCGCGGAACACCGGCACGTTGCCGAAATCTGGCATTTCTTGCAGCATAAGGCACCCGGTTCGCACACCCGAGCAGCAATGCATTATAAATGATCCAAGTGCAGATTGCCGCGGCTGACCGCAGGGGCAGATGGCAGTTCGCTGCATGCGGACTGGGCCCCTTCCCCCGGGGTCGGCGCAGCTGGCCCCGGCCGGTTGCCCCAATATCCGTCCGGACGTGGGACAGGCGACCGGTATCCACCATTTCGTTCCTTTTACAGGATTGCGCGAGGGCGATGTTCCTGGAGGGAACGGCGAATCGCTAAGGATGCACCCACAATCGGGCGATATCCACCGAACCGGCAGTGGGCTGGGGCGCCCCCCTCTTTATCTGGCGCAGTTCCCAAGTGGAGGGTTAAGTCGCCCATCGTGGGGCGCTCGCGACGCCGGGGATGCGTAGGGTCAGGAAAGCAGGTTTTTTTCAATGGCCACCGCAGTGCAATCCTGGGAGGATGGGCTGCGTAAACGCCTTTTTCGATCATCTCCGGGTTTCGTCGGCACTTCGGCCTTTGGCGCGAGCGGCCGGCCAGAAATGCCGGCATGTTCTGCGCGCCCAGAAAGCCTGGGGCGGACTTGCAGGCAGCCACCCTGTCGGTGTGCCTGAAGTGCGGCCGGGTCCTGGCCGCAAGTGAGGCCGGACCCAGGCAGTCGTCGCGCATGATAAGCGGTTCCGATGGCGTCGGTGCCAGCGTGACACGCCAAGGCGGCTGGCATGCCATGTTTTCCTTTATATACAGAATATTGCTGTTCGCTCCCAGCGTTGCTCGGAGCATTCTTCTATCCCAAAGGAGATGGTTGTACCTATCCCAACGGCGCCCGACGTTCTGCAGTTCACTTGATCTGGATCAATCACTCGTCCGGACCGGTTGGTTACCGTCTGCACCCGACGCATTGCCATTGCCCGGCCAACCAGGCGGTGCTGGTGCCGTTGTCCACTCGCCGGACTGCGTGGCTTTTGCCGATCAACGTGAGGAGAACCGTCGTGACAAAGAAGATGTCTGCAACACCGATGATCGATCAATTGGAGTCCGGTCCCTGGCCGAGCTTTGTGAGCGGGCTCAAGCGGCTCGCGAAAGACAAGGACATGATGGTGGACCTGCTGGGCCAGCTGGAGCACTCCTACGAAACCCGCAAGGGGTACTGGAAAGGCGGCACCGCCAGCGTCATAGGTTACGGTGGCGGCGTGATTCCCCGGTTCTCCGAGGTGGCCGACAAGTTCCCGGCATCTGCCGAGTTCCACACGATACGCATCATGCCGGCGCCCGGCATGCACTACGACACCAGCATCCTGCGCAAGTTCTGCGATATCTGGGAAAAGCACGGCTCGGGCCTGATCGCCCTACATGGCCAGAGTGGCGACATCATGTTTCAAGGATGCACCACTGATAATGTCCAGGTCGCATTCGACGAACTCAATGAACTCGGATTCGACATGGGCGGAGCCGGCCCGTCTGTGCGCACTTCGATGTCCTGTGTCGGGCACGCCCGCTGCGAGCACTCCTGTTTCGACGAAGGACGTGCACACCGTGCGGTTCTGAACGACTTCACAGACGATCTGCACCGGCCCGCATTGCCGTACAAATTCAAATTCAAGTTCTCCGGCTGTGCCAATGACTGCATGAATTCGATACAGCGCGCAGACATGGCGGTCATCGGCACCTGGCGCGACGATATCCAGGTGAAGCAGGATGAGGTCAAGAAGTTCGTCGCCGCCAAAGGCCGCGATTATGTGATCGACAACGTCGTTACGCGCTGCCCGACCCAGTCGCTGAAGCTTAAGGCCGACGACACGCTCCAGATTGATAACCGCAACTGCGTGCGCTGCATGCACTGCATCAACGTCATGACGAAGGCCCTGTCCCCGGGCAAGGATCGCGGCGTGACGATTTTGGTCGGTGGCAAGCGCACACTGAAGATCGGCGACCTGATGGGGGTCGTTATCGTCCCCTTCATGAAACTGGAAAGCGACGAGGATTTCGAACGTCTCGTCACCCTGGGGCACACCATCATGGATTTCTGGGCCGAGAACGGCCTGGAGCATGAGCGCTGCGGCGAGATGATCGAGCGCATCGGTTTGGCCAATTTCCTCGAGGGAATCGGCATTGAGCCCGAACCGGCCATGCTGGCGCATCCGCGCAGCAATCCGTTCATTCGCACCGATATGTGGGAAGAAGAGGCGGAACGTTGGGTCCAGCGTAAGGCTGGCGCCCAGCGGTAACGAGCCGGCCTGTATATTCCGCGAATCCGAGTTAGGAGACAGCAATGACAACAGCCCAGACAGCGGGTGGCAGCAAGCAGCGCATGCCGATAGAGAGCGGTGTGCCGGACCATTTTCAGTACATGCATCCCATCATGCGCCGCAACTACGGGCAATGGGCCTGGCACGACCGGCCGCGCGCAGGCGTGCTGCACCACGTGGCCGAGAGCGGTGATGAGGTCTGGACGGTACGCGCTGGTACCCAGCGCCAGATGGATGTGCATACGATCCGCAAGCTCTGCGACATCGCCGACCAGTATGCCGAAGGTTACGTGCGCTTCACCATCCGCAGCAACATCGAGTTCATGGTGGGTTCCTACGCGAAAGCCGAGCGCCTCATAGAGAAGCTTGCTAAAGAGGGCTTTCCGGTGGGTGGAACGGGGAATTCCGTTTCGATGATCTCCCACACCCAGGGCTGGTTGCACTGTGACATCCCGGGCACCGACGCCTCGGGCGTGGTGAAGTCGCTGATGGACGAGCTCCATGAGGAGTTCGTCCGCGAGGACATGCCGAACCGCGTGCGCCTGACCACCTCCTGCTGCCAGATCAACTGCGGCGGACAGGGCGACATCGCCATCAACATCCAGCACACCAAGCCGCCCAAGATCAACCACGACCTCGTGGCCAATGTCTGCGAACGGCCCTCGGTGGTGG
>JAJYEK010000005.1 GCA_021785795.1 Pseudomonadota bacterium
AGGCAAGCGCAGTGAACTCCTTGCCCAAATACTTGGACATCGTCTTGGCTTTCGCCGGTGATTCGACAATGATGAGATTCTTAGGCATCGATCTGGATGTCCTCTCGGACTCGTTCACCACAGGCCGCTGCGCCACCAGGGGCGGTTCCCAGCGCGCATTGTGGACGACAGACGGTGCGACTTGTCAAGTAGCGGGGCAGGGCGACTGCGGAAAGACAGCGATAATCAAGGACTGGTCGTTCAGTGAAGGTGCTCTTGTGTCCCATCAAAAATCAGATCTTCCACCCATGCGTAGGCCTGTTCATGGCCGGGCTGATTGAACAGCACCATCAGGATCACCCACTTGACCTGCTCAAGGCCGATCTCTTCGGTTTCGAGCGCCATGACACGATCGATCACGAGTTCGCGGGTCAGCGAATCCAGCACCTCGCTCTGCTCCAGGAACAATATGAAGCCGCGCGCTGGCAGGCTGATCTTTTTCTGTTCCGCAGCGGAGTAGCAGCGCAGCGATGAAGCCTTGGCAGCGGACGGCACGCCTGCGCCCTGCTCGCGCAGGCTGGACAAACCTTCGAGCCAGGAGAAGGCCTTCTTGATCTCGCCCCGCGGAAATCCGGCCTGGTAGAGTTCCGTCAACAGGGTTTCCTGGTCGGGACTGAATTCCGGGCCCTCATCCATGTAGTTCTCAAACAGATACATAAGCACATCCAGCATGTTTTCTTTCATTGCAAGGCCTTTTGGAGATCTCCGGCACTTCCTGCCGCGGTGAACCCGAGCATCCCGGCGGAGGTCTGATCTGCTGACAGCATGGAGGAATTGCCATTTGGCGTCAATCCGGTGGTCCGGCTGCGACAAAGAGGACCTTCTGCCCCATGCTTCCTTGTCAGACATCCCCAACGATGCTTCGTTCACCGTGTCGGAGGTCGCGCATCCGCCGGCGCCGCCGAGCCAGGGGTGGTCTGACCGCAAGATCCGATTTCTTCGAGGATGTCGGACGTATTTTCGACCAGCTTGGCGCCTTGACGAATCAGGGCGTGGCAGCCCCGTGACAGGGGCGAATGGATCGAACCGGGGATCGCGAACACTTCGCGGCCTTGTTCGGCGGCAAGGCGTGCTGTGATCATTGATCCACTGTGTATGCCAGCCTCCACCACAAGTACGCCCGCGGACAATCCGCTTATGATGCGGTTCCGGCTCGGGAAATTTTCGCGCCGCGGGGCGCTCCCCAGCGGAAACTCTGATACGACCGCCCCCTGGTGCGCAATGGCATGGGCCAGCTCCCGGTGCTGCGAAGGATAGACCCGGTCAATTCCCGTTCCCACCACGGCGATGGTCTCGCCCCCGGCCAACAGTGCGGCACGATGCGCCGAGGCATCGATGCCGAACGACAGACCGGCCGTCACGATCAGCCCGGTACGGCTCAGCGCTGTTGCGAATTCCCGGGCGTTTCGACACCCTCCGGCTGTCGGATTGCGGCTGCCGACAATGGCAATCTGGGGGCGCGCCAAAGCCTGCGGATCGCCCAGCACATAGAGCAATGGCGGCGGATCGGCGATCTCCCGCAGCAAAGCCGGGTAGCCGGGACCATCCATCGTTACCAGATTCGCCTTATCGCGGGCCAGCCACGCCAGCTCCCCGCAGACGCGCCGGGCGTCGGGACCGCCTGCCAGCAATTCAACCAGAGGGGAAGACGAGCCCAGGCAGCTTGTGAGTTCTTCGCGTGATGCGCGGAACACGTTCGGCGGTGACCCGAAGCGGCGCAACAGGCTCAGCAACAATCCAACGCGGCCAGCCGTGATCTGATGGAGGTCCAGCCAGCAGACTTGCAGGTCCTCCGCGGTCTCTGCGGTTCGCATTTTCCCTAACGCGAAGAAGGCTTCTTTACGGAGTCATCACCTTGTCGTACATATCAATGGGGCCGGTTGCTGACGTGATCAAGGCATAGCTGACCTTGCCAAAGACCCGGAATACCATCAGCAGCCCGGCGGGCTCATCCGGTGTGCGGTAGCGGTCGCCGGTAGCAGGATCGACGCGCCTGCGGCCGGCATGCAGGATTCGCAGGACATCCCCATCCCTCATGCCGTCATTGCGTCCGAGATCGATGGCGACCACGGTCAGAGGGCCGAAATCCGCGACGTTGTTGAGCGCCGATATGATGCGTCCGTGCACCATGCGTCCGGGGGGGTGCGGAAAGTAATAAGGCTCAGGCGGCTGCACTCTGGAAGCAGCCACCAGCCGGTCTCCGGGGAAGATCTCCTGGCGGGCGGCTGTGACCACCAGCTTCGCCGGGTCACCGCCCTGGAGGAGCTTGGCTCTGCCGAGGTACTGCGCCTGATAGCCCAGCGTCTTTCCGCTGTCGGGCTCCCTGAGCGCCTCGCCCCGCCGGAAGATCTCGTAGTAGCGCGCCGGGTGCGGGCCCAGTCCGCGCGCATAGAATCTGCTTGCGGTTCCCAAGACGACGTGGCTGTCCAGGCCTTCGGCAATATAAGGGTCGCGGCGCAGCTGGTCGCGGCTCACTACCAGGGGGCGGGTGAGAAACGGCCCGATTGCGGTCGGGCTGATGGTCGGGATGGCCTGGTTGATCGGCTCGGAACGCAGCTTCGGCTCAAGCTTCACGACGGTTAGTGCCGTAACCCCTGCAGCTCCCGCCGTGGTCCGCGCCGCCGGCGTGCCGGGCACGGTCAGCGCTTGCTTGCTGCCGGGCACGGGCGCAAGCGTCTCGGTACGCAACAGCGTGAGCCGGGGTTCGCCGTTGACGTAAGACAGCGCAATGACGTCCCCGGGATAAATCAGATTAGGGTTCTTGATTTGCGGGTTGATCGTCCACACCTTCGCCCACTGCCATGGGTCCTTCAGGAACCGGGCGGAAATTCCCCACAGCGTGTCGCCGCGGACGACGGTATAGCGCTGCGGGTGGCTGGGATTCAGCGCGACCGAATCCGCATGTGCAGAAGCCGCAAACGAGAATATCAGGCCGAGTAATGCCGCGAATGACAGGATTCTTCGAGCCATGTCACATTCCTGGTGGTATTTTGATCGAGTGTAGTCCATCGGGGAAGACGCGCCAACTCGGCATCACCAAATTCCGCTTGTTATTCAGCACCATTCAATTCAATGATAGACTATTTGTGTAGCAACCCTTTACGCCCCTCAAGCTTGGGCGCTGCCTATGCCGATACTTAATATTCTTCGCTACCCCGATCCGCGCCTACGCCGCATCGCCGAGCCTGTTTCTCAGGTGGACGATACGGTACACGCGCTGATAGACGGTATGGCCGACACCATGTACCGCGCACCGGGAATCGGCCTGGCGGCCATTCAGGTCAACACACCGTTACGTGTCATCGTCGTCGATGTGTCGGAGCATCGCGACGACCTGCAGGCATTCATCAACCCCAGGATCGTTGAGCACGAGGGGATCCAGGTTATGGAGGAAGGATGCCTGTCAGTGCCGGGAATTTTCGAGCCAGTGGAACGCGCGCACCGCATCCTCGTGCGCGCCCTGGACCGGGACGGACGTGAATTCGAGCGCGAAGCCGAAGGACTCCTGGCTGTGTGCATCGCGCACGAAATCGACCATCTTGATGGCAAGGTTTTTGTCGACTACCTTTCCCGGTTCAAGCAAAGCCGCATCCGCAAGAAGCTCGAAAAGCAGGAAAAACTTGCAATGTAGCGCCGCCAGCCGGCGCGCATTCAACGCTACGGACGGTGGCTGGTCCTATTGAATCAAGGGGAATTCGGGCCGTGAATCTAGTCTTTGCCGGAACCCCGGATTTTGCCGTTCCGTCATTGCGTGTCCTACACGCCGCCGGGCACCGCATTCTCGCCGTCTACACGCAGCCGGACCGGCCAGCCGGACGCGGGCGGCATGTCGCCGAAAGCCCGGTGAAGCGCTTCGCCGTGCCCCGGGGCCTGACAGTTGTGCAGCCACCGAACTTCAAGTCGGAATCGGCAGTTGCGGCGCTTCGCGCCCTGACACCTGACGTCCTGATCGTGGTGGCCTATGGCCTTATACTTCCTGCTGCGGTTCTGCAGATTCCGCGCCACGGCTGCATCAACGTGCACGCATCGTTGCTGCCACGCTGGCGCGGAGCGGCGCCGATACAACGGGCAATCGAAGCAGGCGACGCCGTGACGGGCATTACGATCATGCAGATGGACACCGGGCTCGATACCGGAGCAATCCTCGACCAGGCCGTAACGGCGATTGCCGACACCGACACCGCCGAAACCCTGCATGATCGCCTAGCGCAGAGCGGCGCGGAAACGCTGGCCGCTACCGTGGCGAAACTGGCGGCCGGACCCGTTGCGGGTCGCCCACAGGACCCCGCCGCAGCAAGCTATGCGGCAAAGCTCAGCAAGGAAGAGGCGCGCATCGACTGGCGCCAAGCTGCGCCGAAGCTGCACCGCAAAATCCGTGCATTCAATCCGTGGCCGGTGGCACATACAGTCTGGGGAAGGCACCTGCTGCGCCTGTGGGAGGTGGGTCCCCCCGGGGGTGCTCTGGTCCAGACGGCTCCTCCCGGGACCGTGGTCGCCACTGACAGCGCCGGCATCTGGGTTCAGACGGGGGCCGGCGTGCTATGCATCACGCGGCTGCAGATCGAGGGGGGGCGGCCGCTCACCGCAGCCGATTTTCTGCGTGGGCATCCGCTGGGCGCGGGCGCGGTCCTGGGCGGGTGAAGAACAAAACGGCCGGGCCTGTGTCAGCGGGGGCCGCGCGCGCGATAGCTGCGGCTGCGGTGCACGAAATCATGGGGCACGGGCGCTCGCTGGACGCCGTGCTCGATCAGGCGTTTTCAGCAGCGGCGTCGGGACGGCGCGAGCGCAACGCCCTCGTCCAGGAACTGGCTTATGGCACGGTACGATGGGCGATCCAGCTTGCGTCGGTCCTGAACCTGCTGCTGGAACGGCCGCTGAAGCGTAAGGACGCGGACGTGCAGGCGCTGCTGCTGGTGGGTCTCTACCAGCTGATTCATATGCGAACGCCCCGCCATGCGGCGGTGGCGGAGACGGTTGCAGCAGCCGGGCAGCTCGGAAAACCCTGGGCACGGGGTCTGGTAAATGGGGTTCTGCGCCAATTTCTGCGATCCGAGACTGTGCTGAGGGCAAAAATCGAGCGCGATCCCGGTTATGTCTTCAGCCATCCGCCCTGGCTTTTGCGGCGCCTGCAGCAGGCATGGCCGCACCAGTGGCAGCAAATCTGCGCAACCAACAATGCGCGGCCACCGTTAACGCTGCGCGTGAACTGCCTGCGTGGTACCTGTTTCGACTATCTTGCTGAACTCGCCCGGCATCAAATTGCCGCACGCCCCACGGGGCAATCCAATTGCGGCATCATCCTCGAGCGCCCGCTGCCGGTGGCACAGCTGCCGGGATTCGCCGAGGGAAAGGCGTCGGTTCAGGACGGTGGCGCGCAGCTCGCGGCGCTGCTGCTCGATGCGCAGACCGGTGAGCGGGTGCTTGATGCCTGCGCGGCACCCGGCGGGAAAGCAGCCCACATTCTGGAGCGGACACCTACGGTCAGCCTCACGGCGGTCGATGTCGAGGAGCGGCGGCTCGATCGCCTGCGTGAGAATTTCCTGCGCCTCGGCCTCAGCGCCCGGATTCTCGCCGGGGACGCGGCAAGCCCCGCCGGATGGTGGGATGGGCTCAAATATGACCGAATCCTTCTGGATGCACCATGCTCCGGCACCGGCGTTATCCGGAGGCACCCGGACATCAAGCTGCATCGCACCGCAGCCGATGTAGCGAAGCTCTGCCAGCTGCAGGCCAGGCTGCTCGATGGGCTGTGGCCCTTGCTGCGCCCAGGAGGTAAGCTGTTGTACGTCACCTGCTCGGTGCTGCCGGACGAAAACGGCGGTCAGATTGCGGCCTTCCTGGCGCGCACCGACGACGCGGCCCTGGCCCCGATTTCCCTGCCCTGCGGGCACCAGGACGCAACGGGATGCCAAATTTTGCCCGGGGAATGCGATATGGACGGCTTTTACTTTTCCAGCTTGCAAAAATGCCGTGGCGAGGCATGAGTCATGAGGCGGTGCCAATTACAAGCTGTGGTCGCCATTCTGGTGTTGCTCGCGGCTGGCACCCGGACGGTGATAGCGGCAGATTTCAATGTGCGCGGCGTACAGACGCAGCTGAACGCACGCGCTCTCGGGCTAAGTGCCCGGCTCAAGCTCAAGCTGAGCAGGAAGGCGGAGGATGCCCTGGACACGGGTATTCCACTTGACGTAGTTATCGATGTCGATCTGCTCCGGCACCGGCGTATTCTCTGGGACAAGTCGATCGCCAGCTGGAGCCTGCACCGCAGCCTGCGGTTCCATGCTTTGTCACGGCAATATCTGGTAAGCGGCGCAGGCATTGCCAATGATGGATACGGGAATTTTTCATCGCTTTCGGATGCGCTCGGTTATCTTGGCCACATTCGCCACCTGCTCCTGCCATTGGCACGGCACAAGCCCTTGACGGTGGACGGGGATTACCGCGTGCGGCTGCGGGTATATCTCGACATCGGCGCGCTACCCTCACCACTGCAGCCCCTGGCGTACGCCTCGCCGGCCTGGCACCTCAACAGCGGCTGGACCACATGGTCGGTAGAACCATAGGCCGATACGCCACCGGAATGGCGCCGCTGGCGGTGCTGTCGGTTCTGCTGGTGGTAGCGCTCGCCATGATGGGGGCGGCCACCCAGAACTCGGCAATTTTCGGTCATCTGTACTGGCTGCTGCTGGTCGTCAACGTCGCCGGAATCGTCGTGCTGCTAGCGCTCATCCTGTTCAACCTGTGGCGCCTGATAGTACAGATGCGCGCGGGGGTAATGGGGTCCCGCCTGACGCTGAGGCTGCTTGGATTTTTCGTTGTGCTTGCCGTTGTTCCGGTTTCAGTAGTGTATTTTTTCTCGGTGGAGGCATTCAGCCGGGGAATCGACAACTGGTTTCACGTGAAGATAGAGCGCGCGCTCAACGACGCGCTCGCGCTCGGACGTGCATCGCTCGACATGCGCGAGCGCGACCTGCAGCGCACGGCCCAGGACATGGCTTCGCGGCTTGCAGGTACGCCGCAATCAGGGCTGCGGGCACTTTTAAGCGAACTGCAATTGCGGGGCCGGATCTCAGACGTTGCCTTGTATGGCCGAAACGGCAAGATCATCGCTGCCAGCGGCGGGCGGACCGGGGTCGCCTCTGATCCTGCAGCCGAGCCCAAAGCCAGCCTGCTCGCGCAAGTTCGCCAGGGCAGGCCGGTTGCGGATCTCGATCCGCTTCCGCACGGTGGCCTGCGACTGCGCGTTTTGGTGCCGGTTTATCCGCAGAATGGGCGCGCCGGAGTTCGGGTACTTGAGCTTCTGCAGCGCGTACCGTCCCGCTACAGCAGGCTTGGCGCGAGCATACAGAGCGCGTTTGCCCAGTACGAAAAGCTGACCTATCTGCGGGGTCCGCTCAAGTTCGGCATGCTGGTCACGCTGACCCTGGTTGCGCTCGTGACGCTGCTCATCGCCACTTGGGCCGCCCTGTTCTCGGCTCGGCGGCTTGCAACGCCGCTGCGCGAGCTCGCCGAGGGCACTCGGGCGGTTGCTCAGGGCAACTACAGCAAGCAATTGCCAGTAACGGCCACTGACGAACTCGGGGTGCTGGTCAGTTCGTTCAACGAAATGACCCGCAGAATTCGGCATGCCCGGAACCAGATCCGGCGCAGCCAGCGCGAGGCAGAGGAGGAACGTACCTACCTGGAGACGGTGCTGACCCATCTGTCCTCCGGAGTTCTGTCGTTTGACACACGCCAGCGGCTGCGCACTCACAACACCAGCGCTGCCCAGATCCTCGGGGCGGATCTGCAAGAAGGCGCTGGTAAAACGCTTCAGTGGCTGGCGGCCAAGCACCCGCAACTTGAGGGATTTTTTCAGACCGTGGGGCGCGCTGCTCAAAGCCGACGGGCCGAGTGGCACGACCAGGTACCGCTGCCAGGGTTCTCGGGCCAGCGCATTCTGATTGTCCGCGGCACCATGCTTCCGGGACTCGGTACCCGGCGGGGCGGGCACGTGGTGGTGTTCGATGACATCACCACATTCATACAGGCGCAGCGCGATGCTGCCTGGGCTGAAGTGGCGCGCCGGCTTGCACACGAAATCAAGAATCCGCTGACACCGATTCAGCTGGCAGCGGAGCGTATCCGGCATAAGTGCATGGACGGTTTGTCGGTAGGGGCGCGCGATACGCTCGATCGGTCGACCCGCATCATCGTGCAACAGGTGGAAGCGATGAAAGCTATGGTAAACGCCTTTGCCGATTACGCCCGACCGGTTCGGATCTTGCCGCAGTCAACCGATCTCAATGTGCTGGTGCGCGACGTGACCGAGCTTTATCTCGGACGGGCGGACACGGTTCGGATCGACCTCGATCTGGATGCCGATTTGCCGCCGGCCAGTGCCGACCCGGATGGCATGCGCCAGGTACTGCACAACCTACTGCTCAATTCGCACGAAGCTCTGGCTTCGATACCGCATCCGAAGATCAGCATCTGCACTCGCCAGATCCGGTCGGCCGGGAATTTTTTTATCGAGCTGCGTATTTCAGACAATGGGCCGGGAATTGCGCGATCGGTCAGGGACCGCCTCTTCGAACCCTATGTGACCACCAAGGAGAAAGGTACCGGAATCGGGCTCGCGATCGTCAAAAAGATCGTGGAAGAACACGGTGGCACGATTGCGGCTGAAACCCAGGAAGGATCCGGCTCGTGCCTGATCATGAGTCTTCCGGCGGTCGGATTGTCGCCCGCCAGATCCCGAAGAGAGAGAACAGCATGAAACGCGGCTGCGTGCTTGTAGTGGACGACGAACCTGAGATCCGGCATCTGGTCCAGGAAATCCTGGAGGACGAAAACTACCAGGCGGTGTCGGTGGCGAGCGCTGGAGCCGCACGGGCTGCGCTCGACAAACACCGGCCCGATCTGGTGCTTCTCGACATCTGGATGCCGGATTGCGACGGCATCACGCTGCTGAAAGAGTGGATGGGTTGCGGCGCCGTGGTGCCGCCGGTTGTCATGATATCGGGCCACGGGACGATAGAAACGGCGGTGGAAGCCATCCGCATCGGGGCAAGCGATTTTATCGAGAAGCCACTGTCCACCGCCAGGCTGCTGGGGGTGGTGGAGCAGACACTGCGCCGCGCGCGTCGGGCAACCGGAAGCAGGCCCGCCAGCGGACTCCGGCTGCGCCCGTTCATTATAGGCCGGAGCCCGGAAATGGGTCGGCTGCGGTCGGAGATAGAGCATGTTGCGGCGCTTGATGCGCCGGTGCTGATTTCAGGGGAACGCGGCAGCGGTCGGAACCTGGCCGCCCGCGCAGTCCATTTCCACGGGGCAGGTCGCAACGGTCCGGCCGTGGTCGTCAACCTTGCAGCGGTTGAGAAAGCCAACTTGCTGGCACGCCTGTTCGGTATCGAACAGGGCGGCCAGATTGTTTCGGGCTGTCTGGAACAGGCACGCGACGGAAGTCTCGTACTGGAAGAGATAACCGCCATGGACGCAGCGGCTCAGGATATGTTGCGCGGCGCGCTCGAACGCAACTGGTACCGCCGTATCGGCGGAGGCAGGCCGGTATCGATCGAATGCCGCATCCTGGCTACGACCGACCGCGATTTGGAGTCCGAAGTGGCAGCCAGCCGCTTCGATGAAGATCTTTGGGACCGGCTGGGCCTGCTGTCCCTGTACGTGCCGGCGCTGCGTGAACATCGCCAGGATATACCGGAGCTGATCGACTATTTTCAGCGGCGCACAGTTGATGCCGAGCGGGTCGCCCACCGCAGGTTTTCGACAGCCGCGCTCAATTCCTTGCGCAACTACGCTTGGCCCGGTAACGTCGCCGAACTCAAGGCGCTGGTTCAGCGGCTTCTGCTGCTCAAGAGGCGCGGCGACATTTGCGAGGCCGAAATCCGCGACATACTGCAGCGACAGCGGCGCCTCGCGCCGGTTGCGCTGCCCGAATCGTTTTACAATATGCCGTTGCGGGAAGCGCGTGACCGGTTCGAGCGCGCCTATCTGCTGTATCATCTGGAGCGGGCGGAGGGAAACATAGGTGAGCTCGCACAGATCGCAGAACTGGAACGAACCCACTTGTACCGTAAGCTCAAGGGGCTCGGGATCGGGCTGCGTCGCGACAAGGACAAGTGAAAGCCAGGACGCAGACAACACTGCCATGTCCCTGATCGACAACCTTGAAGCCATGCTCGCCAAGGGCCAGGACGGCGCGTTGTTGCGGTTTGGCCTGGGTGTCGAGTATCTGAAGGAGGGAAAGTACGAACGGGCCGCTGTCCATTTTCGAAGTGCGCTGCAGTTCGACGCCCAGTACTCCGCCGCGTGGAAGCTTTTGGGGCAGGCGTTGGCGGCAGCGGGCCGGCAGGAAGAGGCACTGCAAGCCTACCGGGACGGTATCGGCCACGCCGAGGAAAAAGGCGATCTCCAGGCGGCAAAGGAGATGCGGGTGTTCCTCAGGCGGCTGGAGCAAAAGCCCTAGAGCTGCCGGGACGACCCAGCAGCTTCAATACAGCGGCGGACTCCCGGGCGGCCGTGTCTTGAACCGCCGGTGCACCCAGAAGTACTGCTCCGGCATCTCCCGCACCCCGGCTTCGATCTCCTGGTTCATGCGCTGCGCGTCGACAGCGTCGTCCCCGCTTGGAAAGTGCTCCATAGGCGGTCTGAAGATGACCTCGTATCCTCGGCCATAGGGGAGCTGGCGTGTAAAGCAGGGAAGGATAATCGCTCCGGTCATCGCCGCAAGCCTGCCTAGCGACGTCAGGGTCGCTGCGGGAACCCCGAAAAATGGCGCGAACACCGCGCCCCGGATACCCTGGTCCTGGTCGGGAAGATAATAAAACGCGAGGCCCCGCTTGATGCTGTGGATCGCAGGCCGCAGCCCCGCCATCCGCTCAATAAGCACGCCGCCAAAGCGGGTGCGCCTCTCGGAAATCAGGTGATCGAGCAGGGCATTCTTGGGCTTTTTGTACAGATTGGCAAACCGTGAATGCCGGCTGCTTGCCAGGTATATGCCGCCGATCTCCATGCTGACAAAGTGGGGAGCCAGCAGAATAATGCGGCGGCCAGCATTGAACGCGTCGTCGAGGTAATGGCAGTTGCGGCAGCGCACCAGGCGGTTGAGGCGGCTGAGCGAGCCCCACCATGCAATAGGTACGGTCAGGGAGGCGCGCATGAATTCGCGAAAATGCCGCCGGACTAGGGCATTGCGGGCGCGATCGTCGAGCTCCGGAAAGCACAGACGCAGGTTGACGCGCGCGACATGGCGGCGCTCAGCGTGCAGCAGGTAGAACAGCGTCCCGATCGCCCCGCCCAGCGCCCAGATAAGCGGCAGCGGAAGGAGCGCCGCCGCCCGCAGAAATGCATAGCCTAGCCAGCTTGGCCAGTAGCGGGGATGAGCGAATGCGGTCCGACTTGCCGGTTCAGTCATAGTAGCTGGGCGCATTGCCAGGCCGGGTCTTGAAGCGCTTATAGGTCCACAGGTACTGCTCCGGCATCTCGCGCACCGCCTCCTCGATTGCCGCATTGAGGCGAGTGGCGTCTCCCAGGGGATCGGTCGAAGGGAAGTCCTGCAGGGGCGGCTTCATGATTATTTCGTAGCCGCGCCCGAACGGCAGCAGGCGCGTATAGCACGGAATCACGACAGCCCGGGCCAAACGCGCGATGCGGCTTGGGGCCGTGAGTGTTGCGGCCGGCACTCCGAAAAATGGCGCAAACACGAAATCTGCGCGTCCGGGCTCCTGGTCGGGGAGGTAATAGAATGGGCGGCCTTCGCGCAGCAACCGGACCAGGGGGAGAAGGTCGGAATTTCGCTCGATCATCACCCCCCCGAAGCGGGACCGGCTGCGGCGCATGACATAATCGAAGACCGGATTTCTCGGGCTCTTGTACATGCTCACCATCGGCCGCTCCTGCGACAACCGGAGCCCCGCGATCTCGAGCACCACAAAGTGCGGTGCCAGCAGGATTACGTGCTGCCCGGCAGCCAGGGCGGCATCGTAAAACGTGCGGTCACGAAACCGCACCAGCCGCTGCAAACGCGCATGTGTAGCCCATAGCGAAATCCCCATGCTCATGATCGCCTGGGCGAACGTCCTGAAGGTCGCCCGGCGCAGACGCCGGCGCTCTCGGTCGCTCGCCGCGGAGAAACACAGAGCCAGATTTACATCTGCGGTCCGCCGTGCGCGACTCGGGAAGAGAGATACCACCTCGCCAATCACGGCACCCAGGACCCAAAGCAGCGGCAGCGGCAGGACACCAAGCACACGCAATAGCGCAACGCCGGCCCAGGATGACCAGTATCGAGGATGCAAAAGCCCAGGGCGCAAGTCAGTGCTGGTCATAGGGCGATGGGCCACCGTCCGGGCGTGTCTTAAAGTACTTGAATGTCCACATGTACTGCTCCGGTGTACGCAGGATGTGATGCTCAAGCTCCGCATTCATCTTGCGGGTATCGGCATTGAGGTCCCCGCTCGGAAACGCGTCCAGCGCAGGCCCGAGACGCACCTCATAACCCTGCCCGTGCGGCAACCGATAGGTAAAACAGGGAATCACGACCGCATCACAGATCTGGGCGAGACGACCGAGCGTGGTCAAGCGCGCCACCTGGGTTCCCAGAAATGGCACGAAAATCGAACCTTGGGTGCCGAAATCCTCATCCGGCAAATAGTAGAAACCCAGGCCCCGCTGAACTTCCCGGATGACGGGGCGCAGGCCCTGATCCCGCAGGAGCATGCGGCCCCTCGGATCGAACCGCTTCCTGCCTGCGGCCATGAACCAGTCGATCAAGGGATTTTTCAAGGGCTTGATCATTCCGAGCAGGGGATAACGCGACGACATGGCGGCCGCACCGAATTCGAGCGCCACGAAATGCGCGGTCAGAAGGATGGTTCTGCGGCCCTGTTCATGTGGGACCTGATAGTTTTCGAGGCCGGTAATGCGCACGAGCTTCCGGATTTTGGCCGGGCTGCCGAACCAGAGCAGCGGAAAGTCCAGCAGGCACTGGGCGTAGACTCGGAAGTGCCGCCGCACGAGTTGCGCGCGCGCCGCCGCCGTCATCTCGGGAAAGCACATGGCCACGTTGATCCGCGCGATGCGTCGGCGCTTGCCGCTAAGGAGTCGATACGCGTCGCCGGCCAGCGTGCCGAGCGCATCCCGGACCGGCCACGGCAGGATGGAAACCCCACGCAGCAGCCCGATGCCTAACCATACCCCCCAATAGGCGGGCATCAGGTAGGCCCGCCGGAACCGAGGCGAGTGATAGGCGGAACCCTCTCCGTGGGAGGGTTCCCCGGACTCGGGCAGCGCGTTACGCACCGACCCAATGAGAGCCACCAGAGCCTTAGCGGACGCCCTGATAATGGGTGGTAATGTCATATCAGTTCCACGAAGTCCGACAAAAACACAGCATATATCCTGGTCACGCCCCACCAAGGCCCTATTGCAACAAACCTGTCCAAAGAACTCCCGTGATAACTATCAAAGTGGGAAAACGAGTATATAAAGTGGCTATTGTGCCGATATTATTTTCGAAAACTTTTCAGAACGCGGCTGTTACTTGCCTCGTGTGGTGGTCCATGGGACACCGCCAGATTCCATCATCGGTCTCATGGCATGCAGCAGGTTCTCGAATAACCGGGGATGAAAGCCTTCTTCTCGGGCCAGCAGCTCTTTCATGTGCTGGCGCTGGCTGGGCATCCGGAAACAGGCCGGACAGTTGTCCGCGATCACCGGCAGGCGCGCATCGGTTGCAAAGTCCAGTAATTGGCGCTCCCGGACATAAATAAATGGCCGGATGACGCGCAAGTCCCCGACATCATTAAGGTAATGGGCCTTCATAGTACGCAAGGATCCTCCATGAAATGCGCTCATCAAAAAGGATTCCGCCAGGTCATCCAGATGCTGGGCAAGGACCAGCACATTGCAGCCCTGTTGGCGAGCCGTGGCATAGAGAATTCCGCGGCGCATGCGTGCACAATAGGCACAGAACGACTTTCCCCGCATGGTCCGGAGCGCCCGCTCCACGATCTGTTGGCGCCGGTAGTAATACGGAATGCCGAGCCCGGGGACATAGTCGCACAGGCCTGAGGGATCGAATCCGTCGATCTGGGGATCGACGGTGGCGGCTGCAAGGGTAAATGGAACCGGCGCCCTGTCCCGCAGGTGCACAAGGGTGTGCAACATGCTCAGGCTGTCCTTGCCGCCGGATAGGCCAAGCAACAGACGGTCTCCTGGCCGGATCATGTCGTAGTCGGCGATGGCGCTACCGGCCGCGCGCAGGATGCTGCGGGGAGGACGCTGGACGGCGGGTAATTCGGCAATGGTGACCATGGCTCCGGTATTATGCCTTAAACGTGCACGAGAGGCCGGCAAATGTGCCACGGCCACGGAGGTTGCTGGACATGAGCCAAGTCAAAACCTTGCATCCGAAGGAGGCCTGGGAACTGATCCAAGGGCACCCGAATGCGCTATTCATCGACACGCGCTCGCTGATGGAGCACCTGTTCATCGGGCATCCTGTGGGCTGCATCCATATACCCTGGATTGACGAGCCAGACTGGACGGTCAATCCGGATTTCGCCACCGAGGTCCGGCGGGCGATTCTCGGAGGAGTGGGCGGAAGCGCTCCGGTCATACTGATCTGCCGTAGCGGTGTCCGGTCCCTCGAAGCCGGCGCGTGTCTGGCCAGCGCCGGTTTTCAAAACGTATACAATGTTGCTGAGGGCTTTGAGGGACCGCTCGATGATGATCACCACCGCAGCAGTTCAGGCGGCTGGCGCTTTCACGGGCTGCCTTGGGAACAGTGCTGAATCGGTACCCGGGCGCGACCCGAACCCCGCGCACGCCCTTAACGGAACAGGCCTGGCGCTCAAACCGTGTC
This sequence comes from Pseudomonadota bacterium, assembly GCA_021785795.1. The sequence goes on from JAJYEK010000005.1 coordinate 14,903, forward strand.
AATTTGGGCCTGGGTTGGGTACACTTTGCGTCCACTTTACGAATCGACATCAGCAAAGGAAGCCGCCATGGCAGATAGCTATCTCTTTACATCGGAATCCGTGTCGGAAGGGCATCCGGACAAGGTGTGCGACCAGATATCGGATGCGGTACTGGATGCGGTACTGGCGCAGCACAAAAACGCACGGGTCGCCTGCGAAACGCTGGTGAAGAACAATCTCGTGGTGCTCGCCGGTGAGATAACATCGAGCGCGAACGTCGATTTCGACAGGGTAACAAGGGAGGTCATCCGTCACATCGGCTACTCGGACGAAATGGGATTCGGCCCTGACAGCTGTACCGTGCTCACCGCCATCGGGCGACAGTCGCCGCACATCGCCCAGGGCGTGGACGAAGGGCGCGGGCTCGATCTGGAACAGGGTGCTGGCGACCAAGGACTGATGTTCGGCTATGCGACCAGCGAAACGGACGTGCTCATGCCGATGCCGATTTCGCTGGCGCACCGCCTCGTGGAACGGCAGGCCCAGGTGCGCAAGGGCGGCAAGCTCCCCTGGCTGCGCCCCGATGCCAAATCGCAGGTTACCGTCAAATATGTCAATGGCAGGCCGGCCGGGATCGATGCGGTAGTTCTTTCCACCCAGCACGCACCCGGCATCAAACATGAGACGATCCGCGAAGCGGTGATCGAGGAGATCATCAAGCCGGTGCTTCCCAAGGAGTGGCTCGGCAAGGATACCAAGTACTTTGTCAACCCGACCGGGGCGTTCGAAATCGGCGGTCCGGTAGGCGACGCCGGCCTCACGGGCCGCAAGATCATCGTCGATACTTATGGCGGCATGGCCAGACACGGTGGCGGGGCATTTTCCGGCAAGGATCCTTCCAAGGTGGATCGTTCGGCGGCCTACGCCGGGCGCTATGTCGCAAAGAATGTGGTCGCTGCTGGGCTTGCGGACCGCTGCGAGATCCAGGTTGCCTACGCAATCGGGATCGCACGCCCCGTTTCGGTGCACATCGATACCTTCGGCACTGGCAAGCTGCCCGACGATAAGCTCGCTGAGCTGGTCGTTGCACACTTCGATCTGCGCCCCAAGGGCATCATTCAGATGCTCGATCTGCTGCGTCCCATTTATCTAGCGACCGCGGCATACGGCCATTTCGGGCGTGAACGGCCGGACTTCAGTTGGGAACGGACCGATCGGGCCGAACAGCTGCGCGACGCGTCCGGCATCAAACCCGATGCGCGCAATGCCGTGCGGGCCTAAGCCGGCCCCGGTTGTCTCGTAAACCAGGGGACAAGCCCTTCCGGATGATCCCTGTCAGACCTTCAACAGGCCCTGCCGTGGCGGCGGGGCATTGTCCTTTCCAAGGAGCGTTGCGACCCTCCGAAGCAGTGTCCGGGGGCCAGGCTTGGAGACGACACCGACCCGTACAACGGCGCTCGTTCATTATGGAGCATGCATCATGAACGCTGTCGTGAATTCGAAGACCGCGGACTACAAGGTCGCGGATATTGGCCTCGCGTCATGGGGCCGCAAGGAGATCGAAATCGCCCAGACGGAAATGCCAGGCCTGATGGCGCTACGCGAGGAGTTCGGTGCGCAGCAGCCACTCAGGGGAGCGCGCATTTCCGGCTCGCTGCACATGACCATTCAGACGGCCGTACTGATGGAAACGCTGACGTCGTTAGGGGCCCAGGTGCGCTGGGCCTCCTGCAATATCTTTTCCACGCAAGATCATGCGGCGGCGGCGATGGCGGCGGCAGGGATTCCGGTATTTGCCTGGAAGGGTGAGACCCTTGAAGAATATTGGTGGTGCACCCAGCAGGCGCTGACCTGGCCGGACGGGAAGGGCCCGAACATGATCCTGGATGATGGCGGCGACGCCACATTGCTCGTGCACAAGGGCGCGGAATTCGAGGGTGCCGGCAGGGTGCCGGACGCCGAGCCGAACGCGAGCGAGGAATGGAAGGTCTTTTTGCACCTGCTGCGCGACAGTCTCGCAGCCAGTCCGGGCAAGTGGACCGCTATCGCCAAGGGCATCCGCGGGGTGACCGAGGAAACAACGACCGGGGTACACCGCCTTTATCAGATGCAGCAGCGGGGCGAGCTGATGTTTCCGGCGATGAATGTCAACGACTCGGTGACGAAGTCCAAGTTCGACAATCTGTACGGCTGCCGGGAATCCCTGATCGACGGGATCAAGCGTGCCACCGACGTCATGATCGCCGGAAAGATATGCGTGGTGCTCGGCTACGGGGATGTCGGGAAGGGCTGCGCCCAGGCGTTCCGCGGCATGGGCGCCACGGTTTGGATCACGGAGATCGACCCCATCTGCGCTCTACAGGCGGCAATGGAGGGTTACCGCGTGGTCACCATGGAGGAGGCCGCTCCGCTGGGTGACATCTTCGTCACCGCAACCGGCAACGTGGGCGTGGTCACCCACGCGCATATGCTTGCGATGAAGCACGAGGCGATCGTATGCAACATCGGGCATTTCGATTCGGAAATCGACATCGCCGCACTCGAGGGGTACCCGTGGGAAGAGATCAAGCCGCAGGTCGATCACGTTCTGTTTCCGGACGGCAGGAAACTCATCGTCCTGGCCAAGGGCAGGCTTGTAAACCTCGGCTGCGCAACCGGGCACCCGAGTTTCGTAATGTCGGCATCCTTCTCAAATCAGACCATCGCGCAGATCGAGCTTTTTAACAACGGCGCTGCCTATGAACGGAAGGTGTACACGCTGCCGAAAAGGCTCGACGAGAAAGTCGCCCGCCTGCACCTCAAGAAGATAGGCGCGCACCTCACCCGGCTTTCCGCCGAACAGGCGGCGTACATCAACGTTCCGGTCGATGGTCCCTACAAGCCGGACCATTACCGGTACTGATCCGCCACAGACAGCACGTATCGCTGCGCGGCCCGGCCGCGCCTGATCGGACAAGCATCGCGACTTTCGGCTTTCCTATGGAAACCCAGAAACGGCACGGACGGACCTTCAGCTTCGAGTTTTTCCCTCCCAAGACAGAGGAGGGAAGGGCGAGCCTGCGTCACACGTATGCCCAGCTCGGGCAGCTTGGGCCGCGCTTCATGTCGGTGACTTTCGGGGCCGGCGGGAGCACACGCGAAGGCACGTTCGAGACTGTCAGGGAGATAATGGGGCGGGGCTTCGGCGCGGCCCCGCACATTTCTTGCATCGGATCATCGCGGGACCAGCTCCGCCAGATTTTGCGCAGCTACATGGCCCTGGGGGTCCGCCACCTTGTCGCCTTGCGTGGAGATCTGCCCTCGGGCACGGTCGCTGCGGGAGAATTGCGTTACGCGAGCGAGCTCGTGGAGTTCATCCGGGCCGAGACGGGTTCCCATTTCCACATCGAGGTCGCCGCCTACCCCGAGACCCACCCGCAGGCAGCGAGCGCCTCGGCCGACCGGCTGAACTTCCGCCGCAAGGTCCTGGCCGGCGCCGATTCCGCCATCACACAGTATTTCTATAATGCTGATTCGTATTTCCGCTTCGTGGATGACTGCGAGGAACTGGGGCTGGGCATTGCCATCGTGCCGGGCATCATGCCGATCACCAACTTCAAGCAGCTCGCGCGCTTTTCGGATGCATGCGGCGCGGAGATCCCGCGCTGGATCCGCAGGCGTCTGGAGGACTACGGGGAAGACCTCGATGCAATCCGTGCCTTCGGGCTAGACGTGACCACCGAACTGTGCGACCGACTGCTTGCGGCCGGCGCACCGGGCCTGCACTTCTATACTCTTAACCGCGCCGGCCCGACAAGCACGATCTGGGAGCGACTCGCTCTTTGATTCGGCAACGCACTTGCGGACACTTTCGGTTCTTCGCTGGCGAGGCGCGGGCGGCTCAAATCGGCCGCAGGGCCATGGCGGCTCCTGCGGCCATGAAATGCTCCACCCACCGCGCTTGCACAGAACCGGGATATTTCCTGTATTCTTATGGGAAGGACATAGCCCCGCAGGCAGCTCAAACAGCGGGCGACCGCACGGCAGGCGCTGCGGCTAATACCGAGACAGGCATCGAAGCGGATGGAATCAGGTCACTACAAATTCCTGCTGACCGGCATCATCGTTGTTCAGATCGTCGGCTTTGTGGCCCTATGGATGAGAATTCCGGCCGCGCCTTCGGCCACTCGAGCGTCGGTTCCGGCAATCCCGAGGACCAACCCCAGCAGCGCCGGGTTTTCAGCAAAAATTCCCCGGGACCGGGTATTGCGGCAGGCAATAGATTCCGTTCTGAAACAGGAGCTGGCACCCTACCTGGCAAAGCTGGCTGCGGCCCCACCCGCCCAGCTGGAGCCAATCGGGACCACTGAAGCCGGACTACCGCCTCGCGATAGTGCGCCGCGCATGCAGGCCGCACGCCAATCCCGGGAGATTGTGGATCGGGCGCTGGCCAGCGGCGTTTGGACCGATGCTGACAGCAGCGCATTGCTGCAGGTTGCGCCGATGCTTTCCGAGCGGCAGCGCGAGGCGCTGCTCAACAAGATTTTCGGGGCCATCAACAACCAGGAGATGAAGCCGGTGGGATCACTGCCCTCGCTCTAGGGCAGGAAGTCCGTGCGCCGTGGAAATTCTGAGGAGGAGACACATGAAATTCGCCATGTTGGCATTGGCGCTGGTCGGCGTGGTGCTGTCTGTTCCGGCCTTCGCCCAGGGCGACTACGTGCCCGGGTATGTTTATGTGGGTCCAAACAGCGAGTACATGTATGGCACCTTCAACAACCGTTTCAATACGACGCTGACTGCGACCAAGACCTATATTGGGGCCGGTGGCTACGCGAACGGGCTGCTGTATTTTTACGGCGAGGACGCCAACGGCCACTATTTCTACTGCTATATCCCCACGACCAGCCCCATCTATCAGGCTGCGGTGCAGATCAAGAACACGCTCGGCAACGGGTCGCTTTTGTCGGTCGAGCGCACTCCACCTTCGAGCGAATGCACGTCGGTGTATTCGGCGAAGGCATCCCATTATCTAAACTGATCCAACCTGGCGCCGGCGGCAGAGCCGTAATGTCCGGTGGACGCAAACACTGACAGCAGCCAAGGAGTACCGGGGGACCGCCGATGAGCGAAGCAACGACGTTTGCCCCGCCCTCCCCCGGCCCGGGGGACCGCTTGCGCGGAAGCACCGCGGTCGCAGTCCGAGCGTACCTGGTGAGCGAACGGCTGCACCTGCGTGGCTATTATGAGACACCCATGGAATTCCAGCCCCTGGTGGTGGCTGCAGGCGAAAGCGGACTCGCGATGCTGTTCCGATATGGCGCGGTGGTTCTGTTCAATCTGAGCGACGCTGAGCAGCAGGCCTTTCTGCTGGATCTGGCGCCGCGCATGGAGCGGCCGCTGTCGCACCCCGAAACCGAGGACGGGCGGATTTTTGTCAGCGCCGGGCAAGCGGAAGGGGTTGCGGTCGACGGCATTGCGGTCAGCGATTTGGGGTTGCCGCGGTTGCAGGTAGTTGCGATCGTGCTCGCCCGCAGCGTAGCGCTGCAGCGCTACGAGACCGCGATGGCGGCGGTGTTCGATGTGATCGAGCCGCTGGCGCAGCGGATCGAACGCGAGGGCGGGGCCCCGCATGTTCTCCGACAGCTGCTGCAGCACATCGGCGGCGCGCTTTCGGTGCAGGCCAAGATGATTGGGCGGGTCGAGATCCAGGACAAGCCGGAGCTGCTGTGGGACCAGCCGGAACTGGAGCGCCTGTACCTGCGACTGGAGTCGGAATATGAGCTGCGTGAGCGCGACACCGTGCTCGAGCGCAAGCTGGCGCTGGTTTCGCATACTGCCGAGACAGCGCTCAACCTGCTGCATAACCGCCGAATGCTGCGGGTGGAATGGTATATTGTGGTCCTAATCGCGGTGGAAATCGGCCTGTACACCTACGAAATCTGGCTGAAACGCTGACCTGGTCGCCCGGCCTGCCCTGGTGGCGGATCGTACCTCGGTCGCGGGCGTGCCGCGCATGTCTCTGGTTTTCGCGACAATCGTGTATAATGCGCGGCCTTTTTGCGGTTACGCCGGGATACCCCTTTGATCGAGAAATTACGCAATATTGCCATCATCGCGCACGTCGACCATGGCAAGACCACACTGGTCGACAAGCTGCTGCAGCAGTCCGGGACGTTTGCTCCGCACCAGCAGCTCGGTACGCGGGTCATGGATTCCAACGACCTCGAAAAGGAGCGTGGCATCACCATTCTGGCGAAGAATACCGCCATACGCTGGCACGACTACCGCATCAACATCATCGACACCCCGGGGCATGCGGATTTCGGAGGAGAGGTCGAGCGCGTGCTGTCCATGGTCGATTCGGTGCTGCTTCTGGTGGACGCAATCGACGGGCCGATGCCGCAGACGCGTTTCGTAACCCGCAAGGCTTTTGCTCAGGGACTCAGGCCCATCGTGGTGATCAACAAGATAGACCGTCCCGGGGCCCGGCCGGGCTGGGTGCTGGATCAAACGTTTGATCTGTTCGACAAGCTCGGCGCCACCGAGGAGCAGCTGGATTTCCCCGTCATTTATGCGTCGGCACTGAACGGCTATGCCGGACTGGAGCCCGACGTGCGATCGGGAGACATGACGCCGCTATTCGAGACCGTCATTGCCCATGTGCCCGCGCCGGACGTGGACCTGGACGGGCCGTTTCAGATGCAGGTTTCGAGCCTCGATTATTCGAGTTATGTGGGAGCCATCGCGGTCGGACGGATCAAGCGGGGGCGCATCAGGCCCAATCAGCAAGTGGCCGTCGTCGACAAGGCCGGCAAGACCCGGCCGGCCCGGGTACTTCAGGTTCTCGGATTTCTCGGCCTGGAACGCACGGAAGTCCCAGAAGCCGCTGCTGGAGACATCATAGCCATTACCGGAATCGACTCGCCGCACATTTCCGATACGTTCTGCGATCCGCTCTGCGTGCAAGCGCTTCCGGCCCTGTCGGTCGACGAGCCGACCGTCACGATGTCGTTCGAGGTGAACAACTCGCCGTTTGCCGGCAGGGACGGGAAGTACGTGACCAGCCGCCAGCTGCGCGAGCGTCTCGAGCGGGAGCTGATCACGAACGTAGCGCTGCGGGTGGAGGATACTGGCAGCCCCGACAAGTTCCGGGTGTCCGGGCGCGGCGAGCTGCACCTCGGTATCCTGATCGAGAACATGCGCCGCGAAGGTTACGAGCTCGGGGTTTCTCGCCCGCAGGTGATCATCAAGGAGGTCAACGGGGAAAAGCAGGAGCCTTACGAGATGGTTACCGTCGACGTCGAAAGCCAGCACCAGGGCACCGTGATGGAAAAACTCGGCGCACGCAGGGGCGACCTGCTCAACATGGAGCCTGATGGCAAGGGTCGCGTACGTCTTGAATACATGGTTCCGGCGCGCGGCCTGATCGGCTTCCAGACCGAGTTTCTTACGGCAACAGCCGGAAGCGGCCTGATTTATCACGTGTTTGATCACTACGGCGCCATGAAAAAAGGTGACGCCGGGCGGCGCGTCAACGGCGTGCTCATCTCGAACGGCGTCGGCGTCAGCGTTGCCTACGCGCTATGGAACCTCCAGGAGCGCGGGCGGCTGTTTATTTCGCCCGGCGAGGAAATGTACGAAGGAATGATCGTCGGTATTCACTCGCGCGACAACGACCTGGTGGTCAACGCCATGAAGGGCAAGCAGCTGACAAATGTCCGCGCCTCGGGCTCGGACGACGCCATTATTCTTACGCCGCCGATCCAGCTTACCCTGGAGCGCGCCCTGGAATTTATCGAAGACGATGAGCTGGTCGAGGTGACCCCCAGCCATATACGCCTGCGCAAACGACACCTCAGGGAGTCGGACCGCAAGCGGGCGGAACGTAGCGCCGCGGGCTGACGACCCCTGAGCAAACCCGGCCGCCCGGCCCGGTGTGCCGGTGGCTTCAGGCTTGTTCGCGTGTAGCGTGGAATTCCACGTCCGGCCAGCGCTCCATGGTGAGCTGGAGGTTGACGCGCGACGGTGCGAGGTAAGCCAGCTCCCCGGCGCTGTCCCGGGCCAGGCTGTCGTGCAACTTGCGCTGGAATTCGGCCAGCATTTTCGCGTCGGCACAGGCGATCCAGCGTGCGCTATGGACTGCGACCGGTTCGAACAGCGCGTCGACACCGTATTCGTTCTGAAGACGGTGCGCAACCACGTCAAACTGCAGCGTCCCCACCGCACCGAGAATCAGGTCGTTCGAGTTCAGCGGCCGAAACAGCTGGGTGGCGCCCTCTTCCGTCAGCTGCTCGAGTCCCTTCTGAAGCGCCTTAGTCTTCAGCGGATTGCGAATCTGGGCGCGACGGAATATCTCCGGCGCAAAGTTCGGCACGCCCGTGAATTTGAGCGCCTCCTTCTGGGTAAGGGTGTCTCCGATTCGCATCGTGCCGTGGTTGTGCAGCCCGATGATGTCGCCAGCATAGGCCTCCGCTGCAGTCTCCCGTTCCTGTGCCATGAAGGTTATGGCGTTCGAGATGATCACCTCCCGGCCGATGCGCACGTGGTGAAGCTTCATCCCCGGGGCGTACTTGCCTGAACATACCCGCAGGAAGGCGATGCGGTCACGGTGATTGGGGTCCATGTTTGCCTGGATCTTGAATACAAACCCGCTGAAGGCGTCTTCGTCGGCATTGACTTGCCGTCCCCCATCGCGGGGTTGGGGTCCCGGCGCGATGTCGACGAAGGTATCGAGCAGCTCGCGCACCCCGAAATTGTTAATGGCGGACCCGAAGAACACCGGAGTCTGCCGGCCAGCAAGGTAGCCCTCGCGGTCAAAAGGATGGCTGGCGCCCTGCACCAGCGCCACTTCCGCACGCAGCTCGTCTGCTTGCTGGCCGAGCAACTCATCAAGGCGGGGATTATCGAGGCCGTGAATCGTTTCTCCGGCATTTATTCGTCCACCGTGGGCAGGTGAGTACAGGTGCACGGACTCGTTGGGCAGGTGGTAGATGCCACGAAAGCGCTTGCCCATTCCGATAGGCCACGTGATGGGCGCGCACTGTATGCGCAGCACCTTTTCCACCTCATCCAGCACTTCCATGGTGTCGCGGCCTTCACGGTCGAGCTTGTTGATGAACGTGGTGATCGGAGTATTTCGCAGCCGGCAGACTTCCATGAGCTTGATGGTCCGCTCCTCGACACCCTTTGCGGCATCGATGACCACGAGCGCGGAATCGACCGCCGTCAGGGTGCGATAGGTGTCCTCGGAGAAATCCTCATGTCCTGGGGTGTCGAGCAAATTGACGACTCGGTCGCGGTAGGGAAACTGCATCACCGACGAGGTGACGGAGATGCCGCGTTGCTTTTCCAGTTCCATCCAGTCCGAGGTTGCGTGGCGCGCGGCTTTGCGTCCCTTCACGGTGCCGGCAAGCTGGATGGCACCCCCGAAGAGCAGCAGCTTTTCGGTGAGGGTGGTCTTGCCGGCATCAGGATGGGAAATGATGGCGAACGTGCGCCGGCGGGCAGCTTCGCGGCGGATTTCTGCGGACATGGCTGGCTGATGATCCAAAAAAGTGACGAAGCATACCGCGAATCGGTGGTCCGAGCTAGCGGCGCGGCGGCAAGCGTGGATTTCGTGACCGGGGTCAGTATACTGACATGGAGCCGCGGAGCGCAGGAGTGGCGCCGGGTTTGCCGGGGAGCCAGGTTGCGGCTTGCGGGACGGAGTCCACAGCACCACCAGGAACGAGTGCATGCATGTTCTGTACCCAGAGATCAAGCCGTATGCCGAGCACAGCCTGGCGGTCTCTGACGGCCACACCCTTTATGTCGAGGAATCCGGCAACCCGCAGGGTCTGCCCGTGCTGTTCGTGCACGGTGGCCCCGGCGCTGGCTGCGAGGGTTATCACCGGCAGTTTTTCGACCCGCTGGCCTACCGGATAATCTTGTTCGACCAGCGCGGCGCCGGGCGGTCGCGCCCGCATGCCGGCCTGGAAGGCAACACGACCCAGAAGCTGGTCGAGGACATGGAAGCCATTCGCGAACATCTCGGCGTACGCCGTTGGGTCCTGTTTGGGGGATCCTGGGGTTCGACCCTGAGTCTCGTTTATGCTGAAACCCACCCTGAGGCAGTGCTTGGACTGATCGTGCGCGGCATATTTCTATGCCGTCCCTGGGAAATCGAGTGGTTTTATCGGGAAGGGGCCAATCGAATTTTCCCGGATTACTGGGAGGAGTTTATTGCGCCCCTTGCAGCGGGCGGCCGGGACAACCCGGTTGAGGCGCATTACCGTCTGCTTACCGGTAGCGATGAGGTTGCGCGGATGGCTTCGGCCAAGGCCTGGTCGATATGGGAAGGCCGTACCGCAACGCTGGCTCCACGGCAGGCGGTCGTAGAGTTTTTTAGCGATCCCCACGTGGCGCTCAGCCTCGCGCGGATCGAGGCGCATTATTTTGTCCATGACAGCTTTCTGGAGCCTGACCAGATTCTGCGTGACGCGGCACGGCTCAATAGGATCCCCGGCATCATCATTCAGGGACGATACGATATGCCCTGTCCGGTACAGAGCGCGTGGGAGCTCCACCGGGCTTGGTCCGGATCGGAGATTGAAATCGTGCCGGCTGCTGGCCATTCGGCACGGGAGCCTGGAATCACTGACGGGCTGATCCGGGCCACTATGAAGTTTCGACGTCTGTCCGGCCCGGTTTAAGACGGGATGGGGGTCTATGCTATCGGGGACGTACAGGGCTGCGCCGATGCGCTGTACGCGCTTCTGGACCTGATCGGATTTTCGCCAGAACAGGATGAGTTGTGGTTCACTGGCGATCTGGTCAATCGCGGACCTGCCTCAGCCGAAGTCCTGCGATTCGTCATGGGTCTGGGGAGACGCGCGCATGTCGTCCTCGGCAACCATGATCTGCACCTGCTGGCGGTGGCTGCAGGCAAAGGCCGCAGCCACCCGCAAGATACGCTACAGGACGTGCTGGGTGCGCCGGACCGAGCGCAGCTACTGGCGTGGTTGCGCACGCGTCCGCTGCTGCATCACGATGCCGGCCTGGACTATACGCTCGTTCATGCCGGCTTGTTGCCGTGTTGGAATCTCAGCCAGGCAGTGATGCTGGCGGAGGAAGCCGCGGAGGCCATCCGGGAATCGGCAGAGGGGGCGTTTTTCGAGCATATGTACGGTAACGTTCCGGATCGCTGGAGCGAAAATTTGCGAGGGTGGGAGCGGCTGCGGGTTGTAATCAACGCCATGACGCGGCTGCGCTACTGCGACGGCACCGGCAGGATGGATATGCAGCACAAGGGACCGCCCGGCACACAGCCTGATGGGCTAGTGCCCTGGTTTCAGGTTGCGGGTCGTGCAAGCCGCCGGTTGCGGATTGTATTCGGTCACTGGTCTGCACTGGGACTGTGGCAGGGTGATGGTGTGATCGGACTGGATAGCGGATGCTTGTGGGGCGGAAGACTGTCAGCGGCACGGCTGGATGGCGAGTTGGCTTTTTTCAGCGTCCCGTGCCGGGGTGAGTGGCCGACCGGGTGATGGAACCGCCCTTGCGGCAGGGCCGCAATAGGAAAGCAAGGGATGCCGAGGGCAGGTCAAAGCGGTCCGGAATTGGTATGATGCATGGACAGAACCGATCAGGGGATCCGGACGTGGCGAAGCATCACATCGATGTGTCGGTAAAATCGGCTTACGTGGAAGCTCAGTCGGCTCCGGAATCTGATCGTTATGTGTTTGCATATACGGTCCGGATCACAAACCACGGCAGCGTGCCAGCGAGGCTGCTGACGCGCCATTGGATCATCACTGACGCCAACAATAAGGTCCAGGAAGTCCGCGGTCCGGGCGTGGTGGGTGAGCAACCTTATCTTCCGCCGGGCAAAAGTTTTGAGTACAGCAGCGGCGCGATACTGGAGACGCCGTTTGGCAGCATGCGGGGCAGCTATCAGATGATCGCCGATGACGGCGTCGAATTTGACGCGGAGATTCCGGCATTCGTGCTTACTGTGCCGCGCACGCTCCATTAGAGCGCACCGGTAGGCGGGGCTTAGGCGTTGTCTCCAGCGCCCTGGATGAGGGAGTATCGGCGGATATCTTCACGCTGTACCCAGCCCAGCTTCTCCCAGAAGGCAATCGCGCCCTGGTTGTGCCGCAATACTTCTATATGGGTCTTGTGGATGCCTATGGATTCCAGGCTTGCCAGACAACGCCCAACCAGGGCGGTTCCGATGCCGAGGCGGCGTGAGGACGGCCGGACAACCAGATGCCGCAGATAGCCTCTTCTGCCATCATGGCCGCACAGCACGCAGCCTGCAACGTCGTGGCTAATTTCGGCGACGAGGCTCAGGCCTGGGTTTCGCTCGAGATATCGGGCGGTGTCCGGGCGCGAGTCGGAATCCCTAAGGCAGACACCAGGCTCCGAGCACATCAGCGTCACGACAGCATCGTAGTCACCGATCGTCATGGCCCGGATATGGAACACGGTGCTCAGACCTCCATCGCCCAAGCGGCGCTGCCGTCGACGGAACTAGATATCCAGATTGGACACGGCTAAGGCGTTCTTCTCGATGAATTCCCGGCGGGGCTCGACCTGCTCGCCCATAAGCGTGGTGAAGATCTCATCCGCAGCAACGCCGTCCTCAATATTGACCTTCAGCAAGCGGCGTTTGGTCGGCTCCATTGTGGTCTCCCACAGCTGCTCGGGGTTCATTTCCCCGAGGCCCTTGTAGCGCTGTATGGTCTGTCCCCGCCGGGCCTCATTCATCAGCCACTCGACAGCCTCCTCGAAATGAGTGACGGCTTGAACCTTGTCTCCCCGCCGTACACTGGCCCCTTCGTGCAGCAAGCCATCCAGCTGGCCGCCCAGGGTCCTCAGGCTGCGGTATTCTCCCGATGCGAGGAATTCCGCATCGAGGCGGCTGCGGTGCTGCGAACCGTGCTCACTGCGGGTCACGACGATCTCGGGGGAGCCAGTGACCGGACTGGTGCCGAGCCCTACCTCGTAGTGAGCGCCATTGGGCTCCGAGGCCAATCGGCTCCTGAGGGTGGCGGCAAATCCCTGGGTAGCGGCGCGGTCCTTGAGTCCCTCAGCGGAGAAGCCCGGAAGATAGACGAGCTTTCGCAGCAACTTGGCATCGTAGCGGCGAGAAAGGCGCTTGATAGTACTTTCAACCGCCAGGTAGTCGTGGCACAGGCGGGTTAAACGTTCATCCTCAACGGGCGGCGCCTCGGGCGCTCCAAGAAGCGCGGCGCCTTCCAGGGCGGATTCCAACAGGTGCGCCTGGAGCTCGCCGTCATCTTTCAGGTAGCGCTCGAGCTTGCCGCGCTTAACTTTGTACAGCGGCGGTTGGGCAATAAAGATATGGCCTCCAGTCAAAAGCTCGGCCATTTGGCGATAGAAAAAGGTCAACAACAGGGTGCGGATATGGGAACCGTCGACATCGGCATCCGTCATGATGATGATGCGATGATAGCGTAACTTTTTGATATCAAAGTCATCTTTTCCAATGCCTGTCCCCAGAGCCGTGATCAGCGTGCCCACTTCGGCGGACGACAACATTTTATCGAAACGGGCCCGCTCAACGTTCAGGATCTTTCCTTTGAGGGGGAGTATCGCCTGAAAGCGCCGGTCGCGCGCCTGCTTCGCGGAGCCGCCGGCAGAGTCGCCCTCGACCAGATACAGCTCGCACAGGGACGGGTCACGCTCCTGGCAGTCAGCCAGTTTCCCGGGTAACCCTGCGATATCTAGCGCGCCCTTGCGCCGGGTCATTTCGCGAGCCTTGCGGGCGGCTTCCCGGGCGCGGGCAGCGTCGATGATTTTCGAGGCAATCACGCGCGCGTCGCTGGGATTTTCCTGGAGAAAATCGAGAAGCCGCTCATTGACGACCGACTCCACAATACCTTTGACTTCGGAGGAAACCAGCTTTTCCTTGGTCTGGGAAGAGAACTTCGGATCCGGCACCTTGACAGACAGGACTGCCGTGAGCCCCTCGCGAGCGTCATCGCCCGTCGGGCTTATCTTGTCTTTCTTTGCCAGGGCAAGGTTTTCAATGTGCTGGTTTAGGGTCCGCGTCATGGCCGCACGCAAGCCGGCGAGATGTGTACCACCATCGCGTTGCGGAATGTTGTTGGTATAGCAGAACGTGTTTTCCTGGTACGAATCATTCCACTGCATGGCGAGCTCAACCGAAACGCCCTCTTTTTCAGCGGAGATATAGATGACTTTCTCGTGCAGCGGCGTTTTGTTGCGGTTGAGGTGGCGAACAAAAGCAGCAATTCCGCCCTGGTACTCAAAAACGTCTTCCTTAAGGTCGCGATCGTCACGCAGAACGATGCGTACGCCCGAATTCAAAAACGATAGCTCGCGTAGCCGCTTGGCGAGAAGGTCGTAATGGAAGATGGTATTGGTAAAGATCTTTGGACTGGGCGTGAAGTGGACATCGGTGCCGGTTTCGTCGGTAGCACCGATAACCGTAAGCGGCTCGACCGGGTTTCCCAGGCGATACATCTGGTAATGAATCTTTCCATCGCGACGGATGGTGAGCTCAAGGGAGTCAGAAAGGGCGTTGACAACGGAGACACCGACGCCGTGAAGCCCCCCTGAGACTTTGTAGGAGTTCTGGTCGAATTTTCCACCAGAATGAAGGACGGTCATTATGACTTCAGCGGCTGAACGGCCCTCTTCAGGGATGATGCCAGTCGGTATTCCGCGACCATTATCGGAAACGGTAATGGAGTTATCGGTATGGACTGTAACTTGGATTTGGGTGCAATAGCCGGCTAGAGCCTCGTCAATCGAATTATCGACGACCTCGAAAACCATATGATGAAGGCCGGTGCCATCGTCCGTGTCGCCGATATACATCCCAGGGCGCTTGCGAACGGCGTCCAAGCCTTTGAGCACCTGGATGCTAGTGGAGTCATAAATCGGTTTGTTTTCCATGACAAGCCTATGGGTAGAAGTCGATTATTCTAACATTTTCATCTCGGTTCGGGCTGATTTCTTTGGTATCGCGAATACCGTGGATTCGGTCCGAATCCGGCCTTGTTCCACGTGAAACACTGGCGTCGAGGCCGTGGTCAAAAAGGGGTGATCGTCCATGGACGTCAAGAACGCCTGGGCACCCAACGACGCCAGGCTGTTCTGGACCCTCTGCCGATGTGCTGCATCCAACTCAGCTCCGAGGTCATCGGCCAGGAGGATGCAAGGCCGGCCGGATTGCGCGATAAACAGCTTCAGTTGGGACAGTCTCAGAGCGATGACCAGCAACTTTTGCTGGCCGTGCGACAGATGTGTGCGGATTCCTTCTCTATGCAACTCGAAACGAAGATCGGCGCGATGGGGCCCGTGGCGGGTATAGCCGTGGCGTTGGTCGCTCGTCCGGTTCCGGAGCAGGCACGTCAGAAGGGGTTCCGAGCGGCACCAGCCGGATTCAAAGATCAATCGCGCATCCCAATCTTCCAATAGATATTCTGCAGCGCGATGGAATTCGCGCTCTAAAAGAAGAAAGAAGGCATGACGCGAGCGATCGATTGTTTCACCGAGGTCGGACAGTTCCTCGTCCCAAATATGGTGGATGGGCGAGCGTTGGCGCAGGGCGGCATTGCGCTGCGCTAAGATCCTCTGGTAACGAAGCCATCGGCAATGGAAATCTGGTTCCACGTGGAACAGCCACCAATCGAGAAGACCCCTCCGATGGCGGCTGCTTCGCAGAAAATCGTAATGATGTTCCGGAGTAACAGCCAACAGAGGCATGTGCTGGGCCAGGGTTGCCGCACTACTAGCCTGCTCACCATCGATCCGGATCGACCGCCCTTGGGCCCCTACTGCAAATCCCAGCCGGTGCGGCTGGCCACCCTCCACTACTACACCATATGCGCTGAACCCCTGTACCCCGTGCCGGATGAGTTCTGTTAGACGCTGCGTCCGAAACGACCGACCCGTCGCCAAAATATGAATGGCCTCGATCAGCGTTGTTTTTCCGGCCGCATTGCAGCCCGTAATGACATTCAGCCCCTCGCCAGGCTCGATGACAACCCTTTCCAGAATCCGAAAATTAGAGAGCTCCAGGCGTGTGAGCGGCATATCCTTCCGCGCAGCGATCGTGGCGGCAGCAACTACAGCCGCATAGGCATCACAACATACCGGTTCCGAGCATCGCCCGGCGCATACAGCACACAACTGCTGTTCGAGTCACTCAAACCCATCTCGGCCTCGGCCGCATCAATGGCGCTCACCGCTTCGATGATGTAGTTTACATTGAAGCCAATCTCAAACTCATCACCGCTGTAATCAATCGATAGCTCTTCCTGCGCTTCTTCCTGTTCGGGATTATGTGCCGTCAACCGCATTACTCCGGGTGCCAAGGCGACGCGTACTCCCCGGTACTTCTCGTTCGAAAGAATGGCAACCCGACTCAGGGATTCCCTAAACAAATCACGCCCCACCCGGATCCGGATCTGCTGTTCTTGTGGAATAACTTTGTGGTAATCCGGAAAACGCCCATCGATCAACTTCGACGTAAACGTCAGATCCTTTTTTACGATACGGATGTGGTTCGTCCCGCCTTTCAGTTCGACTTCCTCTTCCAGGTCTTCAAGAAACCGGCTTACTTCCAATACCCCTTTCCGAGGCAATATGCCCTGGCGGATTCCGCTAACACCGTGTTCCAATGTTACTTCGCCCAGTGCCATCCGATGCCCATCCGTCGCGACGGATGTTAGTTTCCCATCCGTTATTTCCAATAGCAGGCCATTTAGATAATACCGAACATCCTGTTGCGCCATGCAAAACTGTGTTTTCTGAAGTAAACGCCCCAGAACACGCTGTGGAACCTGTAGCGCCCAATCCCATTGTGTTGTTTCAATGCTCGGAAAATCGGTAGCCGGCATCGTAAGTAACGTAAACCGGCTGCGCCCCGACCGGATCGTCGCCTTGCCCTTGTCTAGCCGGATATCCAGCGTCGCTTCCGTTGGTAAGGCCCGGCAAATGTCCAGAAGTTTTCGCGCCGGAACCGTAAACGCGCACTCGCTTCCACCAGCGCCTTCTACATTCACCACCACCTCTACCTCGAGGTCGGTGCCGGTCAAAGTCAATCTCCCTTCTCGGCACTGCACTAACACATTGGAGAGTATCGGCAAAGTTTGGCGACGCTCGGCGACGCCAGCGACAAAACTCAAAGGCTTGAGCAAATGATCGCGCTGTATAGTGATCTGCATGATTTCATCCCGGCGTGGCGGTCCATTCCTTCAGTCAGTTTCAGTTATTGTTTTAAGTAAGATTTTTATAAAAACAACCTAGTTGCTATTACTACTAGCGTTTGAAATTCTGGGATTAAGCCCACTAAACCCATTATTTACAATTACTTACCAAATATAAATGGCTGTGGATAAAATCTGGGTAGCCATGGGAAAACCATTTATACAATGTGGATAGTCCATAATCGCCTTCGTTGTTCGTCATCAGCTACCGAAATACACACAATGTTTCATGAATTATTCACGTTGAGAGAATTCGCAGTAGGTTGCCATAGTCCTCCTTCACGCGAATATCGCTTTGTGTGAGTTCCACGATCTTTCGGCAAGCATGCAATACGGTCGTGTGGTCACGGCCCCCGAACGCATCACCGATTTCCGGCAGGCTGTGGTTGGTCAATTCCTTGGCCAGCGCCATGGCTACCTGACGGGGCCTGGTCACCTGCCTTGCCCGGCTTTTCGAGTGCAAATCCCCGACGCGGATTTTGTAATACTCAGCCACCGTTTTCTGAATATTGTTGATTGTTACCAGCCGCTCATGAAATGCCAAAAGATCTTTCAGGCTTTCGGTTGCGAGTTCAATACTGATCGGTTGACCAGTGAAGTGAGCGTTGGCTACCACCCGCCGCAAGGCACCCTCTAGCTCACGCACGTTGGATCGCACGCGCTTGGCAATAAAAAAAGCCACGTCTTCCGACAGACCGACCCCTTCGTGCTGCGCTTTTTTCATCAGGATTGCCACCCGCGTCTCCAGTTCCGGCGGGTCAATCGATACCGTCAGGCCGCTCCCAAACCGCGATATAAGGCGCTCCTCGACCCCAATCAACTCTTTCGGAAAGCGGTCCGCTGTAATGATGACTTGGCGCTGGCCTTCCATTAAGTTATTGAACGTATGAAAAAATTCTTCTTGTGAACGTTCCTTGCCGACGAAGAACTGAATGTCGTCGATCAACAGTGCATCCAAAGTCCGATAGTGTTTTTTGAATTCGTTGATGGCATTGTGCTGAAGCGCCTTCACCATATCAGCAACGAAACGTTCCGAATGAACGTAGGCAACCCGTCCTTCTGGTGCACGCTCCAACATCAGATGACCCGCAGCCTGCATCAAGTGCGTTTTTCCGAGGCCTACTCCGCCATATATGAATAAGGGGTTATAAGCTCCGCCTGGGTTTTCCCCAACCTGGCGCGCCGCGGCGCGTGCCAACTGGTTGGATTTGCCCTCGACGTGCGTTTCAAATGTGAATTCCGGGTTTAACCTGCCCGGCATGGCGGCCGGCCGACGAGCCCCTTTCTCAGCTCCAGCGTTGCGCGCCGTGGGTTCGGTTGCCTCGGGCGCCTGTTCTCCTACCTCGATAACCACATCCACCGCGTGCTGGTTATATTGACCGGCCAGCTCTGCGATCCGTACGATAAAGCGTTCCTTTACCCAATCCATGACAAAACGGTTTGGTGCCAGCAAGCGCAGCGACCGGGTCTCACGCACGGCCTGCAGGGGTCGGATCCAGGTATTGAACTGCTGCGGCGAAAGCTCTTCCTCCAGACGCTCGAGACACTTCTTCCACAGTGGGGGCTGTCCGACATTGGGTTCCACCGCATGCATGGTCTAGTCTCCATTGGGGCCAGCAAGTCTAGCCCCTTGCCGTCCCCCAATCCACAACCAACCACTATGCTGTGCCCCAGCCAGCGGAACGGTTGACAAGCCGCCCGCAAAGGCAGTAACTTTGCCGCCCTTTGCAGCAATAACCGTCCAGATCCAATCACCAACCCGCCAGGCGACAGGCTATGAAGAGAACTTATCAACCCAGTGTGCTCAAACGCAAACGCACTCACGGTTTCCGCGCACGTATGCGCACGGCCGGTGGCCGCGCTGTCCTCAGCGCCCGACGCGCCCGTGGCCGCGCACGGCTAAGCGCCTGAGTTCTGAGACGACGGCCGGACAGGGGCTGCCGAAAAGCTTCCGAATTCTGGCAACCGTGGAGTACCGCCGAACACTCCACAGCGGACGGCGTCACAGCGACCCTTTCTTCACGGTCTACACAACCCCGAATGCTTTCGGCCACCCCCGTCTCGGGATCACCGTCGCCCGTAAGGTTTCAGCAAAAGCCGTTGTGCGCAACCTCATCAAACGCCAGATCAGAGAATCCTTCCGCTTGCTCCGCCGGCGGATCCCCGATCTCGACATCGTCGTGATAGCACGCCCAGCGGCTGCCGCAGAACCACGGGGCACGTTGCGGGCGTCCCTGCAGCGCCACTGGGAAAGGGTGTTTTCCTTGTGAAAAAACTCATGCTCCTGGTTATTCGGCTCTATCGTTATGCCATCAGCCCACTATTCGGCGACCATTGCCGCTTTTACCCGAGCTGCTCGCACTACGCCCAGGATGCGATTGCTGCCCACGGCGCCATGAAGGGCGCCTGGCTGGCTGTGCGCCGACTGCTTCGCTGTCATCCTTGGCACCCGGGCGGTCACGACCCAGTGCCCCCCTGTACGCCTCATCCTGCAAAAGGCCACCATGGATAACCAGCGCCTGATTCTGCTCGTCATACTCTCCGTCATCTTGCTGTTCCTTTGGCAATCCTGGGAAAAGGATCACCCGACAGCGCCCGTATCCACGGTGACTCCGGTCACCCCAACGGCTCCCACGGCTCCCACGGCTCCCCCGATCCTCAAGCCGAAGAGCCTTGCCGCGACACAGCCGTCCGGCGTCACGGTCCACGTGACCACCGATCTGTTCGATGCCGAGCTCAGCACGCGTGGAGGAGACCTCCGGCAGCTGGACCTGAAGGCTTACCCCGTAAAGGTAAACGAGCCCAACAATCCGCTCCAACTCCTGCGCGACCGCGGCGCCTACGTCTTCTAC
This sequence comes from Pseudomonadota bacterium, assembly GCA_021785795.1. The sequence continues at coordinate 34,963 of JAJYEK010000005.1, forward strand.
GCCCAGTCGGGACTCATCGGACACAGTACCGAGTGGCCCAACCACGAAGCCCTCTACCAAACGTCGGTGACCCACTACGCGCTCGCTGCTGGCCAGGACAGCCTGGAGGTCCCATTCACCTGGACTGGCCCCGGTGGGCTGCATGTTACCAAGACCTATATTTTCCACCGAAACAGCTACGTCATTGACGTCCGGTACGCGATCAGCAATAGCGGCGCTGCAACCCGCAATGCCTACCTTTACGCCCAGCTCCTGCGAAGCTACATCCCCCCACCGCATCACCTGTTTGGGGCGGAGCCCAGCTACGTCGGCGCCGCGGTTTATAGCCCATCCAAAAAATACGAAAAGATTTCCTTCGACAGCCTCAAACATAAACCGCTCGCCCTCAATACCAGCGGTGGTTGGGTGGCCGTGCTGCAGCAGTACTTCGTCAGTGCCTGGATACCGCCGAGCACGGCCCACGCGCAGTTTTATTCCGAAGCCCTCGCCGATCACCATTACGTCGTAGGTTATAAGACGCTCACCCCGACCGCGATTCCGCCCGGGGCCACCGTCACCGTGGGCGCACGACTGTATGCCGGTCCAACCGACCCGACTCTGCTGCACAAGGTCGCCCCCGGGCTCCAACTCGCGGTCGATTATGGCTGGCTTACTTTCATCGCCGCCCCCCTGTATTGGCTGCTCTCCCATATCCACGATGTGGTCGGAAACTGGGGCTGGGCCATCATTCTGCTCACCGTACTCATCAAACTGGTCTTCTATCCCCTGTCTGCTGCCAGCTATCGGTCCATGGCTCATCTGCGGCGCGTCCAGCCCAAGCTCGCTAGCCTCAAGGAGCGCTATGGGGACGATCGCGAAAAGCTCAGCCAGGCGATGATGGAGATCTACAAGACCGAGAAGATCAACCCGCTTGGCGGCTGCCTGCCAATCGTGGTGCAAATCCCCGTATTCATTGCCCTGTATTGGGTGCTGCTCCAGAGCGTTGCGCTGCGGCAGGCGCCCTTCATATTTTGGATCCACGATCTGTCGGTCCGGGACCCCTACTTTATCCTGCCCATCCTGATGGGCATCTCGATGCTGATCCAGCAGCTGATCAGCCCGCAGATGACGGACCCGCTCCAACGCAAGGTCATGCTGGCGATGCCGGTGTTATTTACCTTCTTTTTTGCCTTTTTCCCGTCCGGGCTTGTGTTGTACTGGGTGTGCCAGAACATACTTTCCATTGCCCAGCAGTGGTGGATCACGCGTCGCTTCAACACCAGCCAGCGCGCGAAGTAACCCCTGTGCGCGATGATGGACAACTTGACCCGCGATTCCAGCAGCGGCGATAGCATTGTCGCGATCGCCACTCCGCCAGGCCGCGGCGGCATCGGAATCGTCCGCGTATCAGGACCGGCGGCAGCCCCCATGGCGCAAGCTCTGTTCGGGGCGCCCCCCCCGCCGCGCCACGCTGCGTTTAGGGTATTTCGCGATGCCAGTGGCCAGCCCCTCGATGAGGGGCTCGTGCTGTACTTCCCGCGCCCAAACTCTTTCACCGGCGAGGATGTGCTGGAACTCCACGGACATGGCGGCCCGGTGGTGCTGGACCTGCTGGTTGCGCGCCTGCTGGAACTGGGCGCTCGGCCTGCGCGTCCCGGCGAGTTTACCGAGCGCGCCTTCCTTAACGGAAAGATGGATCTGGCCCAGGCGGAGGCAGTCGCCGACCTGATCACAAGCGGCTCAGCCAGCGCCGCGCGCGCGGCGCTGCGTTCGCTGCAAGGCGAATTCTCGCGCCAGGTGCACGCCATTGTCGCCGACCTCATCGATTTGCGTGCCCAGGTCGAGGCAGCAATCGATTTTCCTGAGGAAGAAATCGACTTCCTCGCAGACCCCGCTTTAGAGGAGAGCTGTCACAGTATCCGGGCATCCATCGCGGCCCTGCTACCGTCTGCCCGCCAAGGCTGCCTGCTGCAAGAGGGCATGACCGTGACCTTGGTCGGCCGCCCTAACTCCGGCAAATCCAGCCTGCTCAACGCCCTCGCGCGATACGATCGCGCCATTGTCAGCGCGATTCCCGGTACCACCCGCGACGTCCTGCGCGAGCATATCGACCTCGAAGGCATGCCGCTACATCTCATTGACACGGCTGGCATGCGCGAGAGCGATGACGAGATTGAACGAGAAGGCGTGCGGCGGGCGCACGCGGCCGCCGCCGAGGCCGACCACGTCCTGGTCATTGTGGATGACAGCGCCAGCGGCGACGATTTCGACGCACTCATCTCTCTCCTGCCGCCCGCTGCCGACTACACGCTTCTTCGAAACAAGATCGATCTCACCGGACGCCAGCCCGGCTTCGTTGCGGCACGCCCGCAGCCCGCCGACGCCGCGACCGAGATCGCAATTTCCGCGCTGACCGGTGCTGGACTCGATGCGGTGCGGGCGCACCTCAGGTCCCTGCGGGGATACGAAATCGCTGGCGAAACCACGTTCAGCGCGCGCCGCCGCCACATCGATGCCCTGCAGAGAGCAGACCGCGCCCTTGAATCCGCAGGCAGCGAACTGGCGTTGCGGCGGGGGGAGCTGGCCGCGGAGGAACTACGCCAGGCGCAGCGGGCGCTCGGGGAGATTACCGGCGCATTTACGTCAGATGATCTGCTCGGGCAGATATTCGCGACATTCTGCATCGGAAAATAGCGGAACGTCCGGAGTCGCACGAGGTTTCGCAGAATTGGCGTCTTACTTCCGTGTTCGCAGCCGCCATTTCATCACCCATGCTGTTGGAGATTCTGCCCGTCAGTCATATTCGTCTAGCACTCGTGTTTAGGCTGCTCCGCGCCCAGGGCCTTCCCGCTCACCCGCTAATGATGCTTGGGATGCTGCGGCAACGATGCCGAAGAACCCCCTTTCATTGCAGCGCCAGCATCCGGACAAATCCCGCGATCCGCTCTGCCTCGGCGCTGGTCAGGTCATACGGGATGTTGACCAGCGTCACGACAAGGCCCGGCCGAATCGGAACCGCCGATCGATAAGTCCCTGCCACTTCATTCGGGGCCTGCTCTGCGGACAGATCTTTTGTTTTCCACTCATCGCTCCCGAGTTCCTTCTCCCGCTTACGAGGTCCGGAGGTCGCGCGGGTCTTCACCGTGAAACTCGCGGGATCCTCGCGCCAACTGAGGAACAATTCGACTGCTCGCCGAATTCGACGGCCGTACTCCTTCAGAGACGTTGGAGTGAAATCCTTGGCACGCTTGTTCGTAAAGCGCCTGACGGCCGCGTCGAGATCTAGCTGACTCAGGTCGGCCTTCTCGGCGTCCGACAGAATCCCTAGGACATTCCTCGTGGCGACGGCCAGCGCTTGTGCGGTCGCCGCGGGCATGAGCCCCTTGTCGTCCGCGTGGTCGAGGAACTCTAGCAGATCGTCCGCCGAATACGCATTTGCCATAGTAATATTCCTACGGTATATTAACTGTCCGACGTTAATATAGCGCGTAGAGATGCCTGACGCAAACAATTACTACCCGAGGGTCATCCACCCCCAGCTGACCGCGGACCTGAGCCTCTACCGGGTGGTTGCGGTCATGGGGGCGCGTCAGGTCGGCAAGAGCACGATCTGCGAGGAAATCGCCGAGGCGCAGGGATTCGCCCGACGAACCCTGGACGACCGCGATGTGCGCGAACAGGCCCTCGCCGACCCCGAGGGGTTCTTGGCCGACCTCGGCGACCGTGGGGCGTTCATCGACGAGGTGCAGCGGGCACCCGATCTGTTGCTCGCCATCAAGGCGGTGGTCGACCGGGACGGCCGGAATGGACAGTACCTGCTGAGCGGGTCGAACCAACCCAAGGTCGGCAAATCGGTCAGCGACTCGCTGGTGGGGCGGGCGACCTACCGGACGCTTCGTCCGCTGACTCTGAGCGAGCTGCGCCTTGATGAGGAGCACCGGGGATGGAGCTTCTTGTTCGGGTCCGACGAAGCGGCGTTGATCGCAGAGCTCGAACGACGCGCTGAATCCAGCGGTCCGCTCGACTGGAAGAGCGTGGTGCAGACAGGAGGACTCCCCCGAGTGGTTGCCGCCCCACCCGAGCATCGCCTGCGGATACTCGACGACTATGTTGAGATCTTTTCGCGCCGCGACATCCTCGAGATTCTGGAGGTCGAATCCGCCCCGCGCCTGGAAGCTTTCGTGCGACTGACCGCTGCCCGAACGGGGCAGGAACTCAACGTGTCGGACCTGTCCCGGGACCTGGGCACGCCGGTCACGACCGTCCGTCGCTGGCTGGAAGCGCTGCAGCGCAGCTATCTCATCGAGCTCATCCCGCCATACTCGCGAAACCCAGGTCAGCGGGTGATCAAGGCTCCGAAGCTCTACAGCGTCGACGCAGCGCTCGCCTTGGCCGCGTCGCGCGAGACGACGCCGACCGGCTTTCACCTCGAGACCCTGGTCGCGAGCGACCTACTCGTTTGGCGGGATGGTGCGCCAACTCGCGACCTCTACCACTGGCGGCTCAGCTCGGGGCAGGAGGTCGACTTCATCCTCGAAGAAAACGGGCAGCTGCTGCCGGTCGAGCTCAAAGCGATCGATGCCGTCGGTGCCAGCGAAGCGCGGCACGTGATCACGTTCCATGAGCGGTACGCGAATTCGCCGCGCGGGGTAGTCCTGAGCGCCGATCCCGAGATCCGTGTCATCCGGCCAGATGTGATCGCCTGTCCGTGGTGGGCCGTTCTGTGACGCGCACGGCCGTGGCCTGGCGCGTCAACTTCCGCAAAGCGAATATTTCGAGCATCGGACCGAGCATGGATCGATCGGCCTGACGATCGGTTGAATGCAAGTTCGGGCGTCGGCCAAAAGCTAGTTCAAGGATCGGCCGATAGTGAGTTCACGCAGGGCCGATCAAGCCGGATCGGGTGTCCTGTATAAAATCCCGAATCGACAGGGTGACCGGACCGCAATCGACCGCGATACGAAAAGCAGCATTCAACAAGGCTGGCCGGGAGCCGACTTGTTACAGGTCCGAGGTGGCCGACGGGTTTCAGATGCGCCCCCATAGGTGCCCCATCCGCGTCTCAAGATCTTGGTGCTCTCTCGCTCAAACAGCGGCTTAGCTAAACTCCCGACCTTCTGCATCGAAATAGCGGAACGTCCGGGGACGTCCAGAGACAGCCGTCGCCATCCCACGAAGCACATGGTTTTCAGGCATTTCGTCCCGCCATCGCCCATCGCCCTCCTGGGGCCTTGTTACTTTGCCCCCCAGCGAGGGTCCGAAACCGGGGGATTCCCTGCGGACCTCGGAGGCCGGGGGGGGTTCATCGACGGGGTGCAGCGAGCCCCCGATTTAATGCGGGCCATCAAGACTGTCATCGATAGAGACAGCCAAATTGGCCAATACCTGATCGGCGTATCGAACCAGCCCAAGGTCAGAAAGTCGGCAAGCAACTCCCTCGTTGGACGCGCAACCTATCGGATGCTTCGCCGCTGACGCGAGCGAATTGCGATTTGACGAAGAACTCCGGGGATGGGGCTTCCCTTTCGGGCCTGAAGAGACGTTTGTGGTCGCCGAACTGACCAGCGGCCTTCCAGCCAATCAGCGCGATAGCCAAGCTTTCCAGCTTCTGCATCGATAGCGAGCCAAACGAGCGAGCTCCTCCGACGACGGGGGCTGACCGAGGTTTGTGTGGAGCTCTCGAGATGCTACGATTTCGACCTCTTCCGGCCATGCTGGCAGGTGAGCTGTGCGTCATCCCGATAAATACGATGTCATTGTCGTTGGCGGCGGCCATGCCGGCACGGAAGCGGCTACGGCGGCTGCGCGCATGGGCTGCCGGACACTGCTGTTGACGCACAACATCGAGACCATTGGACAGATGTCCTGCAATCCCGCCATAGGCGGCATCGGCAAAGGCCACCTGGTCAAGGAGATCGACGCGCTTGGGGGGGTCATGGCGCAGGCAGCCGACCGTGCGGGCATACAGTTTCGCGTGCTCAATGGACGCAAGGGGCCGGCAGTACGCGCGACACGCGCCCAGATCGACCGGCAGCTGTACAAGTCCGCGATCCGTCACCTGCTCAGACGCGCACCAAACCTTTCCGTATTCCAGCAAGCGGTCGACGATCTGGTTGTGGAGGGAGATCGAGTAGTCGCTGCGGTCACCCAATCTGGCATTGAGTTCCGTGCGCGCGCAGTGGTTCTGACGACCGGCACCTTTCTCGCCGGCCGGATCCATGTGGGCCTGTCGAACTATCAGGGAGGCCGCGCCGGCGATCCGCCAGCCAATGCGCTTGCGACGCGGTTGCGCGAGTGCGGTCTGCATGTCGGGCGGCTCAAGACGGGAACGCCGCCACGCATTGACCGCCGTACCGTGGACTACGGGCAGATGCAGGAACAGCCCGGGGATGTGCCGACCCCGCGATTTTCATTTTGGAGTGACGCCCTGGAATGGCCCCGACAGGTATCCTGTCATATTACCCACACCAACCGCGGCACTCACGAACTGATCCTCGCCAGCCTCGACCGATCGCCGCTTTACACGGGCGTCATTGAAGGCGTGGGACCGCGTTACTGCCCTTCGATCGAGGACAAGGTGGTGCGCTTTGCAAGCAAGGACTCACACCAAATATTCGTGGAGCCGGAAGGGCTGGATTCCGAGGAAGTCTATCCGAATGGGATTTCCACCAGCCTGCCGTTCGACGTGCAGCTTGCGCTGGTGCGATCGATCCGGGGTTTTGAGAAAGCCCATATCACCCGCCCCGGTTATGCCATTGAATACGACTACTTCGATCCCCGCGATCTCTCGTCCACGCTTGAGACGAAAGCGCTCAAGGGCCTTTATTTTGCCGGCCAGATCAACGGCACTACTGGATACGAGGAAGCCGCCGCCCAGGGAATCGTGGCCGGCACCAATGCGGCGCTGGCGGTGACCGGCGGCGAACCGTGGTGGCCGCGGCGCGACCAGGCCTATATCGGAGTGCTGATCGATGATCTCATTACCCGTGGCGTGACCGAACCCTATCGCATGTTTACCTCGCGTGCCGAATACCGCCTCGTGCTGCGCGAGGATAATGCCGACCTGCGTCTGACCGAGACCGGGCACCGGATCGGTCTGGTGAGCGATGAGCTGGCGCGCCGCATCGTGATGAAGCGTGAGTCGGTCGCGCGCGAATCGCGGCGGCTGGAACGCACTTGGCTGTGCCCCGAGGCGGCGTCGGTGCTGGGGCAGGCGCCAGGGCGCGAATGCACGCTGATCGAGCTCCTGCGTCGTCCCGAGATGACCTACCGCGCGCTGATGAACCTGCCAGGCACGGGCCCCGGGGTCCAGGACGGACCGGTGGCCGAGCAGGTTGAGATCCAAGCGAAGTATGCCGGGTACATCGAGCGTCAGGCGCTCGAGATCGCGCGTCAGGCACGGCATGAGGGAACGCCCCTGCCGGCCGAGCTCGATTACTCGCGGGTGAGCGGCCTGTCGGTCGAGGTACGACAGATTCTTGCGCGCTTTCGCCCCGCAACCCTTGGCCAGGCGGCGCGTCTTTCGGGCGTCACGCCCGCCGCAATTTCGTTGCTGCTGGTCCACCTGAAGCGCCGGCAGGCGTGACATGGGGCCTTTGCCGCCGCCGGTGGCGTAGGGCGACTCTAAGGATGAGAAGCAGGCGCTGCCGGCGCAACAGATCCTTGATGTGGTGTGGTCGATGCCGCCGGGGCGGGGCTGTATTCGAACGTGCTGACACCGAGGGTGATGCCGTTGGCGTCGACCACGGAAGCCTGCCACTCACCCAACCATGCCGGATTCAAGGTCTTTCTGGAGTAAACACGCCAACGGGGCCCGCCGACTTTGAACTTCACCTGTGCTACGACCTTGCCCTTGTATGTCCAGCGATGCGTCACGGTCTGCCCGGTCATGTGTCTCAGGTCGGTGAAAAAATAGACATGCCGATGTTTGTTGGTGAGGACGCTGATGTTGTTAACCGGCTCGTGATGCTTGATCCCCGTCGTAAACACCGCTTGGGTGACCTGGCCCGGCTGCTTCCGTGCGGTCACAGCCGTATTGGACGCTCGGTTCCCGTCTTGAATACCGGCCGCCGCCGCGGCGACTTGTCCTGCCGCTCTGGCTCCCTGCGCTACCAGCAAGGTCGCCAGGCCGAGTGCCGCAAGATAGATGCGTCCCATGGGGATTCTCCTCAAAAATTGAAGTTTTTTGGTTTTCTGAGCTTAGTTTACCGGCCGTGGGGTTGCCAGCCACCGCCCGCGAACCGCAATGGAATGCGTCCAATCGCGACAACCGGAGCGGTGCGCTCGATCAGGCCCCGGGAGAATGGAAAAAAGGTTTTTGTTATGCTTGCAGGCGGGCACCAATGGCAAACAAGCACACGATGATCGATCACGACCGGAATCGGTGCTCTGCGGTGTTTGTCGGCTGGCATCGGCCATGCTGAACCAGCTGATCCGCAATGGTGCGCTGGCCCTGGGGCTGGACCTGCCTCCCGCTTCGGTTCAGAAACTGGCCGATTACCTGGCGCTACTGCAGAAATGGAACCAGGTCTACAATTTGACCGCGGTGCGCGATCCGGAACAGATGGTGTACCGCCATATCCTCGATAGCCTTTCCGTTGTCCCGTATCTGCACGGAAAGCGGGTGCTGGACATCGGCACCGGTGCCGGGTTGCCCGGGATCCCGCTGGCGGTGGCATGCCCGGAACGGGATTTTGTGCTGCTTGACAGCAACGCCAAGAAAATCCGTTTCGTCACGCAGGCGATTGTCATGCTATCGCTGCAAAATGCCCGGGCCGTCGTCGAGCGGGCGGAAAAGCTGGACACCTCGGAGAAGTTCGACACGTTGATTTCTCGCGCCCTCGGAGGCATTGCTGATATGCTGGCGGTGGCCGGACGTTTATGCGCTCCCGGCGGGCACTTCCTTGCGATGAAAGGGGTTTATCCGCAGGAAGAGCTGGCCGCATTGCCGCCGGGCTACGAGGTGCTGGCAGTGGAGGCGCTGCAGGTCCCCGGACTTGATGGGAAGCGCCATGTGGTGATGATATCAGCCGGGGCATCCAGGCTGCCCGACGACAAGAGCTGATCAGGCCATGGCAAAGATAATGGCGATCGCCAACCAGAAGGGCGGAGTCGGAAAGACTACCACGAGCATCAATCTCGCCGCATCGCTGGTGAAGACGCGGCGGCGCGTGCTGCTGGTCGATATCGACCCCCAGGGCAACGCCACGATGGGTAGCGGAATCGCCAAGGATACCGCCAGTCCGACGGCCTACGAGATCCTGATCGGCACAGCGCCGCTCGATCAGGCCAAAATCAGCGTTGAGGCGGGCTACGACGTCGTACCGGCCAACGCCAACCTGTCGGGCGCGGAAATCGAACTGATCGGCCTGGAGCGGCGCGAACGCCGCCTACGCGGCGCGCTTGGGGTTGGCACCGAGCAGTACGATTTCGTGATCATTGATTGTCCGCCGTCGCTCAATCTGCTGACCGTCAACGCCCTCGTTGCAGCACAATCCGTGCTTATCCCAATGCAATGCGAGTATTATGCGCTGGAAGGTTTGAGCGCGCTGGTCAACACGATCCGCAGAATCCGCGAGACGCTGAATCCGGTGCTGCAGATAGAAGGGCTGTTGCGCACGATGTTCGATCCGAGGAATACTCTGGCGAATGAGGTTTCGGCGCAGCTCAGCCGCCACTTTGGCGACAAGCTTTACCGCACGATCATCCCGCGCAACGTGCGGTTGGCTGAGGCGCCGAGTTACGGGAAACCGGTAATCTCCTATGACATGCAGTCGCGCGGCGCACAGGCCTATCTGGCACTGGCTGGCGAGATCCTGCGCCGCGAACAGTCTGGGATGATCACCCCATGAACCGTTTCAGCATGCCGGCGGGCGTGCAAGGGGAGCGAGGATGAACACGACAACCAAAAAGCCCCGGCTCGGCCGCGGCCTGGACGCGCTGTTGGGCGGCGCGCTGGAAGCCCAGCCAACCAGCAAGGAGGAGCTGCGCCAGCTGCCGGTCGACTTGCTGCAGCGGGGAAAGTATCAGCCACGCACCCACATGGACCCGGGCGCGCTGGAGGAGCTTGCCAGCTCGATCAAGGCGCAAGGGGTGGTTCAGCCCATTGTAGTGCGCGAGCTCGGTACGGGCAGCTACGAAATCATCGCTGGCGAGCGGCGCTGGCGAGCGGCGCAGATGGCGGGCCTCGAAAGCGTCCCGGCCGTGGTCCGGAACATTCCGGACGAGGCGGCAATTGCCATCGCCCTCATCGAAAACATCCAACGCGAAAACCTGAACCCGGTAGAAGAAGCCGTTGCGCTGCAACGGCTCATCGACGAGTTCGGCATGACCCACCAGGAAACCGCAGAGAGCGTCGGACGCTCGCGTGCGGCGGTAACGAATCTTCTGCGGCTGCTGAGCCTGAATGATGACGTGCGCACCATGCTCGAAGAAGGTCGCATGGACATGGGGCATGCGCGCGCCCTGCTCGGACTGAGCGGCGACAGCCAGAGCCGGACGGCCCGTCAGGTCGTCGAAAAAGGGCTGTCGGTGCGCGAAACCGAAGACCTCGTACGGCGGCTGCTGGAGCAGCGTGCGGTACCGCGCAAGACCCGCGAGGTCTCGGATCCGGATGTGCGCCGGCTGCAGGACGAGCTGTCCGACAAGCTTGCCGCCAGGGTGCGCATCAGCCACGGCCCGAAGGGTCGGGGCCGGTTGACCATCGATTACAACAGCCTCGAGGAGCTGGAGGGCGTGCTGGCCCGCATACGCTGAGGCGTTGCGCTCCCGGCAGCATATCGTAAAGTCCGCGCGGATTTGGTCTAAGCTTGGGTCAATGACCAATACCCGAGGGCCTGGAGGAGAGCACTGATGAACTTGAGGCGGATAGCGTCGTTCCTCGCGCTTGCGGCGGTGGTGGGTGTCTTCAGTACGGGCTCCGCGCATGCCGATCTGGCAACCATCCACCGGGAGGCGAGGCAAGGCAATGTCCAGGCCCAGCTGCACCTCGGGATTCTCTACGAATTCGGCTACCACATGGCAGGCCACGATATCAAAGCGGTTGTTTGGTATACCCTGGCCGCTGAACGGGGCAGCATAGAAGCCGCGCGGCGGCGCGATCTGCTTGCGGCCCATCTGAGCACTGCGGAAAAGAGGGAAGTGGCGCACGAAGTGGCGTTGCTCGATGCCAAAATGCCCCATGCGCCGGCACCAGCTGCGCCGGCGCGGCGATCGGATGCCGTCGGTTCCAGTGGCGCGGATTCCACGGCGCCGGCTGCGACACAACCCCGCTGACGACGTGTCCGTGGACGCCCGCGGCGTCCACGTGCAGCCAACCCGTCGGCGATGGCAAGCTTTGGTAGATATGCACCATGTGCCCGGCATGCCTAATGGAAAGTGGTTGATATTGACCACCCATCAGCTGGTATTGACCCCCCTATCAGCCGCCTTTATACTGCCGCCCCTTAAATGCGCCTCGAACATTGGAACAAGACTAAGTCTGGTGTCCGACGTACCACTTCAAGGTGCGCATGAGTCACGCTGGAGCAGTGTTGGGTGGAAGCATCCGCCGGGTATTGCGTACCCAGCTGGTGCTCACCGTTGCCGTTGCTATCGGCTGTCTCGCCTGGTACCGATCGACGGGCGGGATCGGTGCAGCGCTGGCAGCGGCGTACGGGGGCGGCGTGGCGCTGGTCGGGACGTGGCTTTTGGCTCGCAGGGTCCGGCGAGTGGGGGTGTCGGGCGGGGATGGCGCAAGCGCCCAGCTGGGGCTGTACGCCGGCGCGGCGCCTAGATTTGTCGCCACGCTGGCCTTGCTAGCCGCCGGGATCGGATGGATGAAGCTTGCCCCGGTGCCTTTGATCGTTGCGTTCGGGCTTGGTCAGCTCGGTTTTCTAATTAACTCCGGCACCGCACGGCGGAAGCACGGATGAGCAGTATTCCAGGGGGAGCGTTGTGAGCAAGGCCGGCATGCCTGCCACCGACAATCCGGTCGAATACATCGAGCATCACCTGACATACCTCCAGGTGGGCCACGGTTTCTGGTCGATCCATCTCGATACGCTGATATTCAGCTGGCTGCTGGGCGCCGCACTGGTGTTTGTCGGATGGCGGGTCGGACGCAGGCTATCGCCGGACGCGCCGCATGGACTGCAGAACGTGCTCGAGGCGATCCTCGAATTCGTTGATGGCCAGGTCAAAAGCACCTTTCCTGGCTCGAGTCCCCTGATCGGCCCCCTCGCGTTCACTATTTTCACTTGGGTGTTCTTGATGAACACCATGGACCTGCTTCCAATCGATCTGCTGCCCAAAGTCGCCAGCCTCATGGGCGTTGGACACCTGCGGATCGTTCCTACCACCGACCCTTATACCACCCTCGGTATGGCGCTGACGGTCTTTGCGCTGACGATCTACTACAACCTGAGGATCAAGGGCCCGCTGAACTACCTGAAGTCCTTTCTGGTGCATCCGTTCGGGATATGGCTGTTTCCGATCAATATCATCATGACGGTTATCGAGGAACTCGCCAAGCCGCTCAGTCTTGGACTCCGCCTATTCGGCAACATGTTCGCGGGAGAGCTCGTGTTCATGCTTATCGCGCTGCTGCCGTGGTGGGCGCAGTGGCTTCCGGGCGGAGCCTGGGCGGTATTCCATATACTCGTGATCACGCTTCAGTCGTTCATATTCATGGTATTGACCATCATGTACCTGGCTATGGCCCATACCAACGACGAAGGCGCGCATTGACGGCCGCCGGCACTTGTAAAATTTGACGGATTTCGACTGTTAACCTTTCAGGAGAGTGAAAATGGCAACCGACGCAACCATGGTCAACCTCGTGGGCATGGTCTATGCCTATACGGCGGTTGGCGTTGGCGTAATTCTCGCGGCTGCAGGCATCGGCTCGGCCCTGGGCTGGGGGATGATCTGTTCGAAATACATGGAAGGGATCGCCCGCCAGCCCGAAATGCTTCCTACCCTGCGTGTTCAGATGTTCATTACGGCGGGACTGATGGAGTCATTTCCGTTCATTGTGCTGGCCTTTGCGATGTACTTCACGTTTGCCAACCCGTTTGTGGGCGCCGCCCTGGCGGTGGCCAAGGGCCTAGGCGGATAAGGCTGGTCGAAGTCGGCGCGGCGACGTTGCCGCGCGGAGGAGCAGAAACGTGAATGTAACCGCAACCCTGTTCGGCCAGATGATCACCTTTGCGGTGATGGTCGCCTTCGTCTGGCGCTTCCTCTGGGGGCCGTTGACGCGCATGCTTGCCGAACGCAGCCGGCGCATCGCCGATGGCCTGGCTGCCGCCGAAAAAGGTCGGCACGATCTCGAGCGGGCACAGAAACGGGCGGTGGAGGTGCTGAGAGAAGCCAGGCAGCAGGCCAATGAGATCCTTGCCCAGGCTGAGAAGCGCGCTGGCGAGATCATTGATGAAGCCAAGACGCACGCGAAAGGGGAGGCAGAGGGCATTATTTCGGCTGCCAGAACCGAAATCGAACGCGAAGCCAACGCCGCTCGCGAGCAGCTGCGAGTCTCAGCGTCGCAGCTGGCGGTTGCCGCCGCCGAACGCATCCTCGAGCATGAAATTGACGCCGCCGCTCATGCCAGGCTGATTGGCGCGGTCGTTCAGCAGCTCTGAGGTCCGAACGATGGCGGAACAATCCACGCTCGCACGCCCCTATGCTGAAGCTCTGTTCGGGCTCGCCCGCGAACGCAAAGAGCTTGACGAATGGTCGGCCATGCTGGCGCTGATGGCGTCGGTTGCAACCGACGACCGGCTGGTCGCCCTGGCTCAGGATCCGCGGGTCGCGCGCGAACGGTTCACGCGGCTTTTTCTCGACATCTGCGGCGACAGAGTCGACGGTGATGGCGAGAACTTCGTACGGCTGCTCCAGGACAACCATCGCATTGCATTACTCCCGGAAGTCGCGCGGCAGTTTGAGGAACTGAAGGCCGAGGCCGAAGGCAGCATTGATGCCGAGGTGGTGTCGGCTTTCGAAGTCGAGCCTTCGCAGCTGGAATCCATATCTGGCGCGCTGCGAAGAAGGCTCGGCCGGGAGATCCATCTGACTTCCAGAGTTGACAAGTCGCTGATCGGAGGCGTGATCATACGCGCCGGCGATCTGGTGATAGACGGATCGGTCCGCGGCCGACTCCGCAATCTAGCAAACTACCTGAGTCGCTAAACGCAACCTATGCCACAGCTCAACCCCTCCGAAATCAGTGAACTCATCCGCGCGCGGATCGAGAAGTTCGAACCCCGTGCCGAAGCCCGCACCGAGGGCACCGTCGTGAGCCTCACCGACGGCATCGTACGCATCCACGGCCTCAATGACGTCATGCAGGGGGAGATGATCGAGTTCCCCGGCAACACCTTCGGCCTGGCGCTTAATCTCGAGCGCGACTCGGTCGGTGCGGTGGTGCTCGGGGACTACGAGCACATCGGCGAGGGCGACAGCGCCCGGTGCACCGGGCGCATCCTCGAGGTGCCGGTCGGCGAGGAGCTCATCGGGCGGGTGGTCGATGCCCTCGGCAACCCGATCGACGGGCGGGGGCCGCTCAACGCCCGCTTCACCTCCCCCATCGAGAAGGTCGCCCCCGGGGTCATCACCCGCCAGTCGGTCTCCACCCCGGTGCAGACCGGCCTCAAGGCGATCGACGCCATGGTGCCGATCGGCCGCGGCCAGCGCGAGCTCATCATCGGCGACCGCCAGACCGGCAAGAGTGCCGTGGCGATCGACGCCATCATCAACCAGAAGGGCACCGGGGTCACCTGCATCTACGTGGCGATCGGACAGAAGTCCTCCTCGGTGGCCAACGTCGTGCGCAAGCTCGAGGAATACGGGGCGATGGCGCACACGATCGTCGTCTCGGCAACGGCCTCCGAATCGGCCGCCATGCAGTACATCGCCCCGTACTGCGGCTGCGCCATGGGGGAGTACTTCCGCGACCGCGGCGAAGACGCCCTCATCGTCTACGATGACCTCACCAAGCAGGCCTGGGCCTACCGCCAGATCTCCCTGCTCCTGCGCCGGCCCCCGGGCCGGGAGGCCTACCCCGGGGACGTGTTCTATCTCCACTCGCGCCTGCTCGAGCGCGCCGCGCGCGTCAACAGCGACTACGTCGAGCGCGCGAGCGGCGGGCAGGTGAAAGGCAGAAGCGGCTCGCTCACGGCCCTGCCGATCATCGAGACCCAGGCCGGGGACGTCTCGGCGTTCGTGCCGACCAACGTGATCTCGATCACCGACGGGCAGATCTTCCTCGAGACCGACCTCTTTAACGCCGGGGTGCGCCCGGCGATCAACGCGGGCCTTTCGGTCTCGCGCGTGGGCGGGGCCGCCCAGACGAAGATCATCAAGCGCCTTGGCGGGGGCGTGCGCCTGGCGCTCGCCCAGTACCGGGAGCTCGCCGCCTTCGCCCAGTTCGCCTCCGACCTCGATGCGGCCACCCGCAAGCAGCTCGACCGCGGCCAGCGCATCACCGAGCTCATGAAGCAGAAGCAGTACTCGCCCATGACCGTCGCCGAGATGGCCGCTTCGCTCTATGCGGCCAACGAGGGCTTTCTCGATGACATCGAGGTCCCGAAGGTGGGCGCCTTCGAATCGGCCCTGCAGTCGTACCTGCGCACCGAGCACGCCCCCCTCATGGAGCAGATCAACCGCACGGGCGAGTGGAGCGAGGAGCTCGCCTCCACCCTCAAGGCCGCCCTCACCGCCTTCAAGGCAGGCCACGCATGGTAGGCACCCGCCCCCTCGCCCACCCCTTAAGCGCAGCGTAAAGCCCATGGCCGCCGGCAAGGAGATCCGCAACCAGATCAAGAGCGTGCGCAACACGCAAAAGATCACCAAGGCGATGGAGATGGTCGCCGCGAGCAAGATGCGCCGGGCGCAGGAGCGCATGCGCGCCGCCCGCCCCTATGCCGACAAGATCCGCGCGGTGATCGGACATCTGCGCTACGCCCACCCCGAGTACCACCACCCCTTCCTCGAGCGCCGTCGTGTGGCGCGCGCGGGCCTGATCCTCATCACCTCCGACCGCGGGCTGTGCGGGGGGCTCAACACCAATGCGCTCAAGAGCGCGCTGCGCCAGATGCGCGCGACCCAGGAGCAGGGCATCGACACCGAGCTGTGCACCATCGGCGCCAAGGGCTTCGCCTTCATGAAGCGGGTGGGCGCGAAGGTCATCTCCCACACCGCCCGCCTCGGGGATGCCCCGCGCATCGAGGACCTCATCGGGGGGGTGAAGACGATGCTCGATGCCTACCGCGAGGGCCGCCTCGACAGCCTCCACCTCATCTTCAACCGCTTCATCAACACCATGAGCCAGCAGCCGCTCATCGAGCAGCTGCTGCCGCTTGAGGGGGCCGAGGAGCCCGAGCTCAAGCACTACTGGGACTATCTCTACGAGCCCGATGCCAAGGAGGTGCTCGATGACCTCCTCGGCCGCTACATCGAGACCCAGGTCTACCGCGCGGTGGTCGAGAATCTCGCCTGCGAGCAGTCCGCGCGCATGGTGGCCATGAAATCGGCCTCCGACAACGCCGGCAAGCTGATCGATGAGCTCAGGCTGCGCTACAACAAGGCGCGCCAGGCGGCGATCACCCAGGAGCTCTCGGAGATCGTCGGGGGCGCGGCCGCCGTCTAGGGCGCCCCCGGACGTTCCTTACAAACATGAATACCTCCTTAAATCCTGACACTTCTGCCTTAAGGACACACCCATGAGTTCCGGAAAGCTGGTGCAAGTCATCGGGGCGGTGGTCGACGCGGAGTTCCCGCGCGATGCGCTGCCGAAGGTCTACCACGCCCTCACGGTCGCGGACGCCGACCTCACCCTCGAGGTCCAGCAGCAGCTCGGCGACGGGGTGGTGCGCTGCATCGCCATGGGCAGCTCCGATGGGCTGCGCCGGGGGATGAAGGTGCGCGACAGCGGCCACCCCATCCGGGTGCCGGTCGGGCAAAAGACCCTCGGGCGCATCATGGACGTGCTCGGGCGCCCGATCGATGAGAAGGGGGAGATCCAGGCCGAGCAGTCGATGCCGATCCACCGCAAGGCTCCCGAGTTCGAGGAGCTTGCCGCGAGCACCGAGCTGCTCGAGACCGGCATCAAGGTGATCGACCTCATGTGCCCCTTTGCCAAGGGCGGCAAGGTGGGCCTGTTCGGGGGCGCGGGGGTCGGCAAGACGGTCAACATGATGGAGCTCATCCGCAACATCGCCATCGAGCACTCCGGCTACTCGGTCTTCGCCGGGGTGGGCGAGCGCACGCGCGAGGGCAATGACTTCTACCACGAGATGAGCGAAGGCGGGGTGCTCGACAAGGTCTCGCTGGTCTACGGCCAGATGAACGAGCCGCCCGGCAACCGCCTGCGTGTGGCGCTCACGGGGCTTACCATCGCCGAGCACTTCCGCGACGAGGGCCGCGACGTGCTGCTCTTTATCGACAACATCTACCGCTACACCCTCGCCGGCACCGAGGTCTCGGCACTCCTTGGGCGCATGCCCTCGGCGGTCGGCTACCAGCCCACCCTCGCCTACGAGATGGGCGTGCTCCAGGAGCGCATCACCTCGACCAAGACCGGCTCGATCACCTCCATCCAGGCGGTCTACGTGCCGGCCGATGACCTCACCGACCCCTCGCCCGCCACCACCTTCTCCCACCTCGATGCGACCGTCGTGCTCTCGCGCCAGGTGGCCGAGCTTGGCATCTACCCGGCGGTCGACCCCCTCGACTCGACGAGCCGCCAGCTCGACCCGAACGTGATCGGCGAGGAGCACTACCGCACCGCGCGCGACGTGCAGGCGACCCTGCAGCGCTACAAGGAGCTGCAGGACATCATCGCCATCCTCGGCATGGACGAGCTCTCCGAGGAGGACCGCCTCACCGTCTCACGCGCCCGCAAGATCCAGCGCTTCCTCTCCCAGCCCTTCTTCGTCGCCGAGGTCTTCACCGGCACCCCCGGCAAGTACGTGCCCCTCAAGGAGACCATCCGCGGCTTCCGCGGCATCGTCGACGGGCAGTTCGATGCCCTGCCCGAGCAGGCCTTCTACATGGTGGGGGGGATCGATGAGGTGGCCGAGAAGGCCAAGACCCTCTAAGCGCCCCCCGGAGACCCCCCATGGCCATGACCCTGCACGTCGATATCGTCAGCGCCGAGCGCGAGATCTACTCCGGAGCCGCCGAGATGCTGTTCGCCCCCCTCGAGACCGGGGAGATCGGGGTGCTCCCGCGCCACTCCCCGCTCCTTGCCCGCCTGAAGCCTGGCGAGGTGCGGGTGCGCTCGAGCGGGCGCGAGGACCTCTACTTCTACGTCTCGGGGGGGCTGCTCGAGATCCAGCCCAACGCCGTCACCGTGCTCGCCGACACCGCCCTGCGGGCGAAGGACATCGATGAGGCCGCCGCCCTCAAGGCCAAGGCCGCGGCCGAGGAATCGCTGAAGCACCGCCAGTCCGACCTCGACTATGCCCGCGCCCAGGCCGAGCTCGCCCAGGCGGTGGCGCAGCTGCGGGCGGTGCGCAGGGTGCGGGAGCGGCCGCAGTCCTAGTCACCGCCGGCACGTGCTGGCAATGCGCCCGGCGGAGGTTTCCGCCGGGCGCCCGGTACAGTACAATAGCCGCTGTGAACCGGCCAATCCGCTGAACTGTCCGTACCTATGCGAACACGACACTGTACCTGTGGCGCCGCAAGCGATGTGCATCGTGAAACCCGCCGCACCGAAGACGGGCGCGAGGAGGTCGTCTACCGCGTGGTCTGCCCCGTATGCGGACAGATCGGCCCGGCGGTTCCGGCCGAGGGCCGCGATGAGGCCGCCGCCATCGCCGAAGCAGTTGAAGTCTGGAACACTATGATAGCCCGGGTCCGCCCGCTAGAGGCCTGAGGCCGGATACCGCACGACGCGATCCGGCGACGGCCGTGCTCGCGGCAGGAACCTGGCGGCGCGGTACATGTCTGCAGTCAGGATTTCTTCCCAATATAGACATCCACCAGCTCTCCGGGATACAGGTTGATTCCTTTCGTGACCTGAAACTGGAAGATGACCGGCAGCACCCGCACGTCCACCTTCTCCGTTCTCTGGTCCGACAGCTCGATCTTCGGGGTCACGTACGGCTGTATTCTGACGAACTGAAGCGGAATACTGACATTATTGGCGCCCCGGACAAACATCTTCGCGGCTATGTCCCGGGCTGGCGGCAGCCGCGGCACGAGGATCTCATCCAGGTAGCATTGCACCTGCAAATAGGAGCTCTCTCTGCCCATGGTGATCACGGGGTCCATGCCCTGTGAGTAGGTACCGTAGACACCTTGGGCCGAGACATAGCTGCCCACCCCAGCCCACACCCGCAGCACAGTACCCGGAACAAGGGCGTGCACCAGATACTTGTCGAGCAGGGCCTGGTCGGCAGCATGGGTGCTGACTGCCACCTTGAGATTCTGCCGGGCCACGAGCACATTGTCCTGGGCGGTCACCAGTGTCATCCGGCTCACGGCCCGGGGATCGATGGCAATTTCCTTTTCTAGTATCGCCAGCTGATCGCGTTGATAGACGAGAGCGGCCTGCGCCGCACCGATCTTGGCCCGATCCTCGGCCACGATCTCCTTTTGCACGGAATCATTGATCGCCAGCAGCGGCGCGCCCCGATCGACGGTCTGGCCTTCCTGCACGAATATGTGCGTGACCGTGCCGGCAACGTCCGGATAGATGTTGATGTTTTCGCCGCTCTCCTGGGGGCTCTGGATTATGCCTTCGGCATAAATGCCGTCGGTATACGGATCGCGACTGGGCGCCAGGGGCGCATGCACCGGCAGCTTCTGCTGATAGAGATAGGCGCTTGCCAGGCCGACGATAATCCCGAGGAAGGCCACTGCGAAGAGGATCCTGTGTTTCATGGGCCGGCTCCCGTATGGTCAGTAACGCGCCCGTCTTCCATATGGACGATGCGCGAGGCGTATTCGTAGATCCGGTCATCGTGCGTGACGACGATGATGGCCCGCCGTTCATTCAGGATGTTGTTCTTCACGAACGCCAGGATCTTCTTGCCGGTATCCCCGTCCAGGGATGCCGTGGGCTCATCGAGGATCAGCAGATCCGGCTCCGCCACGATGGCCCGGGCGATGGCCACCCGCTGCTGCTCGCCACCGCTCAGCTTTTGCGGCGGCAGATCGGCCTTGCCCGAGAGCCCCACGACCTCCAGGATCTTGCGCGCCTTCTGCAGGCCTTCATCCCAATGTACGCGTCGCAGGATGAGCGGCACGGCTATGTTCTCGACCACCGTAAGCCGCGGAAAGAGATGGTAGTCCTGGAAGACGAAGCCGACCTCGTGCAGCCGGAAATCCGCCAGCGCGTCACTGTCCAGGGTCCAGATATCCTTGCCCTCGACGATCACGCTGCCGGCATTGGGACGGAGAATTCCGGAGATGACGCTGAGCAGGGTGGTCTTGCCGGATCCGGACGGACCCACGATATAGAGCATTTCACCGAAGTCCACATCGATACTTACTTCTCGCAGCGCGTAGGTGCGGGCCGATTCCTCTCCGAACCACTTGGTCACCTTCTGCACGTCCACGATCATGTCAACCCCGGAACACGCTGAACGGATCGATGCGGATGACCTTCCGGATGCCGAGATAGGCCGAGAACACGGAGATGACCAGAACCATGACGAGCGCCATGAACAGGTTCTGGTAGGTGATGACCGCCGCGTAGTTGGGAATCCGCAGCTTGCCGAAGGCAATCAGCGCCGAGGACAGCAACACGCCCAGACCGAAGCCGAGGAATCCGACCACCAGTGACTGGAAAAAAATCATCTGCACCAGTTCGCCGCTCTTGGCGCCTATGGCTTTCAGCGCCCCGAAGCGCTCCAGATTGTCCAGGACGAACATGTAGAAGGTCTCGCCGGCAATGGACAGCCCCACGATAAAGCTTATGAGCGTCATGATCAGAATGTTGGTTCCGAGCGCGGTCTGGAATTCGTAGAACCGGTCGTTGCGCTGCACAAACTGCTGGTCCGTGACGGCGAGATAGCCGAGCTTCTTCACCGCCGCCTCGATGGGCACGACATCGCGGTCGGCCTTCGGCTGCACCAGGATGAAGGACGTCAGGTAGCGCGTGGACGGCAGATCCTGCGTCGCCCGCGTATAGGTGGTATACAGGGTGGGCAGGCCGAACAGGCCGCCTATGGACACCCGTGCGATACCGGTAATGACTCCGCGGTGATCGTTGATCTCGAACGTCGTGCCAATCTTCGGGCTGTCGAGCTTGGCGTAGTTGCCGTCATCCACAACGATGAAGCCATCGTTTCTGTAAATATCCAGTATGTTGCCTTGGATCAGGTTCGGGCGCCCGAAGAGCGTCGCGTCATCGAGGCCGACGACCGTGGCCGCCTGATAGCTGCCATTGTTGAGGTGAACCAGGCCGGAACCGACGTACAGCGGCATTGCATATTCCACGCCGGGAATGCTGCGCACCGCATCCAGCACGTAATCCGGCATGGGAATCGCGTTTTGGGGGGTCTGGACATCCGGATCCATCACCCACATCTTCGCGCCGACGTTGATGATGTTGGCGGCGGAATGCTCAATGATCCCGAAAAACATGGATGTCATCAGCATCATGAGAAACACCGAGAAGGTGATCCCGATCACGAGCGTCACGAACTTCCCGCGATCACTGAGCAGCAGCTTGAGCGCCAGGCGCAGCAGGCCGCTCATTGCGCCGCTCCCGGCGTCTGCGGATGCGGCTGATCCGGCGACACACCCGGCGCTCCATCCGGTCGGCCCTGCTGCCAGTCCCCGCCGAGCGCCACAAACAGCGCTGCAGTATCCTGGTAACGCTGGGCTACGGCACGCACTGAGGCAATGCGCGTGTTCTGGTAGGCCACTTCGGCATTGAGCAGGGAAAGGTAGTCTGTGCTGCCGGCGCGGTAGCCGGCCTGAGCGACCTCGAGCTCCTGCCGCACCGTCTGCAAGCTGCGGTACTGGGCCCGCACCGCCTCCCCATCATGTTCCAGAGCACGCAGGGCATCGGCCACCTGCTGGAAGGCGCCGAGCACCGTGGCCTTGTAGGCCGCCAGGGTTGCGTCATACGCCGCATAGGCGCCTCTTTCCTGTGCTTTTAGCTTGCCCCCCTCGAAGATCGGCTGCGCCAGGGATGCGGCGACACCCCACACGCTGCTGGACGAGTCAAAATACGCTCCGGTCGTCGCGCTGCTCGTTCCCGCAGAAGCCGACAGGTTAACAACCGGAAAGAACTGCGCCTTGGCTACTCCGATCTGCGCCAGAGCGTAACGCATCTGCTGCACCGCAGCCTGAATATCCGGCCGGCTGCGGAGCAGGGTCGATGGCAGCGACACCGGGATCTCTTCCGGCAAGGCCAGATCGTCCAGCGTGAACGGCGGTTCCCGCCGCCGGCTCGGTGGCTCGCCGCCCAGGATGGCCATCAGGTGCCGCGAGACCGCCAGCTGCTGCTGCAGCGGCGGCAGGGTCGCTTCGTTTGCGAGCAGCTGCGCGCGCTGTGTGAGCACGTTGACATAGGGGGCTCCGCCGCCCCGGTACTGGGCCTGGGTCAGGACCAGCAGCTCCCGCTCCCGGGTGATGATGTCCTCGGTGGCGGCGATCTGGGCCGCGGCCGCTGCCTCGGCAATGGCAGCATTGACCACGTTGCCGCTCAAGGTCAGGCGGGCAGCCGCCAACTCGTAGCGCTGATAAACCACTTGTGCCCGGCTGCCACGATAGACCAGACGATTGATGCCGAAGATGTCCGGGTAATAGGTGACGTCCACGCCGCCCGTGAACAGAGAATACGTAAACCCGGGGAACCGGTTGCCGAGACTTGCGCCGGAGCTCTTTTGGCGCGACGCACCCAGACTGGCGCTGACCTGCGGATAAAAGATGCCGGCGTTGGCCTCCATGCTGGCCTGTGCCTGACGCAGCTGCGCCCGGGCCGCCGCGATGGTGGGGCTGTTGCGCAGCGCCCGTTGCACCACTGCATCCAGCCGCCGGGAATGGAACAGCCGCCACCACTGACGGGAAAGCATGTGCCCGTATACGAACTGCTGGGAGGCACCACCCGCTGCAGCGGCAGCCGCGGTACGCTGCGGCGGCGCGCCGGCAGTGTAGCCGGGACCGGAAGCAATCCGCGGCAGCCGCAGCGGCGGCTCGAAACTGCATGCCGCAAGCCCTGCCCACACACAGAGCAGGCCTGCTGCGGAAGTCCGGCGCTGCCAGCTCATCGCCGCCCTCCGCTACCCGTCCCCACAGCCGTGCGTGCGTCGCCTGGCCGCCCGCCGGCACCCGCGCTCGACCATGCCCCCTGGCACCACATTCCCTGTTCGTGCCCACAACCGGCCGCCCGGCTACTTTGTCCTGACATCAACCCACTGTCCACCATGGGCGCACCATACGGCGGCGGCACATCACCGGCTTTGATGCAAATCAACGATTGCGCCACTGCAAGGAAGGCATTGGGTAAAAGTTCGTCAAGGCGCGCGGGCAATTGCGCCATAGACCTGAAAGCCCGTTTCCACCCATCCGTGCCAAGCGCGTCACATTCCCACCCTCACCCGGCCAAGCGGCTCCCCCGGGTTCGTGGCAATCTGCCGTGCACGGCCAGACCGGGGCCCGCGCGACCCGGCGCCGATCGCCGGCACGTGCGGACCGCGGTGTCTGGTAGACGCGTTTCAGCTCCAGTCCTGCCGCTGCCGCCATCGCAAGAGCCGGGTCTGCTGCTCCGGGGTCAGCACCTGGTATGCACGGTTGAACGCCTGGCTGCGGATCACCATCAATTCCGACTGGGTCTTGCCAATAGCGCCGGCGAGCACGTGAACCAGACGGGTATCATAATGGGCGGTCATTGTTGCCGCAGCCAGCTCCCGCCGGTCGTGCTGCAGGGCTATCCGTTTCTCGCGGATGACCGGCTCCGCGGCATAGAAGATCTTGAATATCTGGTCGCGTTGCGCGCGGCTCAGGTCCAGGCGACGCATGATCCCGCGGCCCCAGGGACCCTGGCGGAAACCGGCACCGGGCAAACCATGGAAGTGCGCACCGCAGCCACGGAAAGGCGCAGCGGTAGCGACGCCGATGGCGACGGTGGCGATCCCACCAGCCAGGATTGCGGCGTAAACCAATTTTCGTCTGTTCATGCTGTGCTCCTTGAAAAATCCGAAATCGGCACCGGCCGGCCGGTCGATGCCATCAGGGCAGCCATGCTGCCTGTGGCGCCGATTATGGCAACCTCTGCTGCAAGCGTGGGTAGCAGCCGGGCAAAATCCGGTAAAGTTGTGTAAAACCGGTCCGGGTTCGCGCGGACCGCGCGGCAGAGCCGTCAATGCCTGGAGGACGGGGCGGACATTCCCCGGCTATGCTTCAATTGATCCTCGAACGTGGAACAAGCCCCCACACCGGTGCGGTACAGGCAAGCCAATCAGAACCAGACATCCGAGCGGAAATTTGCCAGAGGCTACCTCGGCCACCCACGCACAGAACCCGCGGCGGACTCAATTCCTGTCACGCATTCATGCCCGAGGCGGCGCCTGGCGACCTGATCCTTGGCTACGCTGGCGCCCAGTCGCGCAACCCCGCTGCAACGCGCGTACCGGCCCGGCCGAATCGGCAGTTGCCGGTGCCCACGGCAGCGAGGTCGGCGGGAACGCGGATGCCTGCTATCGCCGCCTGCAGCAGCCGGCCCACCTCGCCCATCTCATCGGGCGTCTTGCACCGCTGCTGCCTGCCCGATACGCGCCGCTGCACCGGTCGGGGTGCGGTCACGCTGCCCATGCAGAGTGATCAGCGCTGCGGTCGGTCAACCGGCACCCCGGGGAGTCCGGTTGTCGAGCTAGCGGGATGGGAAGTACCTTCTGCAGTAGCCACTGCGGGCGGATGCATACCAGACAGGCACTGAGAGGCCGCCATCGAACCTGGAAGACCCGGACAGGACCTGCCCAACAAGAACGTGCACAGGTTCGAACAGGGCTGCCGCACAACCGCAGCGAACCGGCCGGCGCATCGGCGCGCAAGCCGCTTCAGGCCGTGGCACTACCGCAACAATCACGACCGCCTCAAGGCCGAAAACGGGTTGCTGCTGACACCCGGCATCGACCACCTCTTCGACCGCGGGTTCATCTCGTTCCGAAATGGCGGTCGCCTTCTGGTCTCGCCGGTAGCCCATGATCTGTCCGGAAACGCATGGAAATCCCGACAATGGCGCCGGTCAACGTGGGCGCGCTTCCTGCGCGCAAAAATCCGGCGCCTCCGCTCCCCCCGCACCAAAGCATCCCTGGAATCCAAACGGAGCCCGGCAAGAATACCCGCACACTGCGCCGTGCCATCGCGACGAATGAACGGCATCGGCACGGCATGCACATTCCCTGCGCTGCCGGATCGCGACCGGCCCGGCAATCCGGGCAGACCCACACCGAGAGTCACCGTAGCACCCAAACTCGGGTATCATATCCGCAGCGCCGGGGGACGCCCGGTTCAACCGGCCCGTCCCGCAAGCCTGCGCCTCCGGCAGACACAGGCTGCGCCCGCCCTGCGGCAGCCCCGGAGCGGAAAGGTGAGCCCCATGACTCTTGCTGAACTGCTGGACTATCTGGATCAGAACACTGCGTTCGACATACTGAACGGCCCTCCCGGGGAAACGCTGGCCAAGGCACTTGCCGGCCGGCATTCCGATCCCCTGTCCGGCCGCATCATCCGGGACATCGCCGCGGGCAACCACTGTACCGACGAGCACTCGTCCGTGGATCGCGCCGGCAGCATTACGGCTCTCGGGCCACTGCGTCTGCAGTACATGAAAGACGACGCACCGGTGGAGAGTTTCCGCATGGTGCAGCAAATCATCCATGCAATAGACGGGGCTTTCAATGACGAGGCCCTGCGCACTAAATCGCGCTGAGCTGCGCAACCCAGGCAATGCCGGGCGTGAACAACCAAGGACATCGTGCCGACCATGACGACTGACCCGCTCGCCTGGCCCCCGGAAATTCCCTGGCCCGCCGCGCCCGCCGACGCCCTTTGGTCCCATCATGGCTCCAACATCGCGCTGGATTTTCACGGCGATCCGGTACACGCCGGGGTGACGGTTCTGTCGGACGGCAATCACCACATGGCACTGGAACAGACGCTGCAGGATTTCGTGGGCAGCCATCCTGAAACCAATGGCGTGTTCTACGTGACATTGCCGCCCGGAGTCCTGCTGCAGGTCCTGAAGCACGGAGCCCTGCGGCTCGGCAACCTGCGACTGCCGGTAACGCCCCACGTGGTGATCAGCCCGCCCGGATTGTTCGACCAACTCGCGCAGTCGGGACGCATTATCCGCCACGCACCCTTCATGCGCAGCTGCGGCAATGTGCTGCTGGTGCGCAAGGGTAACCCGAAGCTTATCGGCGATGTCGGTTCGCTATACCGCGACGACGTGCGGCTATTCATCTCCAACCCGCGCACCGAAGCAGCGAGCCACGTGGTCTACCGTGCGACCCTGCTACAGTTGTGCCGGGCAAGAGGACTCGACGTGGCCGCGATGGCCGGGCGGCTGGACGGCACCGACGGGCACGTCCTGCACGGGCAGGCAATCCACCATCGTGAGGCACCCCAGGCACTCGCCTCGGACCGAGCCGACGCGGCCATACTTTATTACCATCTTGCCCTGCGCTACACGCGCATCTTTCCTGAGTTCTTCGAGATCGTCGCGTTGGACGGCGGAAATCCGCAGCCCGGGCCGAGCCCGTGGAACGAGACAAGCCGTTTTCATGCCGGCGTCGCCGGCGACGGCGGGTCCTGGGGCGGTAAACTGCTCGAGCACCTGATGGGTTCCCGGGTTACCGACATCTATCGCAGCCACGGGCTGCTGCGTCCGGACGATTGACGGCGGCGCAACCGCGGTTCAGGCGGTGCGCGAATGCTCGCTCAGCAGTTCCGGACTGCGGATGCGGATGCGGTGGTTTTCGATGCTCAGCACACCCCGCTGCTTCAGATCGCTCAGCACCTTGGTGACCGTCTGGCGGGCGGTACCCACCATGTCGGCGATCTCCTGATGGGTCATGCGGATATTGAGGTGCACCTCGTCCCCAACCCGGGATCCGTGACAAGCGCTGAGCCGCAACATCAGCTTGATGATCCGGCTGTTCACGTCGTCATCGATCAGGTTGACGAGCATGTCGCCCAGGACGCGCATGCGGCAGGACAGCGCCTGCATGACCACGAAGGATACCGCGCTGTGGGACTCGAGATAATCCTTGAACTGCGTACGCGCGATGCACAGCACTTCGGCCCGCTCGCAAGACTGGGCGTTCACCACCCTGCCCCCGCCCTGCACCACCTCGGTCAGTCCGAAGATCTCTCCTGGGAAACAGAACCACAGAATCACCTCCCGTCCGAGGGCCGAAGCCTGGTAGATCTTCACCCGCCCCCCGCGCAGGAAGTAGACATTCCGGCCGGGATCACCCGCCCGGAAGACGAACTCCCCCTTGTCGATGTGGCGGACCGTGGCGAGCGCCAGGAGATCGGCGAAATCCTCCGGGGCGATCCTGGAAAAGATATCCGACGGTGCCGTGAACACCGGGTCGGCAACTGCACAGGGCGGATCAAAACCTTCGAACATCGGACGTCCCTCCAGTACCGTTATACCATCCAGTATTGATCAGGCATTCTATAAAAAATTGTCGCCTGGACGACAATTTTTTATAGAACCGGACGTCGGTGTTGCATACCTTTATTATACCGCTGCCCAGAAGCCCCCTCGGGGCTGGATTTCCGCGTTTTCCGAGGCACTGGCGCCCGGGCCGGCGGCCACGTCCCGCAACCGCCGGCCGGGTTGTCACTCCTGTGACATACCGCCGCCGAAACTTCCTGTATTCTCATTCTAGTTACTGATATCGGCATCAATGCAATCCATCAAAACAGGTCGGCACATCTTACAAGCGCACAGGGGACCCATCATGGAAACTGCAGCAGCCAATACCGCTAGACCGGAGACAGCCGTCGCATCCGGCGTTCGCACCAGACAGATCATGGGGCTTATCATCGCCTTTTCCGTCCTGCTGGGACTGCATTACGGACCAGCGATCTCCGGCCTGAAGCCTGAAGCGCAGACAGTGCTCGGCGTATTCCTCTGGTTCATCGTCTGCATGGTCTCCGGCGCCTTGCCCAAGGCCGTGGTGGGCCTGGCCTCGCCGCTGCTGCTGGTGGTGTTCGCGCACATCAAGGTTCCGAACGCATTCAAGGCATTCAACACCGACATCTTCTTTCTTGCCGCGGGCGCCTTCACCATCGCAGCAGTCATGATGGGCACGCCACTCGGCAAGAGAATCACCTGCTCCGTGGCGTCTGCGATGAGATCGAACCGCGTGACCCGGGTGCTGCTCGGACTCATGCTCGCCGAGGTCGCCACACAGCCGTTCCTGCCGGTCGTGAATGAAAGCGCCCTGTTTCTACCCATGTGCAAGGGCATCTCATCGCTCACCGAGGGCAAGGAGCACCTGCCCGAGGTGAAGCGCATCAACACTGCGGTACTCTATCTGATCGCGGGACTGGTGCCCCTGTTCATCGGGCCACTGATGCTCACGAGCGCATTTCCGAACCTGATACTCACGGCGTATCTCAAGACCACACAGCATATCAGCATCTCCTGGGCGAAATGGTTCTGGCTCAATCTCCCTCTGTGGGGCCTGCTGCCGATCCTCTACCTCTACGTGATCCGCTACTTCAAGCTTCAGAAACTGGACATACCGGGTCTCGAAGCGGGCATGGCTGCCACAAAACGGGAGCTGGGAAGCATCACCTGGCCCGAGATCTGGACGTTGCTGTGCCTTGCCCTCGGGATGACGCTGTGGATAACGGGCTGGGTCAAGCCAGGCATGACCGCCCTGCTGGCATCGTCGTTGATGTTCGCGCCATGGGGTGGCATCAAATACGACGACGTGAGCAAATACATGCTGTGGGACGTGCTTATGCTGCTCGGCGGAGCGATCTCTCTCGGCACCGCGCTCTATTCCGCCGGCACGGTCACCTGGTTGGCACACGGCGTGATCGTCCCGTTCCAGAACACCGGCCTGCCGATCCTGGCGGTGCTTTTCCTGCTGATATTCAGCTTCCACATTCCCCGGGCCGGCATCGTCAGCGCGGTGGCAGCAGGCGCAGCGTTCGTACCGCTGGCAGTCGGGCTGGCCGGGGTGCTGCACGTCAACGTCCTGCCGTTCTCGCTGGTCGTCATCAACTGCATGCAGTACGCGTTTTTCCTGCCGATTTCGATCACGGCATTCCTCATCGCCTGGAGCGCATCGGGGACTTCCGGTTGGGAGGCCGTCAAATTCGGCGCCCCGCTGACAATCATTGCCAACGTCTACGTAATACTCGTCCAGCCCGTGTGGCTCAAGCTGATCGGATTTCCGATGTAGCGCCCCGGACACCGCCAACACCGCCCGGCCATTCGTATTGATGCAGGAGAAACTCATGAAAAAGATGACAGACAGCGAACTCGAAAAGTGCCTCGGCCAGTACATCGCCCCGCCAGGCCTGTATGCCAAGACCAAGGACATGCCCTTCCTCGGAACAGTGCACTGCAATGTCGAGAAGGTTGTCGCCGGTTCCTGGCAGGAAATCATCATAGACTACGAGGTCGGCGCCTCCGGCATGGCGGACGGATCGTGGTTCAAGGCAACGTTCCGGTTCTATTCCGACTGGGCCCTGTTCCAGACGAGCGACCCCAAGGGGGCGAACTACATATCGGCCGAGTATCATGCCGGGCCATTGCTCGCGGGCCAGTCTCCGGCAACCGTCCAGGCTATCAAGGTCCGCTTCGACCAGAAGGGCCATGAACGCCCGTTCCAGAAGGCGGTGATCGTGGACACCTTCGACGGCTACCTCAAGGCCGGCGATCATATCGTAATCCGGCTCGGCGACCGGCGCTTCGGCGGTCCGGGCACGCGGGTGCAGACGTTCGTCGAGGAAAATTTCCGGATCCGCTGCTATGTCGATCCGCTCGGCACCTCGCGCTTTGCGGCCGTGCGGCCCGACCTCGTGATCCAGGTCGTACCCGGCGTCCCGGCACAGCTGCAATGGGCCGGTCCGCGTCTGGTCCGCTCCGGGGAGCAGTTCCCGCTGCGCGTGCGCGCCGAGGACGAGTGGGGCAATACCTGCTGGAACCAGGGCGAACAGATCGAGATCAGCGCCACGCTGAACGGCAGGCCGGTGTACGAGAAGAAAACGGAGCTGTCCAACCAGGGCTGGGCGGTGCTGTTGCTCGAGGACCTGCCGGCGCGCGAGGCCGGAGAGCTTGCCGTGACCGCATCCCTGCCGCATCATCCCAGGGTCAAGCCGAAAACCTTCTTCGTCACCATCGACAAGAAGCTCGGCATGCCGCGCATCTACTACACCGACCTGCACGTGCACTCCGAGGACACCATCGGCACGAACAGCACGCGCTACAACCTGACCTACGGGCGCGACGTAACCGGCCTCGACGTGCTCGCATTCGCGCACAACGATTTCAACATCACCACCGAGCGCTGGCAGGAAACCGTCAGCCTGATCCGCAAAATCAGCACCGATGGTTCCTTTGTCGCCTATCCGGGCACCGAGTGGTGCGGCAGTTCCTGCGCCGGCGGCGATCATAACGTCGTGTTCCTGCATGACGGTGAACCCGAGTTTCCGTTCCTGAAGAACGGCGACCATGTGCGCTCGGTGGACTGGAACGAGGACACCAAGGGTTCCCAGGTCGAACCCGGCGCCTGGCCGCTCGAGGAACTTTGGGCCGCGTACGCGAAGGATCCCGAGGGGCACCTGCTGATTCCCCACGTCGGGGGACGACGCTGCATTCTCGACTGGCACCACCCCAAGCTCGAACGGCTCATCGAGATCGGTTCATCATGGGGCCACTTCGGATGGCTGTACCAGGATGCCATGGCGCGCGGCTACAAAATCGGCGCCTCCATGGCGGGTGATGAGCACCGCGGCCGCTGCGGCGGCGGCGTGCCCGGGACAGCCGTTTTCGGCACCAAGGGCGGCATTTCCGGCGTGATCGCCCCGGCGCTCACCCGCCAGGACATCGCCAAGGCGCTGCGCGCCCGGCATACGTTTGCCTCCACCGGCGAACGCACATTCGGCATCACCCGCTGCGGCACCTACATCATGGGCGATGAGTTTCCGCACACCGGCAAGGCGACTGTGGAATACCGATTCCTCGGCAATGCCGGCTGGGATGAGATTATCGCCTGCGACCACGGAGGCGCAATCTGGCGCCGCGACCTGCAGCAGGAACTGGGTTACTCGCAGCGCCGGATCCGGCTCCGCTGGGGCGGGGCACGGGTCAAGGACCGCTACCGCGTGGCGGCCTGGCAGGGCAGGATCACCGTCTCCAACGGCGTAATCAACGACTTCGTCGGCAGTGGCTTCGAGCATATCGAGGAAACCTGCTGGCGCGAGAGCGCCACCCAGATCGGCTTCCGGAGCGATACCTACGGGGATGTCGACGCAATCGAGATCGATATTTCCGATCTCTCCCGCAGCGTGCTGCGGGTGGAAGGAACTATCGACGGCTACGTCAAGGTCGGCGATCCGGCCAAGGGAAACCCGTTCGTGCACTGCCCCGCGTTCTCCTGGGAGATCACCGGACAGGAACTTCTGGAGCAGGGCCGGTTGCAACGGGATCTTCCGGGCATCGAAATGTTTCTGGCGTTCGAGCGCATGAGCGACACCCCGCCTCCGCGCGAGGTGTCCGGACATTTCGAGATCGAGCCCAGGAACGGTCCGCACGGTTTTCGTCCGGTATATCTGCTGGCGCGTCAGGTGGATGACGCGAAGGTGTGGACCTCGGCTCTGTTCATCGAGTTCAGATAGCCGGCGCAGTGCACCGCCACGACAGCGCCGGGCGCCGGCAGTACGGTGCCCGGCGCCCGCCTAGCGCAGCGGAAAGTCATCGGCCCAGATTTCCGTCAGGCGCCCACCGCCCTCGGCCAGCGCCGCCTGGATCGTGGCGCTACCCGACCCGGTGCGCTGCACCTCGAACTCGAGCCGCCAGTGTCCCGGCGCCCCGTTGCGGGTGACCCAGGCGTTGGTGACCCGTGCCGGCCCCTGAATCCGGACGTCTGGCCGGACCGAAGACAGCGCCGGATCCGCCAGGCGCTTGCCGCGAAAATCCACAATGTAGGTTTCGCGGCCCAGCCGCGCGTTGTAGCTGTAGCGGCTAGACGAGACATAGCCGAACTTCGCCCCCGACGGCGTCGCGCCACTCCAGACGATGCGGTAGCGGAACGCGAACGGCTGGCCAGGGGGTGCCTGGCGGCCAGGCACCCAGAACGCGCTGATGTTGTCGTTCGACTGCGAGTCGGAAGGCAGTTCCACCAGCAGCAGGTGTCCGCTGCCCCAGCTGCCTTCGGGACGGACCCAGACGCTCGGCCGGTTTTCGTAATGCATGCCGAGAACACGGTAGTCCTGCGCGCGGCGCGCGCGCTGCATGAGGCCGAAGCCACGCGGATCCCGCAGCGGAAAGCGGACCACCGCCAGCGTGTGCGGGTTGCGCAACGGCCGCCACAGCCGCCTTCCCTTGGCGGTATCGATCAGCAGGCCGTCGGAATCGTGGGCGCTGCGGATGAGGCGGTTGTAGCGCCGGGTACTGAAACGGCCTTGCAGGAACATGCTGGTGAGCGGTGCGATGCCGAGCCTGCGCACCTTGTGGCGCTCGAACAGGACCGCCTTCACGTCCATCACTGTGCTTCGGCCAGGACGCACGATGAATCGGTAGGCGCCGGTAAGGGATGGACTGTCGAGCAGGGCACAAAAGCCGAGATGCCGGGCATTCGGGCCTGGCGCCACGATCCAGAATTCCCGGAAATAGGGAAACT
This sequence comes from Pseudomonadota bacterium, assembly GCA_021785795.1. The sequence continues at coordinate 67,749 of JAJYEK010000005.1, forward strand.
CCTCCCGGCGGTGCGGAAGCGCTGTATCGACGGCTACTCCACGCGCCGACGACCCCCAGACCTCACCCAGGCCCACGGCACGGAAATAGCTGGCTCCGAGAAATGACAGAAACTCCTTGACCAGGGGCGTACCGGCGGCGTGACTGTAGACACTGAAACCTGCGGTGGGCACCGAGGCCGGCAGCTGCTGCGCGAGCTGCGGGTCTCCGCTCACGACCGCCGGCAACCGGGCAAGCACGCTGTGACTGCCGGTGATCACATGGACTTCGGTTGGCCAAGTGAACAGATAGCCGGCTGGGTAGAGACTGACGTGGAAAGGTGTGCCCTTGCGCCACCCCGGAAGCCGCCCCGGGAAACCGATTTTGCCGTAGTCGGTGTAACTCAGCGATTTCAGAACCGGAGGGATCGGGGGTGGATCCTGGTAAGGGCGTGCCGCCAGGGCGCTCGCCCTCGCGAGTACGGTCTTGAAGATCCGGTCGGTACGCAACTGCGTCTGGCCCCATGCCGCGGCCGGCGCGGGCGCGCCGGCGACGCCGCGCCGCTGGGCGTACAGTGCCCGAGCGAGCGCCGCTTGCCGTGCCTCCAGCTCCGCCAGCTGGCTCCGCAACACACTTAACGCCTGTCGGCGCCGGACAGCTTCCCGGTGGGCCACTGCGAGTGCCCGCCCGCTCTGCCGGAGCGCCTCCTGCGCACGCGCATCGGCGTGCCGCACCGTCACTGGCAGCGCACAGCCACCCAGGACAGCCGTCATCGCGGCGACCATCGTGATGCCCAACCTTTTCATCCGCCACCCCTTTCCCCGCTGATTCCGCGGCGTTCAACGCCGGCCTGCCGCCACATCTCGGGCGGCAGCGCTGACCGGTCCCGTTGCGACAGCGCCAATCCTGCAGCCGGCCGGATGCCGGACCACCATGAGGCGGCCGCCGGCCCCTGCTGCGCCCAGATCCGCCAGTGCAGCGCTACCAGGGTATCGCGGTCGCCCAGGAGGCGCAGCCGGTCACGGGCATCAAGCGCATCCGGCCCGCCCCTGAGGGCGCGCGTCAGCATAAGTCGGCGCTGCAGCGTCACGGCTTCACCGGGCGCGGGCCGAGGCCCAACAAGCACGCAATGGAGCGCGTTCACGCCGGGATCGACCACCGCAGCGATAAAGCCCCGCGCCGGAGTGCATGGCCGCGCCGGTGACCGGTCGCGGATCCGTTCGTACAGACACAGCAGCGGCGGCTTCCGGATCTCCTCGGGTGTCAGGAACAGCCGCAGCCTGCGCGCCCCCAGACCGGGGCCGGTACGGCTCAGCCATACCGACAGCGGGACCGCCACAAGCCAGGCGGCAATGATCGGCATCAGCCACCAAAAGTAGCCCGGACTCAGCAGAAAAATGCCGCCGCCCCAGACTGCCGCCAGAAGGGTGCCGGGCGCATGCCGGCGCAATGCCTCGCGCCACGAGGTACCCTGATCGCCGCGCACCTGCGGACCCCAGCCCGTCTTTCGGCCGGTCAGGACCGACACCACGAATAGCGCATGGAACAACATGCGCACCGGCGCGAGCAGCGCCGACATCGCGGTTTCCAGGATGACGCTGGCAATGAGCGGTACGATGCCGCCGAACTGGCGCGCGCGCCGGCGCAAGACCACTAGCAAGAGCGCCAGAAGCTTTGGCAGAAACAGGATCGCCATCGTGAACCAGAACAGGGCAAGCGCCCAATGCGGATGCCATACCGGCCAGACCGGGAACAGCATGTGGCGCTTCGGAAAATACTGGGGCGTCACGACCCGGTGCGCCACCACCTCGACGCTCGACAGGAGCAGGAATGCCAGCCACAGCAGGGACGAGACATAGGACATGATGCCGCTCAGAAAAACGGCCCGATGCGGAAACGCGATCCCGCGGGCGAACATGAGCCGCGTGTGCTGCAGATTTCCCTGTGCCCAACGCCGGTCGCGCTTGAGCTCGTCGAGCAGCGTCGGCGGCACCTCTTCATAACTGCCCTCGAGCCACGGCTCGAGCCACACCCCCCAGCCGGCGCGGCGCATCAGGGCTGCTTCCACGAAATCGTGGCTCATGATCTCGCCACCGAGCGCCCCTTTGCCCGGCAGGCGCGGCAACGCACAATGGCGCATGAACGGCTCAACCCGGATGATGGCGTTATGACCCCAGTAGTGGCCCTCCCCCATATGCCAGAAATGCAGTCCGGCGGCGAACACCGGACCGTAGAGGCGGTTCGCGAACTGCTGGATCCGGCCGAACAGCGTGCGTTGGTGGATGGCGGCAGGGAGCGTCTGGATCAACCCCACGCCCGGATTGGCCTCCATGACCTCGACCAGGCGCGCGAGCACCTGACCGCTCATGAGACTGTCTGCATCCAGCACCACCATGTACCGATACTGGCCGCCGTAGCGGCGGCAGAAATCCGCGATATTGCCGCTCTTGCGCTTGATGTTGCTGCGACGCCGGCGATAGAACACCCGCGCCTGCGGACCCAGCTGGTGGCGCAGCAGCGCCCACGCCCGCTCCTCTTCCACCCAGGCGTCGGCGCTGTCGCTGTCGCTCAGCAAAAAGAAATCGAACTGTGCCAGACAGCCGGTCTCGGTGAGCGACCGATATATGGCTTCCAGGCCGGCACATACGCGCGCCGGATCCTCGCGAAATACCGGCATCACGACCGCCGTCCGCGCGCCGTCCCGGGCCGGAGCATCGTGCCGGTGCGCAAGTGCCGGACGCCGCCATGATGCCAGCACCGCGCCACCTGCCAGGGAGATCCACAGGCCGATGGAGATCCAGCCGAACAGCAGTCCGAAAACGACCGCGAGACAGGCGTTCAGCCAGCCCACGCCCGGATGCGGCAGCACCTGGAACATGAACTGACTGGCGATGTAGCTCGGAACCAGTACGAGCAGCGCCAGCATCGCCCCGCGCCACGGCATGGACGGGGCCGCTTTCGTCCGCGACCGCCATCGTTCCGAAGCCATGGACCGGCGCGCCAGCGGCGGTCCGGCAGCAAGGTCGGCGGCGATGCACCGCTGTCCGGCTGCGCCCAGCCAGAGGCGAAGCCGGAAGCGCCCTGCCGCAGCAACCGTGTCCGCGCATGTTCCTGCGGCCGCCTCCTGGCGCGCCATAATCTCCTGAAGGCGCAGGAATGCCTCATCCCCGTTGACAGCACCCTCGCCGGCCTCGCTGATCCATGCTGCGATCAGCTCCTCCGGAACCTCGAGCGATTCCAGATAGACGCGCAAGCGCGCCTTGATCAGCGGACGCTCTTCGACACGCAGCGGCATGGCGCCTGAACGTTTCCGTTGTCGCTCATCGGGCACCCTGGCATATCCCGACCGGTCCGGGTACGACATTGATGATTGTGCATCGGCATAGATACCGGCAGTCGATTGGTGCCGCCTGAAATCACACCCGCCCGGCAATTTGCGGCAGGATTACTGGCGCCCCGGAAAAGTCGCGCGCGACTTCGGGATCCCTCTGCCCGCCCCGACGGCGGGAGACGCGCCAGTCGCGCCTATTATCCGATGATCCGCGGGCCATTGCCACTGAATCCAGGACGGAAAAGGATCCTGCCGCAACGAAGATCGCCGGCGAAATCCCCCGCCCGGAATCCGGCCGGATCTCTCGGGTGCAGTCGCACAGGGCCGGGATACCGCCGGAAAAAGCACCGCATGCGGGGATCAGATCCGCGAAACCACCGCGAGAACGGCGTACAGGCCGGCCAGCGTCAACGCTGCCGCGACCACGTCATCCAGCATGATGCCGAAGCCCCCTTTCACATGACGGTCCGCCCATCCGACCGGTCCGCGCTTGACCATATCGAAGAGGCGGAAGAGAACGAAGGCCGCCGCCTGGATGTGCCAGCCTGCCCGTTGCCGGGAGAACCAGTCCAGGGCACACAGCACGAGCCACATGGCCGCCACTTCGTCGAACGCCAGCTGTGGCGGATCTGCCCGGCCCAGCACGCGCGCACTGCGCCCGCAAGCCCAGACGCCCGCGGCGAAACCGGCGCAGACCAAAGCGCCCCGCAGCGGCAACGACAGGCGTCTCAAAATTGCGTCATAGGTCAGCCAGCCCATCAGGCTGCCGGCTGTGCCGGGCGCAAGCGGCGCGAGCCCAGCCCCGAAGCCCGTGGCCAGAAACAGCACCGGACTCCGGAGCACCTGCTTCCACAGCGGCACCATTTCCGGCATCGACGATATCCGAACGAACGTTAGGGGCGGCAACCGGTCCCGATCCGGCACGGTCCGGTCAGCCACATCCGGACTGGACTGCCAGCCGTGCGCGCGAACACGGTCGCAGCCAGCCGTGTCGGGCCGACAGTCGGATCCGGCCCGCGGATGATACCGGAAAACCGGTTCCGGCACCGCTGCTTCGGCGGCTGCCGATGACCACGGCAGGTGTCATTCCATGAGACGATAGCCCACCCCGGTTTCGGTAATGAGGTGCTTGGGTCGGGCGGGGTCGGATTCGAGCTTCTGTCGCAGGTGGGCCATGTAGGTACGCAGATAATGACTGCTGTCCACGTGCGCCGGCCCCCAGACCTCCCTCAGCAGCTGGCGGTGCGTGAGCACCTTGCCGGCATTGCGTATGAGGATGCCCAGCAACCGGTATTCCGTCGAAGTCAGATGAATCTCCGCATCCGCACGGAACACGCGCCGCTTCTGCAGATCAACGCGCACCTCCCCGAAGCGGAATTCGCTGCTGTCGGTCGCACCCGGCAACCCGCAGGACCGGCGCAGCAGGACCCGCACACGGGCCAGCAGTTCCCCCACACCGAACGGCTTGGTCAGATAGTCGTCCGCGCCGGCATCCAGGGCATCGATCTTGGCCGCTTCACCGGTGCGCGCCGACAGCACGATGATCGGCAGATCCGACCAGGCACGCAGGTCACGTATCACGTCCACTCCGTCCATGTCCGGCAGACCGAGGTCGAGAATCAGAAGATCCGGCTGGCGCGTAGCGGCCTCGACCAGCCCCTGGCGGCCGCTGTCGGCCTCGTAGACCACGAATCCGTCGCCTTCGAGCGAGGTGCGCAGAAACCGCCGGATCTGCTTCTCGTCCTCGACGATGATCGCCACGCGCTGACTGGTCGTCATTCCACTCCTGGCGGCTGGTCGTTGCCGGTTTCAATATGTTCCGGCACCGCCGGAGGCTCGAGCAGGGGAAGCGTGAAGGTGAACCGCGCGCCGCCTCCGTGCACATTCTCCGCCCAGATCCGGCCGTGATGGGCCTGCACGATGGCCTTGCAGATCGCCAGCCCCAGGCCCACGCCCGCCGTCGACGACTCCCGTTCGCCGCGGGTGAATTTCTCGAAAATGCTCTCCAGCATGCCGGCCGGAAGACCTGCTCCATCGTCCTCAACCGATACTGCCAGATCGCCATCCCGGACCTGCCCGGCAATGCGGATAGAGCTCCCCGCCGGGGTGTATTTCACCGCGTTTTCGACAAGATTGTACAGCACGCGCTCGATCAGCACGCCGTCCACATAGATCAGCGGGAGCGAGGCGTCCAGCGATACCCGGACGTCGCGGCCCGCCAGTGGCTTGCCCAGCGCGCGTAGCGCACTGCCCACGATCTCCTCCAGCACATGCCACTGGCGGTTGATATGCACTCCCTCGGACTGCAAACGAGCCATATCGAGCAGGTTCGTAACCAGGCTGCTCATCCGCATCGCCTCGTCCGCGGCTGCCTGCGCGAGTTCCCGGCGGCTGTGCTCCGGCAGATCGGCGCCGCGCGCGAGCGTGCTCGCCAGACCGACCAGTGCCGTGAGCGGCGTGCGCAGGTCGTGCGAGATCGCGCTGAGCAGCGAATTGCGCAAACGCTCTGATTCGATCTTCATCAACGCCTCCTGCGCCACGTGCACGAAGTGCACCCGTTCGAGCGCCAGCGCTATCTGCGACGCGAACGTCTCCAGCAGCCGGTGCTGCTCGGGCACGAACACCAGGCGGGGGTTGCGCGGCGCTAGCGCCAACACTCCGCGTGGGCGGATTGGCGCCTTGAGGGGCAGGTAATAGAACGGGCTCGCCGCCAGTGTGTTGGTGCCGTATCCCGCTGGCTGCTGGTGGTCGAAGACCCACTGTGCGATTGCCGTGTCAATCTGCGGCATGGTCTGATTGCCGCCCGGGGGCGGTGAATACATGATCCGTTCAGACAGGTCCGGCAGCAGCACCGCCGTCTCCGCCTGGAATACACCCTGGATATTCCGGTTGGCGATCTCCACGATCTGTTCGGTCTGGACCGCGCCGCTCAGTTCGCGCGCGGCCTCGTACAGCGACCGGGCTCGCCGCTCACGCAGTGTCGCGATCCGCGCCTGGTAGCGCAAGTTATAGGCCAGATTGCTGATCACGAGCGCCATCGCCAGCATGACCAGGAACGTGATGACGTACTGGGCATCCGACACCGAAAAGGACAGCTGTGGCGGAACGAGGAAAAAATCGAATGTCAGCACCGCCAGCACGGAACTCAGCACCGCCGGTCCGCGGCTGTAGCGGAATGCGACGAGCATCACGTTCAACAGGTAGAGCATGGCGATGTTGGTGAGGGACACGCGCTGGGCCAACAGCACGGCCACCGCAGTTGTGATCGCGCACGAAGCCACAGCGACAAGATAGCCGCGTCTGTTGCTGCGCCGTCTCTCGCTGCCCGCAAGCCTGCGCACCTCCGCAGCGCTTCCCCCGGCAGCCGGTTGCGGACCGGCCGGCTCGTAGCCGACGACATAGACGTCGACCTCCGGGGCTGTCAGCGAAAGCTGCTCGGCTACCGGGGTCGCGAAGCGCCGCCGCCACACCGGACGCGAGGTCCGGCCAATGACCAGCTTGGAGACATTACGGCTGCGGGCATAGCTGAGCAGGGTGGCGGCGACATCGGATCCGCCCATCGTGGTCGTTTCGGCACCCAGATCGCGCGCCAGATGCAGGGTCTTGAGAATACGATCCCGCGCGGCGCTCGGCAGGCGCTGCAGGCGTGGCGTTTCGACATAGATCGCGATCCAGTCCGCATGCAGGTTGGCCGCAAGCCGGGCTGCACCCCGCACCAGCTTCTCACTATCCGGACCAGGCCCCACACACACGAGCAGGCGCTCCTTCGCCTGCCACACGCTGCGGATCGACTTGTCCTCCCGGTACTCGCGCATTTGCGCGTCCACCCGGTCCGCGGTCCGGCGCAACGCCAGCTCGCGCAGGGCGATGAGATTGCCCTTGCGGAAGAAATTGCGGGCGGCGTCTTCCACCTGCTGGGGGACATAGACCTTCCCGTCCTTGAGCCGCTGCAACAGCTCATCCGGCGGTAGGTCGACGACAGTCACCTCGTCGGCGCGGTCGAACACGGTGTCGGGAATCGTTTCCCAAACCCGGATCCCCGTGATCTGGCCGACGACGTCATTCAGGGTCTCGAGGTGCTGGACGTTGACTGTCGTGTATACGCCGATGCCCGCGTCGAGCAGCTCCTCGACATCCTGCCAACGCTTCGCGTGACGGCTTCCCGGCACGTTCGAATGCGCGAGCTCATCGACGACGACCATAGCGGGCTTGCGTGCCAGCGCCCCGTCGAGATCGAATTCCGTCAGCTGCCGGCCGCGGTACTCGACCTTTTTCGGGGGCAGCATCTCGAGGCCCTTCAGGAGTTCGGCGGTATTGGACCGACCATGCGTCTCGACCAGGCCGATCACGACATCCAGGCCCTGGGTCTTCAGTGCGTGCGCTGCCGACAGCATGGCGAACGTTTTTCCGACCCCGGCGCAAGCACCGAAAAATATCTTCAACCGGCCACGTTGCCGCTGCGTGTCCTCCTTCTGGACCCGTTCGAGCAGGCGGTCAGGATCGGGACGCTGCTCACTCATCGGGGCGGTTCCGTCCATGCCAATGCGATCCCTCCTGGCTGCAGGGGAACCCTGCCTGAGAACCACGGATCCTTTTCAGCCGCACGCGCGCCCAAAGTCGCGCCACGCGAAATGGCGCGACGCGCACAGACAGCCCTGGTCGCAGCAGATGCCGGCGGGAATCGGCACCATCCGGCGGATAGTCCGACGCACAACTTTCTGTACGTAACTCACCTTTCATGCGTTGCGGCCCCGAAGCGGAAAGCGGCTGGCTCATCTGGCCGGTTTACTTCCCAACAGCGGCCGGTCCGCAACCGGCCTCGCCGTAGCGACTCCCGCGGCCTTGTCCTTTGCCCGCCCCGGTTTCCCGGGACAGCGGTGCATCGGCTGCCCCAATTTACTCCTGAGCCGACGGAAAATCCTCCACAATCGGGTCTGCGGACTTCACTTCCGCGGTCTTCGTGGACGCCCGTCGAAGCACCTTTCCTCATCGCCCCGCACTCAGCCGGTGAACGCTAGCCTATGGTCGAATGACAACGTTGCGGTTTTTGGAGCACTTCGATCCATTCGAAGATATCCTGTTCCCTTTTCCCACGTCTGCGGTACTGCTCCGGGCGCAGGCGACGTCACGGGCTTGCGGGTTCCTGAAGATGCCGCGCAACGTGTGGTGCGGCCAAAACCCGAAACGCCATACCCACCTGCCGTATCGACGTTTTGGCTCACACGTCGGCACCGACCAATCATGCCAATTCTCCGGCCGCAGTCGGAGTCGTTTTGGGCCCGCATTTTCAAGTATCAATCCGCTCTAGTGCCGTAATCATTGCCCGAGCTAATCTGCGAAGAGCCAGGTTAAAATTTATACAGGGCTTCCACGCCCACTGAAGACTGGCTGTCCTTGGAAGTCCCGTTGACCATCTCGAATACGGGCTTGTCCGACTTGTCGTAACGTACTTCGCCGCGCAGTTCCACCTGCGCCGTCGGCATATAGGCGAGCGTCAGGGTGCCCTCTTTCCATTTCTGGGGGATGCCGGTCGTGAATCCGTTCTTGTCGTTGAAGTACTCGAGGCGTCCGGCCACGCGCCAGCGGCTGTTGATGGCGTAATTGGCCCAGCCCCCGACGCCGTCCCATTTGGCGCTGGACCCGACTGCCATGGCGTTCTGCTGCTGGCCCTCGTCGCCCTCGGCCGCCAGGGTGAGCGCGTCGGTGACGGTGTAGCTGGCCACCAGGTCCAGCAGGTCACGGCGCCCGACTACGCCGGATGGAGCCGCCGTGCCGCTCGTGAAGCCCCCGGCATCGCCGCTGTAGACATCGGCGGTGAGCGAAAGCGGCTTGATGGGCGTAGCCTGAAAGCCGAGTTCGAGGGTTTTGCCGTACCCGGTGGTTGCCGTCGGCGTGACGACATTCCAGCCGTTGTTGACGCCCACGATGAGCTTGTAGTTGCTGTTGATGGCATAGTTGGCGCGCACGCCGGTGTGGGTGGCAGGTATGGCATAGCCGAAGAGAATGCCGCGCGTGAAGTTGTAGTCGAGCGGGCTGGAGATCACTTCTTCCCCCGCCAGCGTGGCGAATTTGCCCGCCATCACGGTCAGGGGGCCGGTGGCGTACTGGAAGTAGGCCTGCTGCACGTCGACCTCGGTGTTGCCCGATCCGGCAACCGCGCCCGGGAGGCCCGCGGAACTGTCGACGGTCGCATCGGTGCCATAATCGAGCTGCGCCATGCCGCCGAACCCGCTGGCCGGCAGATCGGAGGCCGACAGGTCGATCGTATGCAGGTCAAAGCCGTTGTGTTGCGCGTCATAGACCCGATTGGCCGTGCCACTGGTAAAAAGCCCGTTTCCGGTGAGATAACTGTAGGAAGTGTCGATATAGCCGCTGAACGTGATGCCCGAAGCCTGCAGGACATCGCCCAGGGTCGGCGTCTTGCCGGCTCCCCACGCCGTTGCGCTACACATCGCGATGCTGGTCGCAATGACGGACTTGCTGAAACGGTTCATCAGTTTTTCCTCGCGTGAAG